>JAFDZM010000051.1 GCA_018266915.1 Bacteroidota bacterium | reverse complement strand
CCAGGCAAAATCATCACAAGGATGACTTCCTCCAGCAAATCAATACTTGTTAATACAACCATTAGGTAAAATAGCCAATAAACCGGGTATGGCATAAAAAAGAACGTAATGAGGAAAGCGGCCTGTGAAACCGCCGCCACCTTTGCAGTATAAGTGTGAAAACTTGTCGGCCGCTTATATTTACGATAAGCAATCACATTTTGTACAATGTACAATACAAGTAAAACTGCTACCGGTATGATTTCATACAAAAAGAAAAGTGAATGCAAAATACACATACCGATAATGGCAGCCAAAATGGTACAATCGTCGGCCAGTGAATCGACGTGAGTGCCAAAGGTGCTGGTGATCTTATATCTCCTAGCAAAAAAGCCGTCCACAGCATCAGTTAAAAAGCTTATGAGCAAAAGCCATTTAAATAAATCGAATTGATCGAACACCGCCAAACCAATCAAAAAAGGAGCTGCACAAAGCCTGTAAAGCGTTAAACCGTTAATGATGTAGAAACTGGTGCTTCGCCTGATCATATTATTGATTACCCCCTATTCTTTTTATGTAAGCCTTCACCGCATCAGCGTCCCAAACAGCTAAGCGATTTTTTTGTAACGACGTAATATGAAATTGATTAGTAATAAGCGGATAGCTTAATACAAAAGGCGCATTCTTTCTGTCCCAGCCCTGTATCTGCCCGAATCTCAATATATTAATGTACAGCGCTTTGTCTGTGCCTGAGAGCGTATAGTACCCACCTGCAAAATTTCTGAGGTTCTGCACGGAATGCTTGCCCTTTACAAAGTTCAATAAAGAATAATTTTTAGCTTGAGTCTCGAGACTAATAATTTTTGAACTACTATCAAACACTGAACTATAGGCTGTATAATAGCAACTATCAGAATTAATAACAATATACCATAGCATACTGTTCATTGGTGTTGGTGTGGTAAAGTAGCTTTTAAAATTCACGCGGCGCGACTGAAGCATATCATGTACCCGGCGGTCAATAATAGTTTTATTTATACCTGCATAAAACAGGTAGCAGCCTGAAAACAGCAAAGCCACCCAAGCCCATCTCACTCTGAATCTATAAGAATTTTTGCTGATTAGTAAAACAAGAGCAGCAACGATAAGCCCCAAACTAAACAGCGGGTCGGCTACAAAAAGCAGATTTACTGAAAAACGCTGATGGCTAAATGGTTCAAATAAGCCTGTTCCATAGGCATTACATAAATCTAAAAGATCGTGCAAGGCCAATTGAAATAAAACAAAAAAGAATACATGGGAAAAAAACCTGCCTTGCCGTTTAAAAATGGGATAAATAATTAATGAAAGTATGAGGCCTCCGACTATTGCAAAAAATAAGGAATGTGTTAAACCACGATGGATCAAAAGTGAGCGGTCGGCAGGAAGGAATAGCCCTGCAATGGTATCAATATCCGGAAAGCACTGCATAATCCCACCCAAATATAGAATAGCCTTCCCCTCCTCTCTTTTCCGGAATGTTTCTGCCGTGCAAATTCCTAATGCAAAATGTGTAACGATATCCATAAACCCTTAATTGCTTAATTTACTAGATGCCTGTTTGTTTTACCAGCAAACAGCAATGCTTCTAACAGGCTAAAGATCAAAACACTGCAGCTTTATTTAAATGATATGAATCATTGCAAATGCTGATTATCATCAACTGTCAATATATTTCGGTAATTACCCAATATTAAGCTCAACTGACTTTATACCAGCCATATCTGACCTAGATCACTATTACGCACAATTCCTGTCATTTTTTCAAGCCGCTAAGCCATCTAACTTGGTCAAAAACTTGATTATTAACGATTTATATCAATCCTATCATTTTGACATATGGACATCGTAGCTAAAACCCGGGATTTTATGAGTCAAACCGGTTACATGGCCCGGTTTACCGGGCAACTGTTCACTTTGGGCACCAAACCACCTTATGAGTTTAAAGAATTCCTGGTCCAGTGCTATATTATAGGATATCGCTCGCTACCGCTGGTAGCGCTTACCGGTTTCATTATGGGTTTGGTACTTACCATGCAGCTTAGGCCGTCGCTGGTATATTATGGCGTACAGTCGCAACTGCCTGTAATGGTGGGCATTGCCATTGTCAGGGAAATTGGACCGGTCATTACCGCACTGATCTTTGCCGGAAAGATAGGGAGCAGCATTGGCGCCGAGTTAGGCTCGATGAAAGTAACCGAACAAATAGACGCTATGGAAGTAAGCGGTACCAATCCCTACAAATACCTGGTAGCGACCAGGGTTGTCGCTGGTACGCTAATGCTTCCTGTTCTTACCATGCTGGCCGATGCTATATCGCTTTTTGGCGCATATATAGGCGTCAACATCAGCGCAGTAACAAGCTTCAAATTATTCTTCATGCAAATATTAAGAACACTGGAATTCGGCGATGTGCTTCCCGCATTTATCAAGACATTTTTTTTCGGCTTCGCGGTAAGTATAGTTGGGTGCTACAAGGGTTATAATTCAAACAAAGGGACACGGGGAGTTGGTAACTCGGCAAATTCAGCAGTCGTGCTTTCATCGGTCTTTATCTTCATAATCGACCTGCTGGCTGTTCAAGTCACAGCAATTTTAGGCTTAAACTAACAAAACATGGAACACGGACAGACAGCGGAGATGAACGACAGTAACGGAGAGGCCGTGATCGTGATCAACGGCCTCTGCAAGTCTTTCGGTAATAACCATGTGCTGAATAATTTTAACCTGAGGTTGAATAGTAAGGAAAACCTGGTAGTGCTTGGCCGCTCGGGATCCGGGAAATCGGTATTGATCAAATGCATTATCGGCTTACTGAAACCCGACGATGGCGAAATCATTGTATTTGGCAACAATGTGGACGAACTCAGCCATCATGAATTGGATATGTTGCGCACGGAGATTGGTTTCCTGTTCCAGAGCAATGCCTTATATGATTCGATGACGGTGCGTGAGAACCTCGAATTTCCGCTGAGACGGCATTGGTTTGAGCTTTCGCAAAAGGAAGTCGATGACATGGTGATGGAAGCACTGGATAATGTAAATCTTGGTCATACCTCAGAAATGATGCCTGCCGAGCTATCTGGCGGAATGGCTAAACGCATTGCCCTGGCGCGGACAATGATATTAAGACCAAAAGTTATTTTATATGATGAACCGACAACCGGACTCGACCCAATTACAGCCAGGGAGATAGAAAGCCTAATCCTGAAGCTGCATGACAAATACCAAACTTCGTCGATCATCATTTCGCATGATATGAATTGTGTTAAAAATACAGCCGACAGGGTGGCGCTGCTGCTTGACGGGAAATGCTATACAGAAGGTTCTTTTGAAGACCTTGAAAAATCAGAAGATGAACATGTAAAACAGTTTTTTGAATAAGAAAATGACAAACCAGGGAGGAAACAATATCAGATTAGGTGCATTCGTGCTGGCAGGATTGCTGGCGCTGATATTCACGCTTTATATGATCGGGCAAAATCGGAGTCTATTCGGCTCGAATTTTGAGCTCAGAGCCCGTTTCTCAAATGTAAATGGCCTTATCGAAGGCGATAATGTACTGTTTTCCGGGATACAAGCGGGTACAGTTAAGGATATAAAAATCCTGAACGATACCTCTATTGAAGTGATCATGCGTATCGATAATAAAATTAGGCCCTTTATTCGTAAGAATGCGCGTGCATCCATTGGAACTCAAGGGCTGATGGGTGACAAAATCATCAATATTACACCCGGCAAAGGTGGGCTGCCACTTATTGATGATAATGATCAAATTGAAACCAGAAAAATCAGCGGTACTGATGAGATACTGGAAACACTGTCAAAAACCAGCAACAATATCGCCGATATCTCTGAATCACTTAAGAATACTGTTTCGCAGCTCGATAAAAGCGCTGCCTGGAACTTGATCAATAATAAAGCGCTAAAAAATAATATTGAATCGACTTTAAAAAACATTGAACAAACCAGTGCAAACACCCGTGAGATGACGCGGGGATTGAACGACCTTGTTTCGCGGATAAAGCAAGGCAAAGGCAATATCGGGCTGCTGTTGAAGGACACCACACTCGCCTATAATTTGAATGAGGCTGTAAACAAGATCAGGCAGGCAAGCGATAATGCCAGCCAGGTTACGGTCCAAATGAATAAAATGGTAAGTGAAATGAATGGTGATCTGCGCAAAGGCAAAGGTGTAGTGAAACTTTTACTTAATGACTTGTAACAGCCAAAAACCTGAGCATCAGCATGGAAAATATCAAAAAAGGAACAGACGGTTTTA
>JAFDZM010000050.1 GCA_018266915.1 Bacteroidota bacterium | reverse complement strand
TTAAATCTACTCTTAACTCACATTGTTTTTATCCTATATGCAAACATAGGATGACGGAACAACTCCGGTAACCGGTTGGACAGATACGGCGGGGTATCGACAATAACCAGGTCAAACGCCAGTTTCTGAATATCTGAGAATTTATCGACGCCTATGATTGTCAGGTCCGGAAAGTCCGACCGCATATGATATAAACTTCCCTGAAGGTCGGTATCGACGAGCGCCACCGACAACTGACCCTGGAAACATAAAGCCAGGTTGATCGCTAATGTGCTTTTGCCTACGCCACCTTTCTGGTGGGCTATAGTGATGATCTTTGCCATGCTGTTAGATTTATAGAATCGTTGATGATTATAATTATAGAATGATAGCTAAACAGAATGCCGCAGGAGTCCTGCAATCATATTCTCCCGCAGGCGTTTCCGCAGTTTCTGTTCCTGTTCGTAGTTAAATATCCATTCTCCGGCCAGCAGTTTCCAGTTGCGGTATGGCGTCCCCCTAGGGCTGCACCATTGGGATCTTTCATAAAAATCATAGAACAGGGCGGCCTGCCCGGTAAATCCCTTTTGATCGAAATAAATTTCGACCAAGACTTTTTGCGGCGGCATTTCCGTACCGAAACCCTGCTGAAGGATTAGTTCCGGCTCGGGAACATACCTGCGCCCCGCAGGTATGCGTTTCGCTTTACGTTTGACCAGCATAATTTTGATTTTAATGCCGGCCTGTTAAGTACAGGCCTGGCCGGTGTCATGATTTCAGGCGCTTTTGTTGACGGACATCATAAAGGTGATGTCCTCATAATCATAATAGATAGAGCCGCCTATTTTCGTAAACGGCAGGACGCCGCTATCTCTTAACGATTGCAGGAAGCCGTGTGAAATGCCGAGTAGCTTTTTTACCTCGGCTGATTTGAGCCATTTTTTTCCGGGTTGACCAGTCATCAACTCTTTCATGATACGCTTCAATTCCAGCAGCATATCTTCCTTGAAATCTACCAGGTCTCCTTGGGTAAGTAGCTGGTCTCTTGATGGGATGATACCGGACATCCTGGACCGCTGTACAGTTGCTTTATCCATAACGTTCTGATTTGTCGGGCATCGAAGTTGGCAAATGTCAAAAACAAGAAATGACAACTTTATTACACGTTGTGTTATTTAATTATTGCGGACTAGTAGTTTCGTCATTTAGAGAATGGATGTTCAGGAGCAGGTTAAGAATTTATAATTTAGTAGCAAAAAGATCCGATTTAAAAGTTAATCATATTATTAAATAATGTTCTCGACACCACACAAGGTAAATTTACGCTGGTCAGACCTGGACCCTAACTTTCATTTAAGACATAGCAGCTATTATGATTTAGCTTCACAACATCGCATGGAAATGCTTAGTCGTTATGGTTTGACCTTAAAAGTTATGGAAGAACAGCATTTTGCACCCATTTTAATGCGCGAGGAGTGTGTGTTTTTCAGAGAAATTAAATACACTGACACCGTTCATATTCATCTCAGAATTAAGGAAGTTAACGTCGACGGTTCGAAATGGACGCTGGTACACGAATTTGTCGATGAGCACAAAAAAAAGAAGGCGCAATTAACGGTTGACATCGTATGGTTTGATATCAAAAGCAGGAAAATAGCTAAACCGTTGCCTGAAGCTGCAGCGAATACTTACAGATTGATAATGCTGGAACAGGAAGAGTCAACTCAATGACTTGTATATCGTAGATAAGGCAGTGGTGTTAATTAAAAAGCGCTTCCGTACCACGGGAAGCGCTGCATTAATCAACTTAACCAACCCCCAATTGAGGGTATATTTTTAATTCCGGTCCACCAAAGTCAAATATTCGATTCGAGCATTGCTCACGAATACGAAGAAGACAACCTCCGAATTGCCGGACACGTTCCTAATCAGGAACGATTGTAACAATTACTCTTTTATATCGTGTCAGCTTCGGCGCTCCTTTATCGGTAACTTTTAATATAAAATGAGTCGTTTGGGTGCTATCGACCTTCGGTGCTTTTACAGAAACGACTGATATATTTTCCGGAAAAATCGGAATGGTGGTTTTAAGAGTTCCCGCCTCCTTGTATTGAAACCAGTGGTAACTTAAACCATCGTTGTCAGGGTCGTAAGAGGCGCCCCCATCGAGTTCAAATGTTTCACCGGATTTCACTGTGAGGTGATCGCTCATGTTAAGCTTAACAACGGGAGGGTGATTTGCATTTTTATAGTCCCTGGAACACCAGGCCATTCTCGCTGCAAAATCATTTTGAAAGTCCTCACGCCACCTCCAGATCGTCACCTGGTTGTCTTTATAGGTAGCGGTATCTCTTATCAGCGTTCTGCCCCATTTCCCTTGAACTCTTGGGGTATACTCGTCAATTGCATTTGTCCAAAAAGCTCTCGTTTCTTCTTCGACTGGTACGAAAGATTTTACCTTGGTATCGAGTAACGGCTTATAATACTCATAGCGTCCGCCCCAGCCGCCCCAGTCAGGGTGCTCCGGATCACTTAAGCCATTTGGAATTAAGGATAGCCAGGAGGGTGTGTCCCCTTCTATACCGTATGCAGCATCCGGATAAACTGCACCCAGGGGATTGTGGCTTTCCTGAATGTTCTTTGATATCCAATCATTGCTTATCACTTCATTATTTGCTCCACGAATAAAACCTGTTATTGCGCTCCAGGTCGCGGTTGCATATAAACCCGGGCTGCATATATAAAATAGTTCCGGAAAATTCTGGCGTATCCAATGACCCGAGTTGTCCTGGTCCGAAATGGTATAGACCCGCAATTTACCGATCAATCTTTGAGCTTCCCTTTTTGTTTCCGTTTGTCTTATTTTCCAAAGTGCCTGTGCTAAAACATTAGGTCCGCCCCAAACAGATACCCACAATGGCCGGCTATCCGGTTCCTTCAATATTTTTATGATCCATTCTGAACCCTCTGAATCCTTGTCCTTTCCGACGCCTTCCATGCCATAGACCGGCAATCCTTTTTTTACCAACCTCAATAATTTTTCAGCTGAGGGGAAGCCTAGTTCATGCTTCAATAAATTAGGCTGAACTTTACCATAAGCCTTAATCACTTTCTGGATAAGTTCCGGGCTAACTTTTTTTGCTTGGTGAATAGAAGTCGACGCTATCAATCCTTTAATATCTATCTGATTGGCGTATAACATCAACCGGACCATAGACATCTGGTCATCCGGCTCATTTCCTATATCGGTTATTACGATCAGCCGATTTTTCCATGACACCTGCGCCTTGATGGTACTCGCCCCAAGAAACGTCATACAACATAAGAGCAGCGTTATTTTCCGCATTTTCCTCGTCAATTAAAAATCAAAGCCACTAGCATTCTTATTCAGCGTCCTTCAATATTTTATTACCAGTCGTCTGTCCTAAACGGTAAAGCCGGCAATTCTTCTTTATTATACAAGTTGCCGTCAGGCGAATTACCCCAATCGTAACGAACCGCGACAGGTTTCTTAATGCTTTCAGAATACACAACAACATCGTTGCCATCTTGATAAGCTTTTGCCCAGGTAAACTTCTTATCTTCACCGGAAATAGCAAAACCACGCAGATATCCGTATTTGTCTTTTGCCCATAATCCGCTACCGACATTTTCAAAAGTTAAACGAATTTTGTCTCCTTCTATATTAATACCTTTCACAGTAGGTCCTGAATAAACAACATTTTCATTATACGCTATTTTTTCCGCCGTTAATGCGAGACGATGCGCTACGTCTTGTTTGTTCCTGGGATGTATATTATATTCCTCTCCTATATCAATTGCGGTTGCCATACCGGTGTTAGGAAGCGCAAGGGTTTTGAATTGTGCCTCTCTTAGACGAGCCCAAGGATAATCTGCAGGTTCTGTCTTGTCGGGCTGAAACCCTGCAAGCTGCACATACAGAAAAGGGAAATTATAACCCCATCGCTGTCTCCAGTCGTTGATCATAGCAGGAAATAAGGTGTAGTATTGCTGAGCGCCCTCCATCCCGTCTGCATTGGCTTCGCCCTGATACCAGATCACACCTTTGATGCTATAAGGAATAAGTGGTGCAATCATGCTATTAAAGATAAGCGTCGATGTTTGAGGTCCGAAAGGATTTACTGTTGAAAACAACGCATCGTACGGCATTCCGCTTATGTCCGGACCTGTCTTGTACAACCAATCGCCGGCTAAAGGTATTTTGTTGCCGCCGGCTTGAATATACATATCCGCCTCTGGTCCCAGTATACCGCTATAGTCACCCATCCCTTTTACGCGTACTGCAATTAAATTGCGGCCTGTTTTTACAAGACTTGCCGGCACCTGATACTGCCGTTTCTTTTCAAAACCGCTGCCGCTTCCAACCAGCTGCCCATTGAAAAACACGGAATCGGACAATAATATGATGCCGAGGTTCAATTCCATCGGTTTGCCTGCGGCTTCAGACGGGATTTCGACCTCTTTGCGAAACCAAATAATTCCACTATATGCCTTCAAATCTTTGAAGTCCGACCATTTGCAAGGTTGTTTCATGGTGAGCCAATCAGAAGTATTTAAATTCACGTCAGACCATTCCATTTGGCCAGGCAGCCTGCCCCGGTCGACTGCTCCATATAGTTGCATCCAGGTTTCTTTCTTTTTTTTGAACGCATCGAATTCCGTCATGTGCACCCTCGAAACTTCTTCAGCCAATTTGGAGAATGCAGGAAGCGGCTTCAAGCTCTCTTTACTGGTCCAGGCTTGTGCAGGAGTGCCGCCCCAAGCCGATTCAATAAGGCCAATCGGAACGTTGTAGTGCTTATACAACTCCCTTCCGTACAAAAAAGCAACAGCGGAAAAGAATTTTACCGTTTCCGGGGTGCATTCCGTCCATCCGTTTGACTTAATATCCTGATCCGGTTGAAAAGCGAATTTTTTAACGACGTTAAATAACCTTATCTGAGGAAAATTTGCTGTCTGGATTTCCTTTTCGGAGTTATTAGTTGTGTTCAATACCCACTCCATATTAGATTGACCTGAAGCCAGCCATACATCTCCGACAAGAATGTTCTGTAGGGTGATGCTATTTTTTCCTTTGATCACCATTTGGTAAGGACCTCCATAAGAGAACGGAGGCAAGACAAGGGTCCATTTCCCGTCTTTGTCTGTTTTTGTTTGGAAGTGTTTGCCCCGGAATTGAATATATACATTTTCACCTGGGTCTGCCCAACCCCACAAGTTAATTTTAGCGTCCCGTTGCAATACCATATTATCGCCAACCAACGCCGGTAATTTAATGGTGGCCCATAAACGGGAACTGATCGAGGTAAGGAGTAGAATAAGAAAGATACGTTTCATAAATTTTATTGTATTGGTCATTTAAATCAATTAGTTTTTTTGGGCTTTTGCGGTACCAAAGCATTGAGAATCGGTTCCTGCCATTTGCCTTTTTCCTCATCGAAAACTCGGAATATCTCGCGGAAACCCCATATATGGAAACTAAATCCATTCTTTTCAGCTAACTCCCGGATAAATGTGATATATCTTGCTCGAGATGCCATATCCGCATTTTCGTTAACCCCAAACTCGCCAAGGTTAATTGGCCTGAAATGTTCCTTACTCCATTTTGCGCAAAAATTAAAGTCACTTTCTATTGGCCTCTTCTCATCGGTTGCACCGGTCCATTTAGTCCCAATGCTCGACTCCGCGCGAGCATAAGCTAAGCCCTGATGTGTGAACAGGTGCGGCAGGTAATAATGGATTTGTACAATCAGGTTCCAATCATTTTTAGGCAATTGAAGCAGGCCGATCGTCCAGGATTGTCCAAGATTAGGGGTGCCAACAAGTACTGTGCGGTGTGGATTCGTTTTTCGAATAATTTTGAGCGAATTCGCAATCAATTCATTCCAGAGGCTCACGCCCATTTCTATATTGGGTTCGTTCAATATGTCAAAATATACTGTTGAAGGATAATTTTTGTAATGATCTCCGATTTGGCGCCAAAAAGAATAAAACCGTTTAATGTTATCATTAAAACTAATTTTGCTATCGCCTTCTGCCATATTGATATAAGGGTAATAATGAATATCAATAGACACTGCCAAACCATTCTTCAGACATAGATTTACGATACTGTCAACTCTGTTAAAGAAAGCCGGATCAATGGTATAAGGCCAGGCTTTTGAGCTATGGACTGCCCAGGTGACGGGAAGGCGGATACTATTAAACCCCGCATCCGCTATCATTTTAATATACTCAGGTTTGATTGGCTTGTCGCCCGAATTATTATCCAGAATGCCATTTAGATTCAAACCTCTGCCTAAACGTTTATTCCTGGCGAAGGCTAAATGCCAGTCCTTGGAAGATGGCATTTGAACGGTCTTTGGGGCAAATAGTCTCGAATTCCGGCTCAATTTGATGTAAAACGCGTCCAATCGTTTTGAGTTACTGTCCATGTTTGACGGGCGCTGGGTTTGGCCTGGTGCGCCAAAAAACCCAAATAGTTCCAGTGTACCATCAGCAGAGAATTTAATTATTCCGGAGAAAACCATTCCACTGGGTATGTCGAAAAGATCAATTGTAGCCGGGGTGGTTTTCAGGTCAATCCTGTAATGGCATGCGAAAGAAAGACTTGAGAATGCATCATCTTTGATCGACATCGATTGATTATCTATAAACGTCATGGTAACCGGGCTTCCGTCTTTTAACCCGTACCATTTTCCGATTATTGAGTTTGAAGCTGCGTTCACCGTCAAAACGGAGATAAGCAGACACACGAACAGTGAGAAGACAATTTTTAACTTTTTCATTTTGATTTTTCTTATTTCACAATATTTACCCGCATTGATAACTTTAATCCATTAGAATTTTCCATCCCGCTCGGGTCTGATTACCACAGGTCCAATTAGTCCCGCTGACATCAACCGGTCTTCTTTACCCTTAAATTGTCGGTACCTGAAATCGCCGTTTTTTGCTTTCGCGATAAACCCGTTTAATTGGCCGGGCGTTATGCGAACCTCAATCGTGTTGGCTCCGGTCTTGAGAAATCCGGTGATGTCAAACAGATAAGGCGCAAATATCCTTTTGCCCACATAGACATTGTTGATATAGACCTCAGCAGTGTAGCAAACCTTTCCTAAATCCAGGAAGAAATGCTTGCCAGCATTACCTTGTTGCCATTGAAAACTTGAAGTATAGATTCCGTTTGCTGACGAAAACTTTAACAGACTATCCGCCTTCCAGTCGAATAGTGAGGCATCTTTGAGTTGTAAACTATCAACCTTAATGTTCCATTTGTCAATGGAAAGCAGTTGTCGTCCGGGATCCACGGTAGGTCCAGAACCTTTTGCTACACTTTGGTCGGCACGGTTATTTGTGGAAGCAAACAACAGGACAGAACCAAACGGAGGCAACTGATAAGAAACCAGGAAACCATTGTTTTTTGTTACGGTTCCCGTTGTAGCATCTAACCAATAACTGGTTCTGTATTTCTTATCCAATGCTATGCTGACGGTTTGCCAGTTATTGCTTTTATTCCAGATAAAATGCATCCGGCTGCCATCGCTCATCTCTCTTTCAGCCTGGCGGGTGAAAGAATAATCCCTCTTGAATTTAATTAACAGCGGCAAATCACTGATCCACGAGCGCAGTCCGTTTGCGTCTTGAATATAGCGGCTGTTTTTTGTTTTTAGTGCGGCTTGAATGTATGCTTCGGTTTTCTTGTCGTTCACTTTCCAGTTGAGGAAAGAAGGTTGTTTGCCGGGCAACACGCCGGTGGCAAGCAAACGCATGCCCTGCCCGGCAAGCTGGTTGATTTTTTCTGCAGTCTTTAGGTAGATTGTCGAATCATCAGCCAGGACCAACGCTGAAAATTTGTTCCCGCGTATATTTATTTCGCCATCGCGCTCAATTTTCGCTTGTTGTATTGATGCATCGTTTACCCATGCCCAGCTGACGCCGTTTGCTTCCAGCTCGTTGATTAAACGATAAACTTTGGCTGTCCAGGCCTCCTTCGATGAACTTGTATTTTCATAGTTTTTCGAAGCGCTTTCAATTTCCGGCAAAACACCATTAGTCATGATCTCCTCCGGATTGGCGGACAGTTCGTCGGTGTTTAAGAAAGGAAAGTAAATAAGGACATCCGCCCTCGGTTTCCCCGAACGAAGTGCGTACTGCACTCTTTCGACATATTCATTGACTTGTTTTTGGTCATTCCAAAAGATATTCGCTTCTCCAAGGTTCGAGGAGAAATTAATTTGCGTAATAAAGGGCGAAGAAAAAGGGTACCATCCTTCAGGCCCCAGCTTTTCCGGTTTATACTGGTAAGGAACGCCATGATAAATAATCTGGTTGACGCCGGCGGCGAACAGTTTATCGACGGCAAGCCTTACTATTTGAGGGGTAGTCGCATAAGCCTGATTAGGAAAAACGACAGACTCGGCGCTCATCACGGGCTTATTATACAAGAGTGCCCCGGAGGTCATGACCTTATTCGCTGCTTCCGATCCCAACATGGTTTCTGTTTCCGGAATAGAGGCAAGACCGGCCATTGCAATCATATCCATATTGAGACCGTAGGCCTGCGTGCGATGCAGTAATCCTTGAGGCTCCATCCATTTTTTACTGGTTTTTAAAAAATGCTCGCCTAATAGTTCGCCAATAGTGACATCATAGTCATAACGCAGGCGCCAATCCTCGCTGGAAAAAGTAAAGTCCGGTTTTGCATGGGGATTGAGGTAGCCTACAAAGTTGTAGCCGCGCTGCATATTGGCAGGCAGGTAGGGCGTGATATCGTACCCGCGTTTATTTTTGAAATAAGTAGTAAAATCAGTTGAGTAGTGGCGGTGGGCTTTGAATTCATAACTATCATTGAAGATCGCCCGCATCGGGTTCCCAAAATAAGGCTGCAGACCCGTCCTTGCGCCAAATAAATGATTGTATAATTTGAGCACTCTGGTTGAATCCAGATGATCCACCACCGGGCCTTGTTTCGGAGTAGCGGCCACATTGGTTTGCTGACCGCTCGGAACTGCCCAGAATGCAATTACCTTCCATCGTCCATTGGGAAAATTCCAATGAAGTGAATCGCCCGAGACGAAAGAGGTCAACACCTTGGCCGAGTTTGCTTCCAGCGGTACCAACCGGCCCGTGTCGGCGGCATTATCCTGTATCTTGCAGGCAACTACTGCCTGGAAACGAGAAGGAACTGTTGTTTTATTTTGAACCTGGGGCACTGCTAATGCCTGCTTTTTACCTCCGGTAACCGTAACAGCTGCAAATTCAAGAGAGAGGAAGCCATCCTCAGGGTTTAAAAACGGGCCGCCGGGAGGCCAGCCGCTGCCATTCGTCACATCAACGATGAGGCCGCGCTTCCGTGCTTCCTCCATCACCACTTTCAGGTTTGCATAATATTCAGGGGTGTCCCAGCCCGTTACTCTTGCACGGTTATTCGCATTCATGGGAATCACAATGTTAAGCGGCTGTACTTCTACGCCGCCAAAAGAGTTATCCGCAAACAGATTAATCTCTCTTTTCAATTCCTCCTGGGTAACGTCGTTACCCGGCCACCACCAGCGCGCCATTGGTGCAAATGCTTGCAGCGGCTTGGGGAAATTAGCTAAATTGAAATCGAAAGACGGTAACCAGGGAGATCTGCCGGACTGCGGCAATAATTTGGTTTGCGCGAAACCGGCAGTAGTTGCAAGCAACAAAAGTACCGTTGAAATTTTTTTCATGCGTCCTAGTATTTTAATATTGGCACCTTATCATACCCATCACCGCGACGTAATTGTTATTTGCGCAGCTGCTAACCCTTTTGCCGTGGCCTTTAATTTAATTACACCTGGTTTTCCATTCGGGCGAAGAATAGCAAGACATCTTCCATTAAAAGTTTTTCGTTCATTTTTATGAAAGCTTGCCACATCCCTGGGATTGGCGTTGCCGACCGCTGCCAGCTCCCCTTCTCCTTCAACCGAAAATTGAACCGGCACCTCTGCATTTGGAACGACCTGATTGTGTTGATCCACAATTTCCACGGTTACGTAAGACAAGTCATTACGGCTGGCTTTTACCCCCGTTCGGTCAGCTTTTAAACGGATGCTTTTTGCGGTGCCAGCAGTTTTAAGTTCAAATTCAGCTGTTTCTTTGCCGTTTTCAACATTGACCGCTTTTAAGTTACCTGGCTGGTAAGGCACGTTAAAGACGGCCATGATGCTTGTGTCCGCAATTGTTTGTTCACCGACGACTTTTCCGTTGAGCTTAAGCCTCACGATTGGTGCATGCGAAAACACCCGTACCTGTAAGGTTTTACCTTCAGCACCGGGCCATGTCCAGCTTTGTTGTTCCAGCGGCCATCCCCAGCGGCTGATATTTTCTACCATGCCCTCCGGAATAGGCTCATGCACCGCCATGGCTATTGGACGATTACGCCAAACCACATCACGATAGTAGGATTGCGGCTTTTTCTGTCCGATCAAATCAATATCGCCACACCAGGAATCATACCAGGGCCAGCCAGCAAACCGGTTACGCTTCTTGGTATCGTATGACGCATTTCCAATGCCTGCCTCACCCATATAGTCCATTGCTGTCCACACAAAATCACCCAGTACGTAAGGATTTTTTTCTGCCATTTTCCAGTTTTCAAGCGCCTCTTGCGGCAAGGTCTCTGTCCCTACTATGATCCGGGTAGGAAATTGCTGATGGTCTTTTTCATACAACTGCCACAAATAGTTGTATCCACAAATGTCTAGCAAAGCAAACGCGGGGGCGGTCATGCTCCATGGTTTATCCTTATTACCAGGCTCCCAGTATTCACACAATGCCTCCGTCACAGGACGCGTAGGGTCGAGCTTGTGCACCTCGTCTTTGAGTTGTTTCGCAATGCGTAGCCCAGAGGTGTCAACCCTTTCCTGAATTTCGTTACCGATACTCCAGATCATAACAGAAGGATGATTGCGATCCCGGAATATCATAGCTTGCAGGTCCCGTTGCCACCAATCTTTAAAAAATTGATGGTAGTCGTTAGGTGTCTTCGGCTTTTCCCACATATCGAACGCCTCGTCAATCACCAACATGCCCAGGCGGTCGCATGCATCAAGTAGTTGCGTAGATGGGGGATTATGGCTTAGGCGTATGGCATTAAATCCATTGCTCTTCAATAGCTGAATTTTGCGCTCCTCCGCCCGGTCAATGCTAGCGGAACCAAGCAGCCCGTCATCGTGATGAATACAACCGCCTTTTAACAATACTCGTTTACCGTTTAATAGGAAACCTTTTTCAGCCGAAAACGAAAGACTACGGACCCCAAAGGGTGTTTCTACCTTGTCTAAAACTTTACCACCATCTCTGATTTCTGTAACAACTTTATAAAGGCTGGGTGTTTGTACAGACCATAAAGCAGGACTTGTCAGGACAATGCTTTGGTCTACCAAATCAGAGGTGCCCGCGTTTAATTTCAAATTGCTTTGTACTTTACCAACAGGTCTTCCTTCCGGCGAGAGAATGGTGGTAACCAAGGTGATGTTTCGTGGCGTCGATAGTTTGTTATCGATTGACGACTTAACGTTTACTGTTGCTTTGCCGCCGGATATTTCATGGGTAGTCACATCTATTCCCCATGGCGCAATGGCGATCGGGTCAGTTACAGTCAACCAAACGTGCCTGTAAATTCCTGAACCGCTATACCATCGCGAGTTCTTTCCCTCATTGCGGACGCGGACGGCTAAAATATTTTCCTTGTTAGCAGGGTTCAAATAAGGTGTTAAATCATAAAAGAAAGGTGTATAACCATAAGGATGATTTCCTAAATGATGTCCATTGAGCCATACATCTGAATTCATGTAGACGCCATCAAAATAAATGATCACCTGTTTGTTCTGTTCTGCTTTTACGGTCCTGAACTTCTTTCTGTACCAACCGGTACCACCTATAGTGAATCCGGTCTGTGTAAATCCCGGACTACGCTTATCAAATGGCCCAACGATGTGTCCTTCGCTTTGAGTGGGCAAATCATTAATGCTCCAGTCATGCGGCAAATCGATTTTCTCCCAATGTGAGTCATCAAAGGTTGCCTGCCCGGCATTCGCCAGAGAGTCTTTTAGAAAGCGCCAACCCGTATCAAATGGGATTATCCGGTTGGTAGTTTGGGAAACACGGGTTTTATTTTGAGCGAGCGCGCCAACAGAAGCAAACAGCAGCCAGCCTAGCAATACCTTTTTCATTATTTCGATTTGAGTGATCCTGATTCTAAGAATCGTTTTATATTTTCTGTACCCGGCCGTCAGCAATAATTGTCGTTGCATTGCAAATGGTTCGGGTATTTCATTATTTACTTTTTATACTGATGACTTTTCTACCTCGCGTGATACCAACTTCATTGAAAGCGTCTACCGTAAAATAATACGCTTGCTTATCGTCTAAGCTCCGGATTGTAACGGACCCGCTATTTAACACCTGGTAATTCAAATATAACTTGTCGGGCTGTACGCCATAACGGACGTTGTAGCCCACAGTCTCCTTATTTTTCGCCCATGTAAGTGTCACATTTCGTCCATCTGCACTATCCCTGATTGCCTTGAAGCCGGAAATGGCTTGAGGAAGTTTGCCTGTGCCTTTGCCAAATACACGAAAATCTGAAATTGAAAAATTGCCGCCAGGCACATGCTCGTTAGTGAGCCGCAAGTAACGAGCTGTAACCGGGGTCTTTAATTCAATGTAATCGTGCGGTACATCTGTTTTGTTACTCCGTTTATCCGCTAATTCCTTCCAGTTGTGTTTATCATTGGAA
Organism: Bacteroidota bacterium; assembly: GCA_018266915.1. Taxonomy (GTDB): domain Bacteria; phylum Bacteroidota; class Bacteroidia; order Sphingobacteriales; family Sphingobacteriaceae; genus Mucilaginibacter. The sequence continues at coordinate 85,718 of JAFDZM010000050.1, read as the reverse complement.
TATTCCAACAAATAAGCATAGCAAACGCTATCATTTCGTCCTCTTATTGTTGCCTTAACATCAGCAAAGTTGATCTGAACGGCGGCAATTTTACTTTGGCGTTCTAAATCAAGCACGATCCATTCCCCTTTGTGTCCGCTTCTTGCGCTCCACCATGTCCGTATGTTTTCATCTGTTGCTTTTTCTTTTTGACAGTCAGGCATTGCAGACGACACCTCAACCGGTTTATTAAAGGAAAGCAACATGCCTGAAGGCTGAAAGTCCTCCGGCCCGTTTAAGCGTCGCTGCGGGATGTCATGAGGAAAATCGCCAAAGCCGGTATAGGTGTAAAACGTTCCGTCCTTATCAAAAAAAGCAGGGAACAACCCCAATCGTCTTTCAAATGGGCGGTTTACTGAAATGCTCATTGTAGCCATGTGCCAAAAATTCCCAAACTTATCTTGAAAAGTGCTGCTATGACCTGCGCCTGCGATGAATCCTTCCGGCTTATAGGAAACGGGATTCAGGTCCGCAGCTTTAAATGGGCCTAAGGGGGAATCGGCTATATACAAACCATCGGCGTAGCTTTTATATTCAGTTCCGGGAGCAGCAAACTGCAAATAATATTTATCCTTGTATTTGTTCATCCACGATCCTTCAATCCATGGGCGGTCAGTTGAAGTGTTGTAATCCCCATTGCGTTCCCAGCCGAATTGATCCATATCACTGTTAAAGCAGTCGACCGTCTTGCCGATAGGATTGAATGTGTGTGGGTCTAGCTCGACCGCATGGATTGGCTCTTTGTTCGAGCATCCGTAGTAAAAATATAGCCGGCCATTATCGTCCAGAAACAAATCGGGGTCGGTCATTTTAATTGGGAAATCAGCTTTTGCGATAGTCCATTCCCCTGATTCAGGATTAGCTGTCTTGTAAATACATCTCTTTTGACTTAATGCGGTTGAGGCAAGGAAATAGAGCGTATCTTTTATAGCAACGGCGGTTGGGGCGTAGTCTTCCCAAGGAAGATCAGAAGATGTGATAAACTTCCAATTGATCAAATTATCGGATGACCAATATCCGCCCGATTTTGACACGAACAGATAATACTTGTTCTTGAACAGGACAACCGTAGGATCTGCCCCCTCGCGGGCCGGATGTCCGAACAAAGCAAAACGATAACTCAGATTCAGCGGATTACAGACAGTTTTTTGTGCTTGAAAACTACTTTGTTGGCCGTAACTCCAAAGCGGAAACCAGCACAGTACGGTAAGCATCAGCAAAAAAAGAATGACTCCTTTCTTTATCTCGTCGATTGCAAAACACATAAGTTTTATCTTTCTCAATTTATAATTTTTTAATGGCTCATTAAGGACCATAATCCTGTTTACATAGTTGCTCAAGGACGTCAATAAGGTTGAACAGTTATTGATCCTCCAAGTCCGGCTTTTTCGCCAGGTGACGTTTCTATCAATATTCTCAACGTTCTTTCGCCGTTTCCTGATCCAAAATGAACGCGCAAGTCATTCGCTTTAGCAGCACTTTTCAGCCCTATCATCCTTCCATCCATCCAAACCTCAGCCTTGCCGACTACGTTATGAAATATCAAGTCTCCCCCATTTCGCTGCTGTTCATCATAAGGTTTGAATATGGTCTGATAAATTACAAAACGTCCGCCTACCATTTCCTCCAGTTGTCCCGGTTTCACAGATGTCCAGCTATTCATATCATTGTCTTCTATTTTTTGATTCACATCGGGACGCACCTCAGACGCCGGAGACACCCTCCATTGATCCAAGGCCAAGGGCGGGAGCAGCACCGGTACAAATGGCCTTGGCTTCACATAATTTAATGTTACGATAGCGACTCCGCTTTTTATCCCCTGTGATTTGGCGATCAGTTTTATTGAAGCTGTCGCACCTTCGTCACTCTGAACAATAATTTGAGCTAACCCGTTGAATAATCTTCTTTTATTCCCTTTTTCGGGTTCATGGAAATTGGGATTCCCATTGCCCAGACCAATGATTTTACCGCCACCGCTTATTTCGAATTCCACCGGAATATTAGCTGTCGGCACCGGGCGCCCTTTGCTATCCAGCGCCCGGACTGTAACAGGCATAGCATCCCAACCATCGTTTGCTAATATATTCCTATCTGGAATAAGTTGTAAGCTGACAGGCGTGCCTGTTGTTTCCATTTTGAAATGAGAGACTTCTTTACCATTTTTATAACCAATGGCTTCCAGTTTGCCTGGATGATACGGGATTTGAAACGTGTTCATTTCGTACCGGTCAGCCTTGCTGGCGCCAACAAGTTTCCCGTTCAGCGATACTTTCAATGAATCCGCGTTGCTTAAAGCCATCACTTTTATGTTTTTACCAATACTGTCGGCGGGCCAGTTCCAATGCGGCACAAGTTGCAGTACGTTTAGATCCTCACGCCACTGTGCCTGATGAATCCAAAAAGGGCTTTTCGGGAAACCACATAAATCCATAATTCCGAAAAAAGATCCTGCTGATGGCCAGGAAAAAGGTGATGGTTCCCCCCGGTAATCAAAGCCGGTCCAGATAAAACAACCGGCCATATATGGACGTTCCGCTATAGTTTTCCATTCAGCTCTGTGCGTGGACCCCCATCCGGCATGTTCAATGTCATAATCATTTAAGACATTTTTGCTCCGATCCGAAAAATATTCACCCCTGACAGCAAAAGCGGAAACATCCTCCGAACTTGTCATTTTCATAGCAGGGTTTTGTTTATGAAAACGGTCATAACTTTGCATCTGGTAATTAAAGCCGACAACATCTACGGCTTGAGAAACATTTACCGGGGCAAACAATCCGCCATTCATGGCGGCGGTAACCGCCCGGGTAGTATCCAATGCCTTTACAATGGCGCTCATCTTTCTGACCATTTCGTAGCCTTGTTCAGTTGCCTGCATGGGTTCCTCGTTAAATACTGACCATAGTATGATTGCAGGATGATTCCTGTCCCGGCGGACCATCCACTCGAGTTGCCTGGTATATTCAGGTGCGACATTAAAATTCCGGTTTTCATCCATCACCAGCATGCCCAGGCTGTCACATGCGTCAAGGAATTCCGATGCAGGGGCGTTGTGTGCACATCGATAAGCGTTAACGCCCATCTCTTTAAGTTTGCGTAACCGAAACGCCCATAAAGCGTCCGGAACTGCCACACCCACGCCGGCATGATCCTGATGGTTGCAAACCCCTTTAATTTTCAGACGTTTGCCATTCAAATAAAAACCGGAATCAGCTGTAAATGCAATCGTGCGAAATCCACATTTTGTTGTCAGCTCATCTACCGTGGTATCATTTTGTCCGACCCTTATTTTTACTTTGTATAGAGCAGGGTTATCCGGAGTCCATAAAACCGGATGTTGAACGGAAAGCCGGACTGAGGCTGTGGTCTGGTCAAATACCCGCACTGCAGCCTTTGTCTGTCCGCTGTTAACTTCGCGGCCTTTCTGATCATATAGCGTCGCGTACACAGATACATTTGCCGTGCTGGTACCTGAGTTTTCCAACGTTACCTGTGCCGGAATAACCCAGTCTCCACCACGCGTTTTCAGAGGCTGGGCAAAAACGCCATCGGTTATGATATGAACGGGTGAAGTCTTTACAAGCCAGGTATGGCGGTAAATTCCTGCGCCCTCATACCACCAGCCTTCATGCGTTTCAGCATCTACTCTGACTGCAACTACATTTACTTCATCGTCGCCATATTTCGCAAGTTGAGTGATATCGATGTAAGCCGAAGAATACCCGCTCCAGTTGTGGTCCACAATACACCCATTAACCCAGATGGTTGCATTCGTTGCGATCCCGTCAAACTGGAGTTCGAGATGTTTTCCTTTGTCTGCCCGGCTTAGCTTAAAACTCCGCCGGTACCACCCGATTCCCCTGTGGCGATAACCTTGCACTGCGTTTTCAGTTGAATCAAAAGGCATTTCAACGGCCCAGTCATGCGGCAGATTCAGACGCCGCCAATTCTTGTCATCGTAATTTTGGGCAGCAGCTCCCGTAGCATTTCCGGTCTTGGAAGTCGCATAGGTTTGCGCATGGCCCCGAACGACCGGGAAAGGGATATCTCCCGGGTGGAACAACCACCCTTTGTCAAGAGAAAGGCGCTCGCGCACAGCTTGTTGGGCGTGAGTCTGGATAGAAATCAGACAAAACAGCATATAGCCTGCCAAACGAAAAATGTTTTTTTTATTCATTATTTAAAAATGCACTTCGCACAAATAGAAACCTCAAATCAAATTTTATCGCCTCACGTCCCCAAAGGATTTAATCTGTTTCCTTGTAACAGCCGAAGGGCTCACGTCATTATTTTATTACTGTCAGCTTTGCGGTTGTATATTGTTGAGAAGAAGGCCCCACCATGATATCAAAATCCCCCGGCTCGATGATTTCCTTCATGTTTACATCATAAAACTGAAGCTTATCCGGTGTGATCGTGAAACTCACCTGTTTAGTTTCTCCGGGCGCCAGCGAGATCCTTTTAAAATCCTTTAATTCTTTAACCGGGCGCGTGACAGAGCTTACCAGGTCATGAATATAAAGCTGGACAATCTCGTCACCCGGACGCGCCCCTGTATTCTTCACATCGATGGTAACGGTGACGTTCTCTTTAGCGGTTATACTTTTCTTAGAGATTTTAAGATTGTTATATTCAAATTTGGTATAACTAAGGCCAAAACCAAATGGATATAAAGGTGCACTGCTATCGAGGTTATAACCACGCTCCCGAGCGGTGGGCTTGACGAAATAATAATCTGGTAAGTGGCCTGCTGAACGCGGTATTGAAATGGTTAGTTTTCCTGAAGGATTGTTGTCACCAAATAACGTCTCCGCAACAGCATACCCGGTTTCCTGTCCGAGGTACCAGCATTGTACGACGGCGGGTACTGACTGGCTTAGGTGCATAAAAGAAACGGGAGGCCCGCTAAAGACAAAAGCTGCCATCGGCTTATTCAGGCTCTTAAGAGAATCAATTAATTCATTTTGATCTCCAAATAATTCCAGGTTAGCCAAATCGCCGGGACTAAAATTACTCACTGCTTCCCGCGAAATACGATCGTTACCCCCCAGCATAAGCACCACAACATCTGAAGTTCTTGCCGCCTGGACAGCCTCCCGAATAAGCTTGATATTTTCTTCATGAGGAACCGGCTTGACCGGTGCAAACATCGAATTGGAATGCGAAGCATTCAAAAGGCAGCCAGGCGCATAAACAACCTCTACGTCTTTATATTTTTCCCTAATGGCTTCCAGAGGGCTTATTTTTGACTTTGGCGTTTGAGAATATCCGCCAAGAATACATTGGTCGGCATTAGGACCGATTATGGCTATCTTTTTATATTTCTTTCGGTCCAAAGGCAACAAGTTATTTTCATTTTTTAGTAAAACGATGGATTGTCTTGCAGCCTTCAACGCCAGACCAGCATGTTCCGCCGATCCGACTATTGCAGTTTTGTTCGTGTTAATATACGGGCGTTCGAACAGACCCAGCCTGAATTTAAGTTCCAGGACATGCAACACCGCCTTATTTAGAGTAGCCAAACTGGTGGTTCCATTTTTGATATCGGCTGGAATACCCGAATAAGTAAACTTTTCCGTTAATTCAACATCTACACCTGCATTCAATGCCTTAGCACCCGCTTCCGGATAGTCAGCCGCGATGTGATGCCTTTCTTTCAACTCGTCGGTCGCAGTGTAGTCAGAAATCACCACGCCTTTAAAGCCCCATTCTTTTCGTAAAACGTCCGTTAACAACCACCTGTTAGCATGGGCAGGAATTCCGCTGATTTCATTGTAATTAGGCATTAACCCCAAAGCGCCCCCTTCTTCGATCGCGGCCTTAAATGGTTTGAAATTTACTTCCCTAAGTTGCCTTTCGGAAACAAAGGAAGGGCCGGTATTTATACCACCTTCAGATTGCCCGTGAGCGCCGAAGTGTTTCAGTACTGCCACTACGTGATTGCTGTCCGGAATAGCTGCATCGCCCTGGAGCGCCTTTACCTTGACTACTCCCAGCCTGGATGTTAAGTACGGGTCTTCCCCCATCGTCTCTTCCGTACGGCCCCACCTTGGATCAAGAGCAAGATCGATCACCGGAGCAAGCAGCGCGTGGGATCCTACAGCACGCCCTTCAGCTGCAATTGCGCTGAATACGTCTTTGGTTAAGCTCTCATTCCAGGAAGAAGACATTCCCAAAGCGGATGGGAAGTTTGTTCCGTTTCTGACCATCAGCCCATGGAGTCCCTCTTCAACGTAAAAAACTGGAATTCCCAACCTCGTTTTATTGATAAAGAACCGTTGCGTGCTATTTGCAAGGAGAGCGATCTGTGAAGGTTCCGGGGTATTCTCTGTTGACATGGAATTGGCCCCATCGCTAAGCCGGAACAGCATTCCAAGTCCGTTCGGAAACAATTTAATCGCCTCGGCATCGTCAAAGTGGTTGTTTGCGTAGCATTTTGCTTTCGTAGTCCAGGGGCATTCGAGTTGAGCGAGCTTTTCATCCATCGTCATTTTTGACAAAAGATCATTTGCTCTTTGATCGATTGGCTTGCGGTAATCTTCATAAATGTCCAGCTTGCCATTCTTATTCAAGTCGCGAAACTTCAGGTGTCCTATCCTTATAAAATACTCTGTGGTGTCTTTGAGCACGGGACGGCCCGAAGCAGCCCGGGTATTGCGGCGCTCTACGTTTCCAGGCAGCGTTGAACTGCTTAGGAAAATAGCCGCGAGGCTGGTTGCCGTAAAGACTGCTATTTTATTTACCATTATTTTTTTCATTTAAATCATTAAAGCGGTACCTAACTCCTGTCAACTATCGCACTGTTATGACAACTCACCTGATGCACGAGCTAAACTTTTTCAGCAGCAGAGTCTTGTAATTTTATTTCTCCCATACGAAACCGGCAGTCTTCACCATATCCGATCCACCGCCGATGAATACAACGAACCTCCCTGCTTCCCAATCCCATTTGAGATTGCTGTTAAAAAATTTGAGATCGTTGGCGGTGATATCAAAAGTTACCTGCTTTGATTCTCCGGGTTTCAAAAACACTTTTTGAAAATGCTTAAGTTCTTCGACCGGTCTTGTTACGGATGCCACAGGATCGTTCAGGTAGAGCTGAACAGTTTCTTCACCTGCATAACTCCCCGAATTCGTCACTGTTATGGTGGCCTTCAGTTTAGCTTTTGTACCCCTCAATAGCGTATCACTCAGGCTGATTTGACTATACTTAAAGGTTGTGTAACTCAGTCCATAACCAAAGGAATAAAGAGGGCTGTTATACTGGTCCATATAACTGGAAACATACTCCTGTTTACCTAAATAAGGTCTTCCCGTATTTTTGTGGTTATAATAAACAGGAATTTGTCCGACAGAACGCGGGAACGTCATTGTCAATTTTCCGGAAGGATTGTAATCGCCAAACAAGACGTCTGCGATTGCATTGCCTGCTTCAGTACCTGGACGCCATATTTCAACAACCGCATCGGTATATAGCAAGTCTTCCTGAATCGTTAAGGGTCGTCCGTTCAATAAAAGGAGAATAACAGGTTTCCCGGTACTTTTGAGGGCTTTTAATAATTCCCGCTGGCAATGCGGAATAGAAATATCTGTTCGGCTCCTTGCCTCGCCAGACATCGTTGACGATTCGCCTAATACTGTGACGATGACATCAGACTTTTGTGCGGCATCGACCGCCTCTTTGATCATTCGCTGCTGCTTCAGGCTATCAAAGCTGCCTCCTCTTTTTTTGATCGTAATCGTGTCGTCGTTGACCTGTGACCCTTCAGCATATATTGTCTCGGACGCCTTCGCCCTGATCCCGTCATAAATCGTAACCACACTTTTGACGTCTCCTGCAATAACCCAGGAGCTGAACATTTCACGTTGGTTATTGGCAAACGGGCCGATTAATGCGATATGCGTATTCTTTTTTAGCGGTAAGGTGTTGTTTTTATTTTCCAGCAACACAAAGGACTTCAGTGCGGCAAGCTTCGCGATGCTTTTATTTTCGTCGGTCAACGTTACTTGTGCAGCCCTGGCCGCATCAAATTGCCGTGCCGAGCCAGAGAGTAAGCCCAATTTATATTTGGCTTCAAGCACCCTGCTGCAGGCGGCATCAATTTGAGCCATTGACACTTTGCCAGCCTTAAGTAAATCCTTTAATGAAGCAATCATGCTCTCGCTGACCATATCCATGTCAACACCTGCGGATAGGGACAGTTGCGCTGCTTGCTTATAATCGGCGGCTACGCCATGCGCGATCAATTCCTGTACGGCGTTATAATCGGTGACCACGAAGCCATTAAAACCCCATTGGTTTCTCAGCAAATCGGTCAAAAGCCACTTGTTTGCTGTAGCGGGAATGCCGTCCACCTCGTTAAAGGAACACATTACGCTGCCGGCTCCCGCATCGACCGCTGCCTTATAGGGCGGCAAATAGTTTTGGTACATCGATAACCGGCTCATATCTGTGGTATTATAATCGCGTCCTGCTTCAGCGGCACCATACATACCAAAGTGCTTTATACAAGCCATCAGTGATGTTGGATCTTTTAAATCTTTGCCCTGGTAGCCTTTCACCATGGCCCGTGCAATTATCGACCCAAGAAAAGGATCTTCTCCGGATCCTTCCATCACTCTGCCCCAACGCGGGTCACGGGTTATATCGACCATCGGTGAAAATGTCCAGTTATAGCCCGCGGCAGTCGCCTCGACAGCAGCGATTCTTGCCGTCCGTTCTATAAGCGTCGAATCCCATGTGCAGGAAAGCCCGAGCGGGATCGGGAAAATCGTCTTATAACCATGTATGATATCAAGCCCTGACAGCAAAGGTATCTTGAGTCTTGAACTGTCAGCTAACGAGAGTTTGGAATGGACACTGGATGGAGTACCCAGTACGCCGAAAACATTTCCAGCTGATCCGTCCATCATTTTAGCTGTTGCATTTTTTGTGGCGAACGGCCCTGTTCTCGCGGCCGGTGTAATCAGGTTCAACTGCCCCAATTTTTCGTCCAGCGTCATTTTTTTCATCAGCGCTGTTACGAATTCATTCATTTGTGTTTGCTTACTAACACGCTGGGCCCAACCGGCTGAACAGGAAAACGCGATTGCCACTACAATACTAATGATCCGTAATTTTTGGTTCATACTGTCATTCTTTCCGGAAAGTCTCCCGGTTTTAACCACCGTTGACGATGTTAAAAAGGAAGAGCCACAATGGCATCTTCCTTTTATTAAAGCATTACGGCTTCGCATTTGCATCCTTCATCCTTTCGCCCTTAGCATCGAACATGTCCATCAGGCTTCCCGCTACGTGATCATCGTCCTTTTTCTGCAAATTCAGATAGACATCGTACCCACCTCCAACAAAATAAACGGTTATGGAATTGTCCTTTTCTTCGACCTTGTCAATCTTTGTAGGTGCCTTCCCTGGCTCGGCTGTTTCAATGGTGCCATCGAGCTTTCCATCCGTCCGTTGCAGGTTAACTATGAATTTTGCGTCTCCGTTTGGAGTTCCCGCAGCCGTAACAGACCATTTTCCGACAAAATAATCCGGACCTGAGGTCGCCTGAGCACCTGCTCCCAAAAAGGAGAATAACAACAGGAATAATCCTGCAAAAAATACACGCTGATTTTTCATTATATTTGGTTTTAAAATTATTTCAATTGATCAAGAGGAACCAGCGCAGATGTTACTTCCCGGCTGGGACTACCTTGTTTCGTTAATAAATTGGCTATAATCGATGTTTCGGCGGCAATGAAAAAATTCATTTCCGTCATTTTGACGTAAATGTAAAAATTAATTTTATTTTTACATCAAAAAGAAGACTTTTTTATTTCAAAGGACACTGTCATTGAGCCTTCCAATCTTATTCTTTTACTTTACGCCTCGACTAAGCCCTTCATCTGTTTATAGATTAAGCGAGCAGCGAAAGAAGGCCGGAAGCGATATAATTTGTCCATTATTCTGGCGTCACTTCCAACTAAAATCCGGGACTTGTTTTTTTCCATTCCATTTATAATTTGTTCTGCAGCTGATTCGGGAGATAAAGGCTTATAAGATTTCTGAGCATCTTCCATGTCTTTTGGGATGACGATGCCGGCATTTTTCGTAATATCCGTATCAACGCCGCCTGGCATGACCACTGTCACTTGAACATTTGTGGCGTCTAACTCACTATGAAGTACTTCCGTCAGAATCTTGACAGCCGCCTTTGACGCGCAATAGATGGATTGCCCTGGCAGCGGCATAAAGCCTGCCATACTCGAAATATTCACAATATGCGCTTCCGGTCTGGATAACAAATGAGGAAGGAAGGCCTTGGTCATGAAAATAGTGCCAAACAGATTCACGTTCAACACCCGTTCAATCATTGAAAATTCCAACTGCGACAACTTCTTGAACGGTTGCATAATCCCGGCATTATTTATTAGACCATCAATGGATCCGGTATGTGCAATAATTTGCGCAGGCAGTGTTTCTACTTTTTCTTTATTGGTGATATCAGCAACAAATGGGACGACATTGCTTTTCATGTCGCCTGCGATATCAATCGTTCCAGCCAAAGCTTTTTCATTAATATCAATTGCCACGACCTTACTGCCTTTAGATAGTAAGTTCAATACTAGTTTTTGTCCGATCCCTCCTCCGGCACCGGTGACAACAATCGTCTTATTGTAAACCTTCATATATATTCGATCTTTAAAATGTTTCTATTTCAAGCCGGTCTAAACTTTTGTTGCAGCCGGCACCATTAAATGGTTGTTAGAAAATGGTCTATAATTAATGTAAATCTGAACGAAAATTCACTTTCCGTCAATTTGACGTAAATGTAAAAATTTATTTACCATTCCGTCAATCTGACGACTTTTTTTTTAATTTGTAATATGATCGACAAATCGCATGAGTCTTATAGAATAATAACCGAGGGAAATCAAGACTACCTCAGCAACCTGGCGGTAGACAATGTTATTTTTGGTTACCACGGAAAAGAATTGAAGGTCTTGTTGCTGAAAAACCCGGCTATTTCGACTTGGATGCTCGCTGGCGGTTACATCAAAAAAACAGAAAGCGCGGAAAACGCTGCCGCCAGGGTCGCAAAAGAAAGAACTGGCCTTGACAACCTATTTTTACAACAATTTAAGGTGTTCAGTACTCCGGGAAGAAACCAGACACCCGAATTGACACCGGAGATATTAAGCGACCTTACGGGAGTAAAAATCGATGAAAACCATTGGATGTTTTCTCCAATAGTTTCCATTTCGTTTTACACTTTAACTGAATTTTCGAAAGTTAAAGTGGACACGAGCTACATGGGAGAGGAATGCAAGTGGTGGGATGTACAAACGCTGCCTGATCTATTTCAGGACCATCGGCAAATAATCGCAGAAGCGCTTAAAGCCCTTCGTCTGCACATCTACCACTACCCGATTGGTTATGAATTACTCCCCGAGAAGTTTACCTTACCTGAGATCCATAACTTATATCAGGCAATTTTAGGCAAACAACTAGATGACCGGAATTTTACCAGAAAACTGATGTCGCTGGGTATAATCATTAAATTGGATGAAGTAAAAACTTCAAATCACCGCCCGCCAAATCTCTACACCTTTAATAAGGCCACCTATGACCAAGCCTTAGAAGAGGGCATCTTCATCTTTTAGCCACAGGTTTCTTAACTTATTGTACACTACCTATAATAAATAAGGCGTTGTACAGTACGATAGGTGGCTTTACAAGCCTTCCAATTCAATTTTTAAAGTAAAAGTATCCCGTCTGTCACTCGAACCGAAAGTCTCGATATCTACATTCCTCAACTCCAAAATTCTTCCTGACCGCAGGACTATTCCTGATTCTTCAAAAAAATTTAAAAAATAATATCCGTCAATTTGACGAATATTAAAAAATGTTTATAGCTTTACGTCATATTGACGGAAATAATTCCTTGAGCTTCCGTTTGTAGACCATTTATAAACAACATCGCAGGTTATTGCCCGCGGTATTTCAAACCAATTTAATTAATTCATTATGAAAAAAAATTTACATGCCGCCACCGGAATACCTCCTGGCAACTACATGCGCCAAGCAGACAGGCGCTATTGGCGAAAAAAGTGGCTTTTGCTACTAATTCTTTTAATTAGTGTACTCAGTGTGCATGCACAAAGCACCGTTTCCGGTACGGTGAAGGATGAAACCGGACAAACTGTTCCCGGTGTCAGTGTAGCAGTTAAGGGTACCGGCGCAGGCACGGTTACCGACAATAACGGCCATTATAAACTGCCTATTCCAGCAACCGGCAACACACTGGTTTTCACATTCATCGGGTACGTCAAACAGGAAGTCGGAATACAAGGGCGGACAGCAATTGATATAAATTTGGTCCGTGAAGCGAAAAATCTGAATGAAATTGTGGTTGTCGGTTACGGCACACAAAACAAAAGGGATGTAACGGGCGCCGTATCGACGATCAAGGCGAGCGAGCTTGATCACACGAATGCGGTTTCTGTTGACAACATGATTCAGGGCAAAGCTGCCGGAGTAAGTGTAAATACTTATACATCACAACCAGGTGGGAACGTAAACATTACCATTCGCGGTGCCTTGTCGCCAAACGGCAGTAATGCCCCGCTATATGTAATAGACGGGTTGCCATTGACAACGCAAGCGACTGAGACTTCCCCTTCCGCTGGCGGTTCTCAGGGTAATATTGACCGCAGCCCACTCGATGGTATTAATCCAAACGACATCGAGTCTGTCGACATATTAAAAGACGCCAGCGCCACCGCAATATATGGTTCAGCTGCGGCTAATGGTGTGATTTTGATAACGACAAAAAAGGGCAAGGATGGGTCAGCGACGGTAAATTATAATGGCACTTATTCAATTCAATCACTGAAGAATTATCTTAAGCCACTGAATGCCACCCAATTTGAGAACGCCGCCGACGCGTATGGGTTGGAATATTTTAAGGCTACTAATCAACTTGCGCCTTACGGTACCGGTACCACGCCTCTTTCAAACTACACGCCTTTCTTTACGCCCGCACAAATTGCAGCGGCCGGACAAGGAACCAATTACATTAACTACGTATTAAGAAAGGGATACATTGACGATCAAAATGTCTCGGTCACCGGCGGCAGTGCGAATACTAAGGTTTTCACCTCTTTCAATTACTACAACCAGCAAGGGATGATCAAAAACTCTGATTTTACTCGCTTTGCAGGAAGGGTTAATATTGATCAGAAATTAGGCTCGGCGGTAAACTTCAGCATCGGGGCGACTTACAGCCAGGTAAATAATGACAATGTTCCTGTAGGAAACGCACACGATGTGGACAGCCCTTCTATTTTGCAAACGGCGCTTCAATTTGCTCCGGACATTCCTTTGTTGAATCCCCAGGGTTTACCAAGTATATCGTATTATACCAGGACACCAAATCCGGCCAGTTACCTTGCTATCACAAATCAAACAGAAACGAAGAGAATAATTGTTACGCCGAACTTACAGGTCAACATTTTGGACGGACTAAAATTTACACTGGCAGGTGGTTTGGATAACAATAGTTCGAATACTAAATATTACGTTCCGGTTAGTGCAAACTTCCTAACTGTTCCAAATGGTGATGCCCAAATGAGCTATGCCGAGAATAACAATTACAGTGCTGAAGCTTACTTAAATTATAACAAGAAATTCGGAAAGAGCACCTTTACAGGAGTAGCGGGTGTTGGTTATTATGAATCGAACAACAGCGGCTTTGGGCTTGACGCGCAGGGCTTCAGTACCGATGCCTTTGGCGTGAACAATATTAGTATTGCGAGTTTAAAGGATAATTTCAGCGTAAATTCTACAAAAATCGCACGCACAAAACTGTCTCAATTCACTCGTCTTAATTATACTTACGACGACAAGTATATCCTGCAGCTGACCGGTCGTTTTGACGGCACCAGCAACTTCCCGCAAAGTCACCTGTTCGGATTTTTCCCTGGCATCTCATTCGGATGGCTGATTAACCAAGAAAACTTCCTGAAGAACGTCAGCTGGTTGAGTTTATTAAAATTGAGAGGTGGCTATGGTACATCTGGTAACGAGAGCATCACCGCGGGGAATAATTACGTTTATTCGTTGTATTACCCAAATCCGACCTACACTTATTTAATAGGGAACCATTTTTATAATAGTGGCTTTGAGCAGATCCAGTTGGGAAATCCGAATCTGAAATGGGAAACTGACACCCAATTGGATGCAGCGGTTGATTTCGGATTCTTCAATAACCGAATCAGTGGATCTATCGACTATTTTCAAAGAACAGCAAAAGACTTACTGGATTTTAGAGTATTACCGAGCGAGAATGCGGTTACTCGCCAGGCATTTAATATAGGATCAACCAGAAGCCGCGGGGTGGAACTGACTTTGAGAACTGAGAACGTGGCTAGCAAAGATTTCAAATGGTCGACTATCCTCACTTACAGCACTGCTAAAGCATATTGGGTACAACGCAATCCGGCGGTAGCTTTAGCACCTTATGTTGGTTATCATGATCCGCTTCACGCAGTTTATGGATGGAAAACTGACGGACTGATCCGTTCTGCCGGCGACATTCCATCGTACCAACCCGGTGCATTTGTTGGAAATATCAAATATGTCGATGCCAATCATGATGGAAAATTGGACATCAACGATGTTAAATACCTGGGTAATACCGATCCAAAAGCCAATTTCGGCGTTTCTAACTTCATAAAGTACAAGGACTTCGATTTGAATTTCTTTTTTTATGGCAGTTACGGATTTTTCAGTACCGATGGATTCCAGCAGTTTGTCCAGCCTGGACAAATCGTCCGTATCGGAGCACCGACAAACGCAGAGGTGCATAGTCTCGATATATGGACGACATTTAATCCAAATGGCACCTATCCCGGACTTGCACCTGATCCCGCAGCAGGAAGCAATCCTACCGGAGTAACTGACTTCCGGGCAGTAAGTAATTCTTATTTCATTAGGTTGAAGAATATTACGCTAGGATATAGTTTACCGAAAAGCCTATTAGGGAATCAAAAGTTCATCCGGTCGCTGCGTGTATTCGTAGATGCCCAAAACTTGTTTGTTATAACGAATGTAAGGGGACTTGATCCGGAATTCAGCCGAGACAATAATCCATATCCTATTGCTGAAACGACCGCATTCGGCATTAGCGCACAATTTTAATTTAAAAACCATGAAAAAAATTAATCAAATCTTAATATGCTCCCTGGCATTGCTGTTCAGCCTGACAGCCTGCAAAAAAATACTGGAACCCAAAATTTACATTTCGGCTAACGCCGATACCTTTCCCAAGACAGAGGCTGACGCAAATTCGGCACTTATTCCGTTTTACGCACAGTTCACGATGAACTATGGCACCTATAAAATCGCGAATAGCGTATATGAATTTGGCTTTAACTCATCTTATCTGGGTTATGGATGGGCTACTTCAATTCAAACCGACGAGCGTTTTGATATGACTTATTCAGCATACTCGTTCTTCACACTCGGTCCGTCGACAGCATTGAATAGCGGCGGCTTTGCTTTTTATAGTCGTATAAGCCAAATCGCAAGTCTTACGCAACTTATAGATCAGTTAGGCAAGTCAAATGTCCCGAATAAAGAACAATATATCGCGGAGGCAAAAGGCCTGCGCGGATGGTTTATGTTCATACTCTGGGACCTCTACGGCCCTACCAATCCAAGGTTGGACCCGGCGACCGTGAACTCGTTGACTATAACCCCACGGCTTTCAGAGGCAGACTATGTAACAGCAATGGTAAACGACTTAAACGCAGCAATCGCCGTCCTTCCGGTTAAATATAATCAAACTGCTAACTGGGGAAGAGTATCAAAAGCTGTTGCGAGCATGGTTCTTCTAAAAGTGTACATGCAGGAAGCGGGTAAAACTAAGGATCCGTCCTATTGGACAAAAGCGCAGGCAGTTGGTCAAAGTCTGCTTGGCATGGGCTTTTCGCTAGATCCGTCGTTCAAAGACATATTCGCAACCCCGCAAAACAACGAGGTGATTTATGCAGTTCCAGGTAACACGACAAGCAGCAACCTGACAAATCAGAATATTTATTTTTCAACCATATTACCACCAGATGCTAAAATCGTTCTTGGGCAAGATGTGACCGCCGATCAAAAGTACAGGCTGCAGAAAATGCCATGGAGTTTTTATGACAAATACTCTGCGGGAGACACAAGATTGCAAACTATTGCGAACTCATATGTTAACACATCGGGAGTAACCATCGACAGAACAAATGGACTTGACGGAGCAATACCCATAAAATATCCATTTGTGCCAAATAGCGGTGGTTTTGATTATGTAATGTTTCAATATTCAGATGTGCTTTTGTCAATGGCTGAGATCACAAACGAGCTTAACGGACCTACCCCTGAGGCAATTGGCTATTTAAAGCAGGTAACCGATCGTGCTCAGACTGTAATTCCGCCAGCTGCAACTCTTAGTCATGATGCGCTAAGCAATTTCATTCTTGACGAACGCGGACGGGAATTGTATTGGGAAACCGGTATACGGAGGCAGGATATGCTTCGTCACGGCAATTTTATTTCATCAGCCGTGGCGCGCGGTCTACCAGCGCATGACTACAACCAATTGTTCCCGATACCGTCAGACGTTATTATACAGTCGAATGGTGTAGTGCAACAAAACCCGGGATACTAAGTGAGATGGCAGATTGCTATTCGACTTACCTATTCGGGTAAAAGACTATTGGTATGTCCCCGTTCATTACGACGCTTATAGACTCAAAAAATAGTTGGTTTCGTTGATTAGTACCCGTGACTGTTTACAGGAGCGGGTATTTTTTTAAAATCAGAAATGAAGGATAAGGAAAATACTAAACGAAAGCTTGTTCAGGCGGTAGGAAAAATAATTAAAGAAGAAGGCTTTGCCAACCTGAAAATCAGCAGGATAGCCAAAACTGCAGAAGTAGACCGAAAGCTCATTTACAGATATTTCGGCAGTTTAAATTATTTAGTTGAGGCTTATATCCTTGAGAATGATTATTGGATGGTTTTCCGCGATAAAATGAAACAAATGCTGGTCAATAAAGAGTTGGCCGGTAGTGAAGAGCTGATAATTGAAATTCTTCAAAATCAATTCAAATTTTTCTCTTCGCAAAAAGAGATGCAACGGCTCATTCTTTGGGAGCTTTCCGTAAAAAGCCCGCTGATGCGGAGTATTCATAATACCAGGGAATCGATGGGTCAGGAATTTCTGGAACTGACCGACCCGCATTTTGAAGGCGGCAAAGTCAACTTTAGGGCCATAGCAGCTCTCCTGGTCGGAGGTATATATTATACAATCCTCCATACCGTTAACAATGGCGGTTCATTTACCGGAATCGACTTAAATTCTGACGCAGGTAAAGAAAATATAATAAAAGCTATTGGGCAGATCGTTGGCTGGGCCTATAAGGAAGCTTGATTCCGACGTCCAAATTCGAATTCTGTCAAACAAAATCTTTTGGACTTTTAATCATAACATCAAAATTGCAGCCCCTTTCATAGTTGTATCCTTCGCTAAAGCACAACCTTTATCGTTATTAAAAGTTAGTTTTAATATTCGTGCTCCTTATGCTCCATAAGGTGGCATCCAATAATGTTACAGCACCACCATTGGCAAAGAACTCTATCCGGGTACTTTCAGGTTTTTCAGGAAATAAACGCGTAGTAAATGCATCCTGGTGATTAATAAATCCTTCAATGACTGATCCGTCAAAGAACAGATGAATGTTAACCTTTTGGCCTGGCGTCACCCGGTATTCTCCAGTTCTAACCCTGAGTGGGATATTCTTTGATAGCGACGATTTTGTTTGATCTACAACCAATTGTCCTTTGTCTATATCGAAGTAAATCTTACTGAATTCTTTCCCTGCCGGATCTTTACCTACAATAAATCCAAATTGCTTACAATCACCTGGAATAATATCTACTGACAACTCTAACTGATGTTTTCCATTGCTTATTAATAAGGTATCATTACTGCCAACGTTTTGCCTGGATAATCGTGTTTCCCGTTCACGTAAGCTGCGAAGAACAGGATCTGGCTCCTGGCAAATTTTACCGTCAGTCAATGTCCAAACACGCGGAATGCTAAATAAATGCGTCCAGCCAACTCTGTAAGTAGCTGATGCGCTGGTTTCGTCGGGGATAATGCCTATTGCTACTGTTTGGCCGCTTGCGTCCTTTGTCACAGAGGGCGACAATAAACGGTTGATTACCTCAAGTTTCCGGGGCTTTTTTTCATCCGGCACAAAATATTCATCAACAAAGCGTCCGGTCCAATAAAGCGCTACGGCAGGCTTAGTCCTTTCCGGAACCTTGTTAACCAACAAAAGGTACTTGTCCCCGAATTGATAAAAGACCGGCATTTCCCAAAATACGCCCGAATCATCATGAACGGGATCCCCGATAAACAAAGGGTGTAAATAGGACCAATTAACGAGGTCCGCAGAGTTGTATAATAATACGGTTCCCTTGTTGACACCATCTTGAGTTAACCCCATTCCGACTATCATATAAAAGCTCTTGCCGGATTTCCATACATAAGGGTCATGAAAGTCATTCCTTGTCGAGCCGGGTGGCGGCGATGAGATAATCGGGTTGTCTTTAAATTTTGTCCATTTCAGCAAAGCAGCGTTATCCGGTCTGGCAAGGCAAATATCAAAAGAGGCAGGGCCCGAGGATGAATAAACTATAGCAGCTTTGTTTTGACTATCCAAAAAGCAGCAACCCGACCAAATTCCTTTTTCGTCATATCCGGCCTCAGGTGTCAATACCGGTTTTTGCTCAGTCCAATGCAGCAGGTCGGGACTTGTAAAATGTCCCCAGTTGATTTGACCGAGAAACAAATTAGCTCCATTCTTTTGATTGAAAATATGGTAAAGGCCATCATAATAAATTAAGCCGTGCGTTTCATTTGTCCAGTTTGCGGCGGGTAGCAAATGGTAAGCAGGCCGGCTGAAATCGCCGGCAAAACGGCTTGCAGGAATCGCTAAACGGGGAGTCTTTTTGAGATACTTATTAATTTCAGCAGTATTAATGGCATTCCCGGACTTGTTTGTTAACTCGACACGGTCGATAATGCCGTTAATATAATTTACAGGAAAAATCCCGATCCGTTTTAAGCGCCCGTCTCTTCCAATGTTCAGACTATCAATTGTTGCAAATAAATCGTCTTGAAGCGGGACCGTTTTTTGCGTAACTCCATTGATTATTAATTCAGCATTTGAACGGGTGATATTTACACCAACATTTATCCACCTGAACTTGTCTAGTTTAGCATTGACTGGAAACCAGGAACAAATATTTTTTTTGCAGACTGCCAGCATGGGCTGTCCAAACTTGTCTACGCACGCTGCCACCCAATCCCCTTTTTCTTTGCCATAAACAGTAAGAAATCCCGCAGTATCCGTCGGGTAAGTTTCAAGTGCAAAATAGGCACCAAGTTTAAAATCAGCAGTTGTTTTATGCCCGAGACTTAGAGAAAGGTAAGTGGAGTATCCGTCAGTTCTGATCCCGCCTCCGGATACACCATCCACTAGTTCAGGCATTTGCAATCGACTATGAAATTGCAAACTTTGTATCCGGTGGTTATCCAGTAACGGAGTTTTCTTATTAAAATTCCACACAGTTTGAGCATAGGTTGAACATAAACACAGGGGAGCAATAAATAGCATTGCCAGGAAACGGTGGCCCCTAATTATATCATGCAGAATCATAAACTTCACTTTTAATACTGGATATTGACATTTGCAGAAGAACCATCTACATACACCTTTGCAGCAGGTTCTGAATCGAAAATGCTTACGCTTCCGCTTACATAAAACACCCTTGCACTGTTTGAATCGGAAATACTGAGGCCATCATAGACATTACCTGTCCCGCCGATGGAACGAACTGTCACAGCATTGCCGTTGGGATTAGCCCAATCGCAGAAAATAGAGCTCTGGGAAACCCGGTTATTATTTCCTGTTACCTGAAGTACGCCGTAGATATTCGTTTTACCGCGAAGCTGCCTTGAAGTATCCGAAGGCAATTTCATCCAGAATAGATTATTAGACAGTATATTGTTGTCGCTATTATTCAGCTCGATCATACCGACGTAATAACTTTGGAAGTTGTTAGACGAAATATTGAGGTACTGGGAATTATTTGCCTGCAAATTGACGGCGCCGTCGGGATAGATCTGATTTCCGGTGATGTTCATGTTCTGCTGATTATCCAATTTTACTGTGATTCCCGTTGGCTGAGCACCAAGCTGGCAATTGGAGATCGAATTCTGAATACCATTAGCGAGGTAAATACTGTTAGTGCACTCAGAAATCCAGCAAGAGCTGATTGACAAGGCATCTGACGCATTGGTATAAATGCCTGTAGTTAAGTTAACACATACGACATTACTGATAAGTAGCCGGTCATTGTCCTGAAGGACATCGATACCAATACCATGCTCAGTAGGCCCACCTGAAATAAGCAAGTTCTGTATCTGCAGGCCTGAAATACGATTTTTGTTTCCATTAACATCCGGCAAGGTCGGTACGGTAATCGCAGCCGCGGCGGTACCTAATATCAATTTACTCCCGCCGCCAGGATTCGTCAGCGTACCAACAGAAACATCGACATTACTCCGTTCACCTGAGTTTAAACCGGTAATCGTGATGAAATTTTTAGTAACGTTGATAGTCGTATTGACGTAAAAGTCGCCCTCCGGAATGAGTATTGTTCCGCCTGATGCTGGTAAAATACTGAGGATCTTATTGATCACAGGGCCACAATCTGTTTTACCATCAGCAATCGCACCATAATCAATGATGTTGTAGGTGGGTGAATTCATCTTCGTTTTGGACGTATCGGTCATCTGTTGCGTTATTTCCTGAATCACAGTTTTTTTGCAACTCGGAAATGACAGTGCCGCTAGCGCTAGTAGCGCTAAAAACGATCTTTTCATATTTAACTTAATTAAAAGGAAATAGGGGAGCCGCAGCTCCCCCAAATGGATTAATCAATAGAATGGATTCTGTTTATAAACACCTTGTGCACGATCGATCTCGCTCTGAGGAACGGGAAGGTATTCATGTTTGCCTTTGGTAAATTGGGCTCCTGTTAAGAAAGTTCTTTTTGTTGACTCGGTTGAGAAATAGTTGTTCATTACCTGGTCCGCAATACCCCATCTAACTAAGTCATAAAAGCGTTGGCCTTCCATGCACAACTCAAGCCTGCTTTCAAATCTTACGGCCTTGCGCGCATAATCTTGCGTCCAACCCGTAGCAGGATATAAACCGATTTGATAATTTGCAGCGTTGCCGCCGGTTAACTGTTGAACATAAGGCGCATTTTTTGCTCGTGTCCTGATCTGATTGACGAGGTTTCTGGCTTCGTCCAGGTTCGTACCCAATTCTACATCGCATTCCGCTTTCCAAAGTAATACCTGGCTATATTTAATCAGAGGAAAGTCCAGGGCTCCTAGTGCCCATGGAAAGCCGGTACCTTCCCGGAATGGTGAATTGACGTCTATAATGTTTTTCTTTTTAACATAGGGACCATATACATCTTCACTGCGTGCCCAACTATCCTGCTGGACACCACCTGCCCAATCCTTCCAGGGCATGCCCGGACGGCCGATTGCCCAATCCAGGCGCGGGTCAACGGGTGTTGTAACATCTCGTGGTGCAAGATCAGAACTGTTAAACGTGTCCAGGAATGGCAGTCCGTTTGCATCCACTTTGAAGGCGTTAACCAGATTTTGGCTTGGGCGATCAAAGCCGTCACCACCACCATATGGCGCGCCGCTTGGAGCATTCAACAAGTCACCGAAGTTTAGATTTTCTACGTCCGGGGCGTCCTTTGAAAATGCGATAGAAAATACGAATTCAGCCCCATGCTCATATTCTGGTTGGGAATACAATTGCTCAAAAGTAGGCATTAGTCCATACTTCCCGGAATTGATGATTTGATCCGCAGTCTGCGAGGCCTTGGCATAATTTCCTTCATACATGTAAAGCTTTGTGAGAAATCCCAATGCCCCGTATTTATTCACCCGGCTCAAATCGCTCTGCGTTTCCGGCAGTACGCTTACAGCGGCAACCAATTCCTTTTCAACATTAGCATACAATTGCTGAAGGGAAAGGTTATTCGGTACTTTGCCAAGACTAGCCGTTGGCACTGTATAGTCGATCCATGGTACCGCATAAAAATGCTTGATCAGGTCCAGATAGAAATAAGCATGAAGTGTTTCCATCTCAGCGACCCTTATATTTTTATTTGGATAAGTTGTTGCCGATACCGAATTAAGGGTCTGTATAGCGGTATTGATGTTACTTATTCCGGTGAAATCGGCTTTCCACTTATTGTACAGCATTGCGTTATCGGAAGTAATATTGCAGGTCTCCAGTTCATTAAACTCCAAAATATCGCCGGTACCACCACCGCCTTTGTAAGCGTCATCGGAACGCGTGTCCCCAAAGCTCCAGTTTGAAGGTGGGTGAAAAAAGTCGGGCCATTGACCGGCGAAATGGGTACTTAAACCCTGATATCCGGCATTTACTAAACCGTCGATTCCAGCGGTATTTGATGTTAATTGACTTTGAGTGAGCAACCCTTGCGGATTGGCATCCAAAAAACTTTTCTTGCATGCAACACTGAGTAAAATCAGGCTCATGCAAAATATTATCGATAATCTTTTCATGATAACTTTTTCCATTAAAATTTTACATTTAAACCTATGTTGACACTGCGTGAATGCGGGTAAAATTGAGAGTCAATCCCCTCGCTAAGCACTCCCCCTGCCCCAACTTGCGGGTCCATTCCAGAATACTTGGTAAATGTGAACAGGTTCTGTCCCTGAATATAAAACCTCAGGGTGCCTACTCCGATTTTCGACAAAACGGATTTGGGCAACGAGTATCCGACCTGGATGCTCTTTATTTTTAAATAAGAGCCGTTTTCAACAAAGTAACTTGAGTATCGAAGCTCATTATTAAGATTAGCTGTATTCAATTCAGGTATGGTTGAATTGGTATTAGACGTCGACCAGGCGTTCAGCGTTGCCTTACCGAAGTTGAATGGGAAATAAGCGAAATCTGTCAGTGTCCTGATGGAATTGTATATTTTGTTGCCATATGCACCACTTAAAAATACCGACGCGTCAAAATTTCTATAGCTTGCGTGCAGGTTTAAACCGGAAATAAATTTTGGATTCGGGTTTCCGATGTTAGTTTGGTCCTTGCTATCAATCACGCCGTCACCATTCAGGTCCTTATATTTTATCCGGCCCAGACCTTTTCCTGGCTGACTGGCTGAATTATCGACTTCAGCCTGGCTCGTAAATAGCCCGTCAGCCACGTATCCATAAAATTCTGACACAGGCTGCCCCGGCGTTAACCTGTTGGCGTAGGTCCCTAAAATGTAAGGAACACCATTAGTCAGGCTTAATACTTTATTGCTATTAAAGGCAATATTGAAATCAACGCCGTAATGGAAGTCTCCGGCGTTGTTGTCCTTATAGCTCAACTGTAATTCAAGGCCTTTGTTCCCAAAGGAACCGGCGTTTATATAAGGTGGATTTGCGCCCCCGTAAACAGCCAATAACACTGGGTTGATCAGTACATTTGTACTCACCTTATTATAATAGTCAGCAGAAACCGTTAATGAACGGAATATGGTAAAGTCTAAGCCAATATCTGTTTGTTTTTGCGATTCCCACTTCAATTGGGCATTACCTAATTGAGTAGCGAAGAATGCCGTTTGCGAGCTGGTATTTGTTCCCTGAATATCATAAGTACCGAACTCGTGGTTGGTAGCGTAAAAATTCAGGGTGTTATAGTCGCCAATCTCCTGGTTACCGGTTATACCCCAGGAAGCACGAAGTTTTAGGTCATCAAGCCAGACTACATCCTTCAGAAAATCTTCGTTTTTTGCTCTCCAGGCAGCAGAAAATCCAGGGAATACGCCGTATTGATTAGCTGCACCAAAGCGTGAAGAACCATCACGCCTTACTGTTGCTGCAAAAAGGTATTTGTTATCGTAGTTATAGTTGAACTTGCCAAACTGTGAATATAGTGTATATCCGTTAGCGCCGCCGGTCATGCCATTTTGCGCTTCGGCATTGCCGAGATAGGCATACGAGTAATTGTTTTCCAAAAAATCCTTTCCTGAAGCAGAAAACGCATTCGAGGTTGATTTGATGGCTTCTATACCGCCGAATAGTTCAAATGAATGTTTACCCAGTTGATATTTGTAATTCAGCGTATTTGTAGCCGTCCAATCCAGGCCGTCGCTTTCTGATTGCGTAAGAAAGTTATCTCGTATTACAAAACGCCCTTCAGTAAAGCTTGGCGTAAAAGCGCGTAAGGTGCTGTTATTATGGTCCACACCGAAACTGCTATGGAAATTCAAACCGGGAAGGATCGAAACATCGGCGAAAACATTTCCGAATACGCGCCAGTTTTTCGACTTGTTATCTTTATTAAAATAAAGTTCAGCGAGGGGATTCAGTTTATCACCCAGCCCGTCCACCGGTCCGCCGAAGTTGCCGTCGTTAGCATATACAGGTATCAACGGGTTCTGCAAGACAGCGTCATAAAGCGAGTTGCCCTTCACTTCATGGAAATTGGCCACGCTCACATTTTCGCCTATTGATATCCTGTTGGTTAATTTAAATGAAGAATTGAAGCGTGCCGTATACCGATCATAGCCCGTATATTTTTCAATACCCTGCTCATTGTTATAACCCATCCCAAAATAATAGTTAGATCTGTCAAGTGACTGTCCAACGCCAAAGTCGTAGTTCTGATTGGTCGAATGACGCATAATTGCATCTATCCAGTTCGTGCTTGCAGAGGGAAGTGTTTTGGCTGCATCGAGGTACTGAGGAATTACCGGCGTTGCGCCGGCTCCCAATACCGGGTTCGACGGCGACTCTCCCGAATTCTTTTCTGCCTGCCACAAAACGTTTGCCCATTGCTGCGAGTTCAACATCTGAAAGTTATTATCGATCAGGCGTTCCTGACCATAATATGAGTTGAAGGTGATAACAGGCTTGGTCGTTTTCCCCTTTTTTGTTGTGATGACAATGACTCCGTTATTCGCCCTTGAACCATAGATGGATGCTGACGCCGCATCTTTCAATACCTGGATGGACTCGATATCTGCGGGGTTTAATGCTCCGGAATAGGTTGTGGCAACCCCATCTATTACGAAAAGCGGGCCATTTGCACTCAGCGAAGAAAATCCCCTGATCCTGATGCTTGTACCATCGCCGCCAGGTGTGCCGTCAGATTCGATTTCAATACCCGGAACGCGGGATTGAAGTGATGTCAAAATATTGGAATTCGACTCCTTTAAAGTTTCGCCCACGTCTACTATGGAAACAGCACCGGAAATGTCTTTTTTTCGTTCAGTCTTATAGCCGGTTACAATCACCTCATTTAATCTGCTGTTTTCTTCAACCAATTTGACATCGATAGTGGTACGGCCCTGGACGGGAATTTCCTGGGTAGCAAATCCTATAGACTGAAAAATCAAAATGGCATTTTCGTCAGGTACGTTGATATGATAAACCCCATTTTTGTCCGTTACGGTAGCCTGCTGGCTATCTTTTAATCTGACTGTAATTCCCGGAAGAGGCTGCCCGTTGTTATCCGTCACCTGTCCCGAAACACTTTTGATCTGGGCTTTGTCGCCGGGCAGTTTACTTTTCGCATAAATGACAATCGTCTTATTATTAATTACATATGAAAAGGGTTGATTTGCCAGGATTAATCGCAGTGCAGCGTCGAGTGAAATATTTTTGACGTGTACGGTTACTGAATTACCTTGATTGACGATATCAGCGTCAGACAAAAGGCTGTATCCACTTTGCCTGCGGACCTCATCCAGCGTCTCGCTCAAACTGGCGTTTGTTTTATTTAAGGTAATTTGCTGAGCTTTGGTAGTAGCACTGACCTGCAAAAGCGCGGCAAAAATAAGGAGGAATGAAAGCTTCATAACTCGCCATAATTTAGGGGATACACACAAAGATGCCTTGCATCGATGTGCGATAAAATTTACATACATTTGAATGTGGTTTTTTAGGAAATTGGTTATATCGGTAATATGATCAACTAAAGGCCCTTGGCAGCCCCATCAGCTGCTTGTAACCAGAGGCTGGCCGGCTTCTGGTTATTTTTTGGCCAAAAAAGTAAAGCTATTTCATCACAGTTATCCTCCTTCCCTCTATCTTATACTTGATTTTGCCTGCAATGGCAATATTGTCCATGAGCTCTGTAATCGTCTTGTATCGCGATACAGTGCCCCAAAGTCTCTTATTTGGAATATTGTCCTGGTACTGGACATCTACATCATACCAGCGCGAAGCTTTCCGCATAATTTGGGCTATACTTTCGTTATTGAAAACAAACAACCCATTTTTCCAGGCCATTACTTCATCTATATTGGCCTGGGAAATACTGATATGATCCGTTTCGTCGTTCACGCCCATTTGCCCCGGTACCAGTAATACTTCCTGATGCTTGCCAGATAATTTTACAGAACCTTGTAACAAGGTTGTCTTAGCGACGGGCTCGTCGTCGTAATCCTCTATGTTGAAATGAGTTCCGAGTACATTCACGGTTTCACGTTTTCCGATGACTTTAAACGCTTTTCCATTATGCGCAATCTCGAAATATGCTTCGCCGGTTAGCTCCACGACACGTTCTCCATCTTTAAAATCAGATGGATAACTTAAAGACGAACCTGCATTTAACCAGACATGCGAACCATCGGATAGGATAACATCATAGGTGCCACCACGCGGTGTGGTTATTTTGTTAAAAGCGATCTTGGCAGACGCATTAGAGCTTCCGGCTGTTGTGTAAACGATCCGTCCGGTTTGGGTCTTGCTGATTACTGCATTGCCATCTTGCGCCAATTTCCCGGAAGGCGCATCGTTAAGCGTGATCGTCTTGCCGTTTGCCAACGTAAGTGTTGCCCGATTTGCGGCAGGAATGATGTGGGCAGCAGCAATTTTAGGTTTCGTTAGAGGTTCGCCGTTTCGCAAGAGGAAGAATATAGCGGTCAGGCATATAAGGACTACAGCTGCAGCAGAGAACCACACACGAGGCTTCAACGACCAGAGGGTGCGGGGAGGTGATATCTTTTTCAGGACAGCTTCATAAATCTCGTCTGTCTCCTCACCGGATGCAGCTACAGGCACATCCATTCGTTCAAGTTGCTGTCCGATAGCAACTTTAAGTTCCTCAGCATAAGTGTCTTCGCGAAAAAAGTCCAGCAATTCCTCCAACTCTTTCAGGGAACATTTATTATCTCTGAACTTCGATAGTAACTCTTCTATGCGGTTCATCTTTTACAATTGGTTATGGGTAATACGAATGAGAAACAGAGGATAACTACTCCTCCGGATAAAAAAATAAAAAACAGGCCTGGCAAGGGAAAACCTATAATTTAAGCTGCAACAAAAGCGTGGCGATTAAAAGAAGTGAAAGTTCTGTTTGCTCAGTTTTGCCGCTTTGCTTGAGGACAAATGAGCGGATCTGCCGATTGGCTTTTACGATATGATTATTGACGGTAGCCAGGGAAATATTGAGCAATTCGCTAATTTCCTTATGGCTTTTGCCATCAATTTTACTAAGCTGGTAAACCCTGCGGCATTGGTCGGGCAAATGATTAATGGCTTCTGTAAGGACAGCTTCGCTTTCTTTTTGCAATATAGATTCTTCTACATGGCTGTAGACCGTCAAGGCCGTTCTCATAAGTTCACTACGCTTTTTCTGGTCGAGTGAGATTTTTCTGAAATGATCGTAAACCAGGTTCCGGGCGACGGTAAATAAAAAAGATTTATAGGATTTTGATGGGTCAATCGACGCGCGATTCTCCCACACTCTGACATAGAGATCTTGCAGAATTTCGCGCGCGACCTCCTGATCTTTAACGAGGCCCCGGATATTGGCAAGCAGAATGCCGCTATGCATCTTGTACAAACGCTCAAATGCCCGTTCACTTCCCCTTTTCAGATCATAAAGTAACGTGCTGATTTCACTTTCGGATGAAGCATCCATTGGCGCGTCCTTATCTTAAATTACAGTTTAAATTGGTTAAAATTAGTCTTTTAAAGCTATATTATAACAATAAAAGAGTGGCTTCCGTTATACCTTAACTCCGCCATTTGTACTATATATTGGTTGAATCCTTCTCAAGCAAAAGCGTACAAGCCAGCATTCTGTAAGTTACAAATTTTGCCTTATTTTAAAACGCCAGCATTTCAAATATTTCATTACCATACAAACGAACAAAGCGCTCCCCTCTCAGAGGAAGCGCCCAACACCAACTAAATCACAGATCTCTCTGTTTTTTCTTTACCAAATCCCATATAAAGGAATTAATTGGATTATTTTAACCAATTTCAAGTCGATATGATTATATGGCTTAGCAGGAAAGACAATGCTTGTCATCACAGTCCGGCCATCATCTGCAAAAAGTTCAACAGAGGACCTGTCCACCAATAAAAGCATTTCTGAATTGTTGACATCTGAAAGTCTTGGAGCATATGCTATACTTGGGAAATTACCGGAAAAATCTGTTCTGCCTGATTTAGTACGGTCAATAAAATATTGGTCTTTAACTTTGTCAAAGCCGATGATTAATTTTTCGTTGGCTGAATTTGAAAGGATAATCGAATAGTCAGCTAACCGTTTAGTTTTTAATTTTATCAGATATTGTCCGGGCAAGGCTTTGGGTAACTCAGGTCTGTGATCTTGTGGCTTCTTTAGTTCAATCGCATTTATTTCCTTTACCGGTAGCGATCTTACATATAAACCGTCCTTCTCTTTAAATAAGGTGAGTTCTCTGGGTATGGTCATGGCATTTCGCCATCCTTTTGTTGGTACCTGGTTAGCATATTGCCAGTTACTCATCCAGCCCAAAAAAATCCTGCGGTTACCAGTGTTGTTCCAGGTAACACCAGCATATTCATCTGTACCATAGTCCAGCCATCGTGTTTTACCATCGTTTGGCGAAAACGTTGTGCCATCAAAGTCACCTATGAAATATTGAGTTGCAGATCCTCCGTTAGGCCCACCCGGGTTCAGATTGACGATCAACACCCAATAGGTCTTCTCATTGAGCTTTAATGGGAATAAGTCCGGGCATTCCCACACTCCTCCGTGGGCACCCAAGTCTTTGCCAAACTCGCTTTCCTTCTTCCAATTTTTTAAATCAGGCGACGAGTAAAAGGTAATATGATCCTTTGTTGCCAACGTCATTATCCACTTTTTTCCTTTCACATACCACATGACCTTAGGGTCGCGAAAGTCACGTAGGCCGGGATTCTTCAACACGGGATTGCCGGCATATTTGGTCCAAGTGTAACCATCATCGAGGCTGTAAGCAAGACTTTCGTTCTGGTAATTCTCTTTGCCGGCTTTTTCAAGCTGCGGGTCGTGATGGGTAAAAATTGCCACTAAAGGTATCTTACCATTCTTACCAAACCCGGAAGTGTTATTTGAATCGATGACGGCGCTCCCGGAAAAAATATAACCCAAGCTATCCGGATATAAGGCAATCGGCAACTCTTTCCAATGCATCAGATCTTTGCTGATCGCATGCCCCCAGTGCATGGGCCCCCATGTAGTGCCCTTCGGATAGTCTTGAAAAAACAGGTGATACGTACCTTTGAAATAGACCATCCCGTTGGGATCATTAACCCAGTGTGCTTTAGGTGAAAAGTGCACCTGCGGGCGGTATTCCTCATGGTAGATTCCGCTGGTATCTTGCGCTTCCGAGAGTAGAGGGCTGTTTCCCAGGATCACCGTCAGGGAGGCCATAATCAACAGACGCTCCTTAAATTTTGTATTCATAGATTGTTTACTTAATGAATTGTTCTTTAAATAGTCTATACTCGGCAAGGCTGTATTCAGGACATCCTCCTTTTTTTGTAGCTATGAAAGCGCCCATTGCGACAGCATCTTTTATAATTTCCTGCGGCCCTTTATTAAGAAAATGACCGGCGATAAATGCCGCGAGGAATGAGTCCCCGCTGCCAATGGTGTCCTGGACATTCACTTCACTTCCCCAGGCGTGAAAAATTTGATGGTTTTTATAGTAGGAGGCTCCGAATTCACCTTTTGTAACGATAATCTCGGCTACTTTAAACTTATCTTGTATAAACCGTATTTGCGATACTTCATTGCTAAATGAGCCCCCGAAAACCGATTGTACCATTTCCAATTCGGACTGATTGAACTTTACGATGTTCGCCTTAGCCAGAAGTTCAGCAAGCAGGTCGCGACTGATAAACGGGGGCCTTAGATTGATGTCAAAAACCTTGATGCATTCGGTGTCAAGCAAACGGAACAAGCTATTCCTGGTAACGTTATTTCGCGACGCCAGACTACCGTAAATAAAATAGGTCGATTCACCCACGAATGGAGCGATGCTATCGGCATCTTCAATAAAATCCCAGGCTACAGGAAATACAATTTCATAGCTTACTTCCGTGCCGTTCATTTTTGCTACCACCTTGCTCGTCGGATGCGCTATGTCTATTTGCAAGAAATCCCTTCCTACTCCCCAGGAGTGAATAAGAGAGCTTAATTGTTGTCCCTGCAAGTCGTTGCCGACTTTGCTGAAGATATTTGCCTTAACGCCACGCTTATTCAAATGATAAGCAACGTTCAAGGGGGCACCGCCCGGTTGAGGGCCTTCGGGAAGCATATCCCATAACACCTCCCCAAAACAGATAGCTGGCAATACGTTATGTTTCATAGTCATAATTAATGAAGCACGATATTGGTATCTATTTGTTCCAGTGATTTACCCTTGGTTTCAGGCATGAACCACCATACGAAAATCAGTTGGAGGACCATCATCGTACCAAAAAAGGAGAATGTAACAGCGCCGCCGAGTTTCTCAGCGAAAAATGGAAACGAAAATGCAATAATTGCGGCCATGACCCAATGCGTTGAACTACCCAGCGTTTGTCCCTGCGCCCTTACCTGATTAGGAAATATCTCGGCAATGAACACCCAGATAACGGCTCCTTGAGAAAATGCGAAAAAGGCAATGAACACCATGACATAAATCGGTATCGCAAATCCATTAAAATGCCCGCTGTAAAAAGAGAATGCAACGAGAAATAACGACCCGATTAGTCCGACTGAACCGATCAGCATAAGCAACTTCCGTCCGACTTTGTCGATTATATTAATGGCAAGCAACGTAAAAATGAAATTGACCATTCCAATTCCTACCGTAGAAAATAGAGATGAATGGGCGCCGAGACCAGCCATCTCAAAAATGCGTGGTGCATAATAAATAATGGCGTTAATGCCTGAAACCTGGTTGAAAAATGCAAAAAGCATCGCTAAAAGGACCGGCTTTTTATACTCAGCCGAAAACAAGGATTTATTGTGCTTTTTGCCATGAATATCGACTTCTGAATTTTTAATCGCAGCCAGTTCCCGGTCGTAGTCTAAAGGATTGATAATTTTTAGGATAGCTAGTGCCTTCTCGATCTCCCCTTTTTTAAGTATCAGCCAACGCGGGCTCTCGGGTATGAATTTTATCAGAATGATGAATGCGAGGGAAGGAAACGCCTGTACTCCTAGCATCCATCGCCAGGACGCATCACCGCCTTGGCCCAAAAGGTAGTTGGATAGATATGAAATCATAATTCCAAGTACTACGTTAAACTGGAACAGACCCACTAAATTACCCCTTCTGTCGGCAGGCGAAACTTCCGATATGTAAATAGGGGCAGTAACGGATGAGGTACCCACGCCAAGGCCACCAAGGAATCGAAATGCAAGGAATATATACCAATTTGTTGCAAAGGCGGTACCGACGGACGATAGCAAATAGGCTGCAGCAACAAAATAAAGTGTGTTCTTCCTTCCAAAGCGGTCTGATGGTTTTGAGCCAAGCAATGAACCCATTACCGTTCCTATTAAGGCAATAGAAATAGTTAGTCCATGCTGGAATACAGACAAATTCCAGTAAGCCTGGATTGATTTTTCTGCCCCAGAAATCACTGCGGTATCAAATCCAAATAAAAAGCCACCAAGGGCAACGACCATAGACCAGGCTATGACAGAATTTTTCCTCATAAATTTTGGTTGATAATAATTGGTATTTCTAATTTGTTATGGGTAATACGCAGTACAAACGGATGATAACTACTCTTACGAAAAAAAAATTAAGACGCGGATGAGGCCCTTGAAGTATCCGTGTTATTGAACACTATTCGATCAAGGGATGAGTTTTAAATGACTAGGTACTTGATTTTAGACTATTAAGCAATGGGAGATAATGTGTCCGGCTCAGGCTAAATTCATTTTGTAAATTCCGAATCAGTGATTCGGAATTTATATTTTCTGCCTGAGAAATTGAAGACGGTGATTTGGAATTCTGATATTCAAGATAAATGATCCTGATGTTTCCAACGGTTCTTACTCGTCCAGTTTATCTTCACGGCGTTTCATTTCATTCTGAATTTCCCGGGAGAGTTGTTCTTCCGAAGGCAGATAGAGATGATACTTTGATGCGAAAACATTGCTCTTATCAGGCAGCGAGAATCTAACCACGGTGTCATTCTTCTCCAGGCAAAGCAAAATGCCAATGGTCGGCGTCTCGTGGGCCAGTTTTTCGATCCTGTCGTAATAATTGACATACATCTGTAGTTGCCCGAGGTCCTGATGTGTTACCTTGTGGGTTTTTAATTCGATGATGACGAAGCATTGTAACAGCCTGTTATAGAATACAAGGTCAATGAAAAAGTCATCACCATCCAGATGAATGCGTTTTTGGCGGGCAACGAAAGAGTAGCCATTACCTAGTTCCAGCATAAATTCTTGCAGGTGGGTAATGAGCGCTGCTTCCAGGTCTTTTTCATAGTAAGCTGCTTCCTGTTTCAGCCCGAGGAATTCGAGGAACATCGGGTCTTTTACTATATCCTTTGGCTCTTGCGGGTATACTTCTTTGTTTGCAGCAGCCATCACGCTGTCTTTGTCTGTGCTTAACGACAAACGTTCATATAGCTGGGTATCCACCTGTCTGTTCAGTTGACGCGCGCTCCAATTATTTTTTACGGTTTGGTCTACATAAAATGCTCTTTTATTTACACTGTCCATACTTAATAAAGACCGGTAGTGCGTCCAACTCAATTGTGAACGCAGTGCGTTCACAATTGGAAAGATCCTGTAAAATTGCCTGAAGTAGCTTAAATTTCTTGCCGAAAAAGCGCTTCCGAATTTAGGGAGTAATTGTTCCGAAATGTATGGGATCAACCGTTCTCCGTAAACGGCCCGCTCATAACCTCCTTGTTCTTCTTCAACTATCCTTTTCCCAATGTGCCAATACATTATTACTCTTTCGTAGTCAATCGACCGGATTGCTGCTACACGGGAACTATGGATTATCGCTTGAATATCACTTATTATCGACCGTTCCATTAGCTTGCCTTTTTAAGATTATTTTTGAAAGATTTTTTCTTGTTGCGTTGTGGGCCGGTTCAGGAGCAAGTTTGTTGCGCAGCAATTGCATATCGTCACTAACTTTTCGTTCAACGACTTTGGCATAGATTTGAGTGGTTCTGATAGTTGTATGGCCTAACATCTTACTTACCGTTTCAATTGGTACTCCGTTTGAAAGCGTTACAGTTGTTGCAAACGTATGGCGGGCCAAGTGGTAGGTTAGTGTCTTATGAATGTCGCAGAGGTCGGCCACTTCCTTTAAATAGCTATTTAACTTTTGATTGGAGATACGTGGCAACAAAGTGCCTTCCGCAATTGCTCTCGGATGCTTTTTATAATGTTGAATAATTTTGGCCGCTGGCGGCAGCAAAGGCACATTTACAGCCACCCTTGTTTTTTCACGCGTGGTTTTGATCCATGGAGTGTCATCAATGCCCGTCACCAGGTTAGCCGGGGTTAATTCCATTACGTCTATATAGGCCAATCCCGTATAGCAACTAAGAACAAACAAGTCGCGGACATAAGCTACCCGTTCGATAGTCAGCTTTTTATTTTCGATCTTGTTTAACTCTGCAACTGTAAGAAACCCTCGTTCTGTTTTATGGAATTTGAGTTGGAACATAGAGAACGGGTCTTTATCTAACCAAGTCATTTTAACAGCCAGACGGATGATCTTGCGAAAGCGCTCTAAGTGTTTCATCAGCCCATTATTTTCGAGCTTCTTTTTGTGGTCTTGAGGCTGATGTCTTCTCAGGAAATTTTCCAGTCTACAAATAAAGCTATAATCCAGTTCTGACAAGTAAATGTCCGAACGCTTGAATTCCAGTTTGACGAATTCTCTTAAATATCGGGCAGTGGTGTAATAATTTTTGATGGTACCGTGGGCCAGCACGTCTTTCATAGTTGTATTGTGATATTCCACTATTGTATGCAAGGTATGATCGGAGTCTTTGACACCGACAAACAGGTTTTTGAGCACCTCAGCAGTGATCACTTTTCTTTGTAGTTGCAGTTCCTGGTAATGACCGGCCATCATGCCGCGCAGTCGCTCCAAGTCGCTGTTTAATTTGCGTAACTCGTCATTTTTAGGCTTAGCGAAACCTTTGGCGTCGTTCCAATCTGCTGCGGCAACATGACGCTTTAATGCTACTTCAGAGCGGCTCTTGTTGACTACGATCCGCATGTAAATGGCCGACTGGCCGTTTTTTCCACGGTTTTCCCTTAATACAAAGTGGATCCCGAATGTGTTACTTGTCCTCATCTTTCCAGATTTTTAGATTAATAAAAAATTGTTTTGAACTCTTATAGCCAAAACTGTTCACCGGAAAGACAAAAAAGTGATCTAAATGCGTCTTTTTCGATCTAATTTTACGTGATGCAATTACCTGTACATCAATTAGTTAGACCCTATCCGGTGAACAAATCTAAAAAACAGATTTTGTTCACCTCTTTGTTCGCATAAAGCAAGGAATAGTATGTACTGAAAAGGATTTGAATAAAATAAAAAATCCTGTAAATGAGACATTTACAGGATTTTGGAGCGTTTTAAATCCTACTTTCGTCGGGATGGCGGGATTCGAACCCACGACCTCCAGCACCCCATGCTGGCGCGATACCGGGCTACGCTACATCCCGTGTGGGTTACAAATATAATGTATCGGCTTTTAAAGGAAAAGGATTTGATATAAGAAGTGTCTCTTCTCAGCTTATCAATCAGAAGCTTACATTTTCTGTATGATAGAAAATTTGTGTCATCTCTCGATTGGGGTATATCATTTATTAGATTTTATCTTCGTAATTAAATATATTTATCATTGAGCAAAACAATTTGCTTTTTAAATTGTTTATTAATTAAATAGCACATTTCTGTCTTAAATGCATCGTAATAATACTATTATAATAATCTCGTTAATTCTTCTTGTGTCCTTTGGCTGGGCTATCCTTGCTAATCAGGCAATCAACTCTCTTTCGGACGATTTTGAACCAGAGCATGTCAATCTGTTCCGGGTACTGAATAACACTCTTGTAATTACCCTGGTGTTTACTACAATGTATGCCCTCATCAGAAAGCAGCGAAAACGCTTAAAGGCAGCGGGCGAACATTATGGACGTCTTTTTGAAAATATCCCCGCTCCTATGTTCATATACGATGCCGCCACTTACAAATTCCTTGCGACCAACAAAGCTGCCGAGTTGCAATACGGCTATACAAAAGAGGAATTTTTGGCGCTTACCCCTGCTAATATGCGTGTAGAAGGGGAATTAAAATCGCTTCATGATGTTAATGAGCGATTCGCAACAAAAAATTATCGATCTGCTTGCTGGTTGCATGGAGATAAGTTTGGCAACTCGTTTTATGTTTGTGTTTATACCTGCGATACCGTATTTAACGGCAAGTCTGCCAAACAGGCCATGGTGATCAATATTGATGAAAAAGTTAAGGCGGAATTGGCACTAAAAGAAAAGCAGCTCCTGCCGGACATTACAAAATCAGAAATCAAAAATACTCCGATCCCACACCTTGCTTAAGCAGGCATGTTATATACCATTTCAGAATGAGCCTGTTCATCATTAGAGTTTTGCCTTGATTGATAAACAGGTGGCATTAAATGGTTCTTCAAATCGCATACTGAGGTGCACGAAATTTGTTCCATTACTTGCTTTAATTGCATCTTCAGGCATTCGATTATATGATCGGCACCTTCATCGCCAAGCGCTGCAACCGCATACATAAAAACTCTGCCCATAAAGGTAAACTCTGCTCCGGTTGCCAGGGACCTGGCAATATCCGGCCCGCTTCTCAAACCGCTGTCCATGATAATTTTTATTTTATTCTGGTAGTTTTCCACTATTGGTCCAAGCGTTTTTATAGAAGAGGGGCCTACATCCAGCTGCCGCCCGCCATGATTAGAAACAATAATGCCGTCTGCACCCAGCCGTATAGCTGCCTCTGTATCTTCTTCCGAAGCGATCCCTTTGATAACCAGTTTTCCTTTCCACCTATCCCTTATTGCTGCTATCTTTTGCTCAGTCAGTTTATTATCAAAATTGAGTTGGTTATTTAAACTCTTCAGATAAGGTTCCATGATGGCAAACTTGGGCTGACCATATTTCAAGGTTTTAATCAACCACTCCGGTCTGGATAAAATCTGAATAATATTTTTAAGACTCATTTTGAGCGGCAAACCCAAGCCATTACGCATATCACAGGGCCTGTAAGCCAAGGTTGGCATGTCGCATATTAATACCAGTACAGGGCACCCTGCGTCTTCAACCCGTTTTAAAATTTTATCACGCAGATCATTTTCATTAGGATGATATAACTGAAACCAGGCACGGCCTTCCGTCAATTCCGAAAGCCTTTCGATAGTACTTGTTGTTAATGTACTTATTACAAAAGGAATATTATGTTTTAAAGATGCCTTTGCCAATATCTCCGGCGAATTGGGCCACATCAACCCCTGCAGCCCTACCGGAGAAATACCGAACGGAAGGTCATAAATATGTCCAAATAATTCAGTTTTTAAAACTGCCTCTTTGTGATCGGTAATGTAATAAGGCCTCAATTCAACGTCCCAGAGATCGGTTGTATTCCTGGTCAGGGCAATATTTTCATTACAACCGCCGCTTAAATATTCGAATACGAAATTTGGAATCCTGGATTTTGCTTTTTTTATAAGATCATCTACGGAAGGGTATTTGTATACCATGCTCATATTACAGGGGTAAGAGGGTAAATGTATTGTTGATTGCTTTATAGTTAAATACAAATCGCCCAGCATATTGTTTGGAGAAAACAAATTAATCGAAATGCAGTGGCATCATAATTGTTTTTAAAGAGATCATCCAAGCCTACCTTTTTAAAAAGAATTTTTTAGTTATATAATGAAGTATTTAGTTATATTTGTTATTAACCAGTTAAGCCAACGGCATTCTACAGCCCTGGCTTAATGCCATGCCTATTTATGACTAAGCTTCGCACCCTGTTTTTAATGCTTATTTTAGGATTAATGTGCTGTAAAAAGCCTTATAATCCGCCTGCCACATCCACATCGCAAAGCTATTTGATTGTTGAAGGGGTTATCAATACGGGTAATGATTCCACCGTTATTAAGTTAAGCCGCACAGTAAAATTGACAGATAAGATAACCGACAACCCTGTTCTGAACGCTACCGTAACCGTAGAGGGTGAGCAAGGCGGAACCTATCCTTTGTATGATGTTTATGGCAATGGACATTATAATTCCGTCAATAGCCTGAATCTCAATTCAACACAAAGATACCGGGTCAGGATATTACCGGCAGAAGGTGGACAATATGTATCCGATTTTGTGGAAGTAAAGCCCACCCCGCCGATTGATAGTGTTGGTTACAACGTTAAGGATACCACTGTTAATTTATATGTTAATGCGCATGATGCAACCAACAAAACCCGGTTTTACCTCTGGGATTATGACGAAGCCTGGATATTTCATGCAAAATATGCTTCGCTTTACGTACTGGATCCTACCGGTATCCAGATGGTCCCCCGTACCAGGAACCAAATGATTTATAGTTGTTTTGCTAATGATAAATCTGTTAATATCATTGCCACTTCAACCGAGAAATTATCCAGCGATGTGGTTTACCAGGGACCGCTAGCCTCCATAGCATTATCGAGCGAAAAGATGGAATCCAAATATTCTATACTGGTCAGGCAGTATGCCCTTACCCAGGATGCTTATAATTTCTATCAAAACATGAAGAAAAACACGGAACAGCTGGGGAGTATATTTGATGCACAACCATCCGAAATCAGCGGGAATATACATAATACTGCCAACCCCGCTGAACCTGTAGTAGGTTATATATCGGCTACTAATGTTCAATCCAAAAGGATATTTATAAAACACGCTGATTTGCCGGGCAATGTGCTGCCAATTTACCCTTATACTTGTGAACAGGATACCGCTCTTTATAAAGATAAAACAGGCACAAATGTAGTTCAAAACGTCCTGATAAATCCGCCTATAGACTATTTCGCTACCAGTGCAATAGAAGCCTCAGGAGGAGGGATAATAGGCTTTCTTTACAGTACAAGGGTATGCGTCGATTGCACGCTTAGAGGCAAGGTTGATACCCCTGCATTCTGGAAATAGTGATTAAACTGCCTGTACGGTCTGTTGCCCTAAAGCAGGCATTGGCTGTTGTTTTTTCAATTTCTCCTTGCGAAGGAACCGTATGTGCAGCAGCCCGATCAGTCCGGCTATTATTCCCTCTCCCAACAATGTGTCGGGCGTTCCGATCCATTTGGATATGGAGCCGATCACAAGCCCCCCCAATGGTTGCATACCAAAAACAGCCATTGCATAAAAGCTGATCACACGGCCGCGCATATTGGCATCAACCGTGGTTTGTATCAGTGTGTTACTCACCGTAACCTGCGACATCATGCCGAAACCGGTAACTGCCGAGAATACCAGCGCCAGAGGGTAATTACCTTCATGCGAGAACAGCGCTAATCCGGCCCCGAATATTAGCGTGTTAACAGCCAATATCCTTTTCAGATTTGTCCCGGGTTTTAATGACGCAAGGAATATGGCACAACTAAATGCTCCCAAACCTATCACACTATCAATGATACCGAAGGTGGATGCTGTCCCTTTAAAAATGTCCCGTGCATATACCGGCAATAGGGTACTGAATGGCATCACCAATAGGCTGATCAGAGCCAGCATTATAATGATGAATGCTATAGATGGCGTTTTCTTCAGGTACTCGAATCCCTCTTTCATTTCGCCAAAAGCATTTTTGGTATGTACTTGTTTTATATACTTTGGCAGGCGCATTAACAATAGCGAACCGATAACTGCCAGGAAACTCAAAGCATTAAGGGCAAAACAAGTCCCATCGCCCAATTTCTCAAGTATGAAACCTGCAATAGCCGGACCGATCAGTCTTGACAAATTAACCATAGATGAATTGAGCGCCAGCGCATTGGGCAAATCCTTTTTATCATCGATCATCTCATACACCAATGCCTGCCTGGCCGGTACGTCAAAAGCATTGATAACACCCAATAAGACGCTCAAAGTCAAAATTTCCCAAACCGCATAATGACCCATTAAGATCAATATTGCCAGGATAGCAGCCTGAATCATGGATGCAACCTGGGTAACCATCAGCACCTTAAAACGGTCGTACCGGTCTGAGATCACTCCACCTAATAATGAAAATAAAAACGATGGAAACTGGCTCGCAAAAAGGGTCAACCCCAGCA
Source organism: Bacteroidota bacterium (assembly GCA_018266915.1). Taxonomy (GTDB): domain Bacteria; phylum Bacteroidota; class Bacteroidia; order Sphingobacteriales; family Sphingobacteriaceae; genus Mucilaginibacter. The sequence goes on along the minus strand of JAFDZM010000050.1, from coordinate 45,922 downwards.
TAAAAGTGGAATGCGTAAGCGAGTAGATCACCCAGCTCACCGCGGTTTTTTGCATCCACGTCCCAATAAGTGAGACGGATTGCCCTGTAAAATATAGCCGGTAATTGCGGCTTCCGAATGCTTTAAAAGTGGTAATATTCATTTATTCGTTTGGTAGATTTTGTTTTTATTTCCTGCTTTTATTCGTGGTCAATGATCTTGTTCAGCGGTCCCATCACTTTTTTAAGCAGGCTTATTTCTTCTTCGTTACAGCTGTCGCTGATTGCTTTGGCTAACCATTCATCACGCTCCGCACGAACTCTTAAAAGCGTTTCCTCTCCTGTTTTGGTTAGGGATATCAGCACTTTACGCTTGTCGGTATCCGATGCAGTCCGGGTGATATATCCCAGCTCCAACAGGTGGTTCAATATCTGCGACATGGATTGATTGGTGATCTTTTCAGAAGCAGCCAGTTCGCTTGGCAATAATTGCTTTTGCTGATAAAGCAACGACATGGTAGACCGCTCGGTAAGCGACAAATGTTGCCCGGTAGCCGATTCTCTTCGCAGTTTTTTGATCAGGCGGGTGAACAATGTTCTTAGTTCAGATGCCAGTTCCAGGTCAGGATGTAGAGCCATAATAAATTAGTTAGTTAAACTTATCAGTTTACCTTACAAATATACGGCGACTATCCCTCTTTTGAAATGCAGGATTATCATTTAAAAGTTATAATTTTGATATTTATGCTGCGTTAAAACTGTATTTAGCGTATTTGTTTGAAATAGGTTATGCGGTCATCGGAAAACTACGAGTTGTTAATCAGCAAGATCGATACTTTCATCCGCAAGTATTATTTCAACAATTTACTTCGGGGGCTGATATTTCTTGGCGCAGGAATATTTTCTGCCTACATTATCATCACCGTAAGCGAGTACTACGGCAACTTCAATTCCGGCTTCCGCACTTTCCTTTTTTACTTTTTTATCCTGCTGAATTTAGGACTGATCGCATGGCTGATTCTTCCTTCGTTTCTGGCCTTGATCAAGTTGGGTAAAACCATCACTCACAACCAGGCCGCGGAAATTATCGGTAAGCACTTTACCGATGTGAGCGATAAATTACTGAATACACTTCAACTTAAAAAACTGGCCGACAGCAACCAGCAGCAGCGCGAACTGATTGAAGCCAGCATCGACCAAAAAATTGAAACACTAAAGCCTGTTAGCTTTCCATCAGCCATCAACATAAAAGAGAATACCAAATACCTGAAATGGGTACTATTTCCAGCTGCAGTTATCTGCATCATTGCATTAGCAGCGCCTTCCATCCTGACAGAAAGTACCAAAAGGATCATCAGGCATAACGAATACTTTGCGCCCGTTGCTCCCTTTAAATTTATAGTGACGAACCAATCATTATCCGTCGTTCAGGGTGATGAGCTGAAGCTGAATTTAAAGCTGGATGGTGATAAATTGCCTTCGGATGTTTATATAGAAACAGCTAATAATACTTTCAAACTGGATAAGGAAAACATTAGCCATTTTCATTACCAGTTTAGCAACCTGCAAAAGAATACCAGCTTCAGGTTAACGGCTAACGGTTTTACATCGCTTCCTTATGAGATAAAAGTAAACTTAAAACCCTCGTTACTGCATTTTGATGTGCAGCTAAACTACCCGGCCTACCTGAATAAAAAATCAGAGCAATTGCTCAACGCTGGTGATCTTACCCTCCCTGCCGGTACAACAGTAAAATGGCAGTTCCATACACAGAATGCTACCGGTATCCAGTTCGATATGAATAATAACCGCACCAATGCCGTTAAATCAGGTGATGATGCGTTTGAGCACACCGAAAGGATTTATAAAAACTCATTTTATAAGATTAGTCCGCAAAATGAAAATGTAAGCCGCGGAGATTCCGCATCCTACCGTATCAATGTGATTGCTGATGAGATGCCGGCAATTACTGTTGAGGAAAAATCAGATTCAATCAGTAGTAAGGCCCTGTATTTCAACGGCAAAATTCAGGATGATCATGGCTTTTCGTCATTGACATTTAATTATAAGATTGGCACTCCTGGCGATAAGAATTCGGAGCATACCATTACACGTTCTGTCAAAGCTGATCTGAGCAAAACCCAGGCTGATTTCTTTTACTTCTGGGACTTGAAACAATTGGGCGCCAAACCCGGCGACCAGGTAACTTACTATTTCGAAGTAGCAGATAATGATGGCGTTAGCGGACCCAAAAAAGTGCGTTCGCCTCAGCGTACGCTGAATGTTCCGGATCAGAAACAGCTGAATGAAGAACTGGAAAAAGGCACGCAGGCAGTGAAGGACAAAATGCAATCGGCCATTAAGCTGGCCAGCCAGATAGAGCGTGACGCCCAAAAGCTGAATCAAAAGCTATTGGATAAAAACACGCTATCATTTGATGAAAAGAAAGAGATAGACGACCTGCTGCAAAAGAAAAAAGACCTGGATAACCTGGTAAAAGACATACAGGCCGAGAACAAAAAGAACGTGGTTAACCGCCAGGAAAATGAGCAGCAGAACAAGGAGATTTTAGAGAAGCAAAAAGAGATTGAAAACCTGTTCAACAATGTGCTCGACCCCAAAACACAGGATCTGCTGAAGAAGCTGCAAGCGCTGATGGACCAGGAACAAAAAGACCTGACGCGCGATCAGTTATCCAAGATGCAGATGGATAATAAGTCGTTGCGAAAAGAGCTTGACCGTATACTGCAGCTGTATAAAAAACTGGAATTTGACCAGAAATTGAACCAGAGCATTAATACGATTAACCAGTTATCCGACAAGCAGCAGAAGCTTTCTGAGCAAACCAAGCAGCAAGGGTCAGATGCTAAACAACTACAACAGGAACAGGAAAAAATCAAACAGGATTTCCAGGATGTGAAGAACTCGCTGGATGACCTGCAAAAGCAAAATGACAGCGCTGAGCAAAAAAATAATTTCGAAAATCCAAAAAGCGACGAACAAAAAATTGATCAGCAAATGAGCCAAAGTTCCGACCAGCTGCAGAAGAATGATAAGCAGAAAGCCGCTCATTCACAGCAAAATGCGGCCAAACAAATGCAGCAGATGGCCAAGCAGATGGAGGACAAAAACCAGGAGGGCGAAGACTCACAAAATAACGTTGATGCCGCGCAGCTACGCGAATTATTAAAAAATCTCGTTAATAGTTCATTCGATCAGGAGAAAGTTATGGAAACGTTGAAAAATACTAACCCAACTGATCCAAATTATGCTATATTAGCACAAAAACAAAAGGACATAAAAGACAACCTAAAAACGGCAGAAGACAGCCTATATGCCTTAAGTCGACGGGTTCCGCAGATACAAACAAGTGTAAACCAGGAGATATCAAGCATAAATAGTCACATTGAGGAGTCGTTGGAAAATTTAGGCGACCGCCGTACGGCAGAAGCTTCGAGAAATCAACAATATGCAATGACATCAATGAACAATTTGGCACTGATGCTGAACGAGGCGCTTGAGCAGTTGCAAAACTCGATGAAGAACGGCAAAAGTGGCAGTGGAAAAGGTAAACAACCGTCGCTATCGCAGCTGAACAAGATGCAGCAGCAGTTGAACCAGAACATGCAGCAGATGCGCGATCAACTGCAAAAACAAGGCGGAAATATGTCACAAAGTCAGCGTGCGGGCATGAGTGAGCAACTGGCAAAAATGGCACGGCAGCAGGAAATGATAAGGCAGGCGCTGCAGGAAATTAATAAAGACGAGAATAAAAACGGAGGTGGAGGTATCGGCAATTTGGATAAAATTTCAAAAGAAATGGAACAAACTGAAAACGATATCGTAAACAGGCGAATAACTGATGAAGTGCTAAAGAGGCAGCAGCAGATCCAAACCCGGATGCTGGAAGCAGAAAAAGCTCAGCAACAAAGGGATCAGGATCAGAAGCGGGAAAGTAATGCGGGAAAGGATATGCCTCCAGGATACATTAAGGCGTTGCAGGACTACCAAAAATCGAAAGAAAAACAGACCGAACAAATTAAGACAGTATCTCCGGCACTTAATTTGTACTATAAACAAAAAATAAAATCTTACTTTGATCAACTTAATGCCAAATAACATGCAAGAAGCGAATGTACAAACCAGCGAGCTTTATACTTTACAGCTCCCTTCCAAACCGGAAAGCATAACGCAGCTGGAGCTTTTGATAGAGCAAATAGCAGACAAACACCAGGTTAGCGAAGACACCTTTGCTAATATGATGACTTGCCTGAATGAGATTGCTATTAACGCGATTGTACATGGCAATAAACTGGATGAGAATAAGAAGGTGATCATCAACGCTGAGGTGGACTCAAAACGTGTTGTTTGGACAGTAACTGACGAAGGCGAAGGTTTTGACTACGATCATCTGCCTGATCCAACTGCCGAGGAAAACCTTGAAGCCTTAACCGGACGCGGTGTTTTCATCGTAAAACAGTTGGCTGATCAGTGCATATTCAACCAAAAAGGAAATGAAGTTGAACTTCATTTTAAAATATAATGCCTTCAATCAACTTCTTTGAAGAGGATATCAGCTTTAAACTAAAAAATAAAACAGCGGTAAAACAGTGGGTAAAAGCCACAATTGAAGCCGAGGGTTACAAGCTTAAAGAACTCAACTACATTTTCTGCTCAGACGAATACCTGCTGAAGATCAACCGGCAGTATTTGGACCATGACACTTACACAGATATTGTCACCTTTGATAATTCGGAAAAAGACGGGATTATTGAAGGTGATATCTTTATTTCTATCGACCGCATCCGCGAAAACGCTATCAAATTCAACTCGGGTGAAGTAAATGAACTCCACAGAGTAATCATCCATGGCGCTCTGCATTTGCTTGGCTATCCAGACAAAACCTCAGAAACAAAGAAGGCGATGACAGGTAAAGAGGACCACTACCTGGGTCAGAGAAATTTTACATAATTCCGATTTATATTTTCAGGTAATTGCGGTTTTATTAGTGTAATTTTACTCAGCACTTTAAAACGAAACCAAAATTTAGAAAAATGAAAATATTAGCCATCTTCCTGACGCTTTTATTTGTTGCTCCCTCCTCTGTTTATGATTTCAAGCTGAAAGATATTGACGGCGGCGCTTTCTCATTAGCCAAATACAAAGGCAAAAAAGTACTGATCGTCAACACAGCTTCAAAATGCGGTTTTACACCACAGTATGCTGAGCTGCAGAAACTGGCCGATCAGTATAAAGACAAAGTAGTTGTTGTGGGTTTCCCTGCTAACAACTTCGGCCAGCAGGAACCGGGCAATGCGTTAGAGATCAAATCTTTCTGCCAGAAAAACTACGGTGTTACCTTCCCTTTAAGCCAAAAAGTTAGCGTTAAAGGTGATGATATCGATCCATTGTTCAAATATCTGACAGAAGCACCAAACCCTGATTTTACCGGAGAGATCAAATGGAACTTTGAGAAATTCCTTATCGACGAAAATGGTAAGCTGATCCACCGTTTCCGCTCAACCGTTACCCCGCTTTCTCCTGAACTGACTAAGTATTTATAACAAATTCCACCGGGATATTCCACCAGGCTCCGAGCATATCGGAGCCTTTTTTATGGATTAGGCTGATCATCTTTTTTCTTCTGATCGTCCTTCTTTTGCTGTTCGTTTTTCTCCTGCAGCTCCTTAGCTTTCTTTATGGAATCCTGGCGTGCCTTTTCCAGCTTTTTCTTCTTTTTGAAGAACCCCCGCAGTAAGAAGTTACTTTGTGCGGCTTTCAGGTCTTCATTCAAAGTGCCTGTTGTTTGATGGACGTTAGCTATGGTGGATTTAGCTTGTTTTACGGTGCCTTCCAGGTCCCGGGCCATTTTATCGTTATTCAATAGGCGGCCCAAGCTCCCCTGCCCATTATTCACCTTATTTATAATCGATGAAAGCCCGCCTACCAGTTCACCGGCATCGTCTGCTATTTTGGAAAATTTATTGACCAGCCTGTCTACATCAAATGGATTTACCCCAGTAAGCTGATCGCCATTTACAACTTCCTGGTTGCTATTCACCCCTCCTGACGATATGAGCACCAACTTATCACCCATCAAACCATCGCTGCTTATGCTTAGTTTAGAGTCTTTTTTAACGAACTTTCTTACATCTTCATTTAGCGTTAGGGTCACTTTTACAGTAGTATCGTTCACAATCTGGATGTCTTTAACAACACCAACGTTGATACCTGCAAAACGGGCATTATTGCCGACCTGCAGACCGTTCACGTTCTTGAACATGCCATGCACATTGAACGTCTTTGTAAACAGGCCCTTCTTATTCCCTATAAGAAATATCCCGGCAATAAGTACCGCCAATCCTGCGAGCACAAAACCGCCTATCTTTATTTTCTGTCCGGATGTTGTTTTCATAGTGTAGGTTTTAAAAAAATGATTCCACAAACTCGTCTTTCGATCCTTTAATCTCATCAAAAGAGCCTTCTGCTACAAATTCACCGTCATTCAATACCACTACACGGTCGGCTGTTATCTCAGCACATTCCATATCGTGTGTAATAATGATCGAGGTGGTCTTATATTTCTTCTGCATTTTCAATATCAGCTGGCTTATCTCCCGCGAGGTTATGGGATCCAAGCCAGTAGTCGGTTCATCATAAAGCATAATCTCCGGCTTAACGATCAGCGTTCGCGCCAGGCCAACTCTTTTACGCATCCCGCCTGAAAGATCTGAGGGCATTTTATCGATAGCATCCATTAATCCTACGCCATCCAGCACCTCTTCTACCCGCTTATCTATTTCTGCCTGATCTTTTATTCTCAGCACCCGGGTAAGAGGGAATTCCAAATTATCACGTACTGTCATCGAATCGTACAATGCCCCGCTTTGAAACAGGAAGCCGATTTTAGTACGCAATTCTTTGAGTTGCTTTTCCGTCATTTCTGGCACATCATCGCCAAATACCTTCACTTCGCCTTCGTCAGGCACCAGCATCCCTACAATGCATTCAATAGTAACCGATTTTCCGGTGCCCGATTTGCCCAGGATAACCACATTTTCTCCGCGATGCACATCCAGATCGACGTGTTTCAGAACATGATGATCACCAAATGACTTTTTCAATCCTTTGATATGGATCACTACCTCTTTCTTTTTGGAAGATGGGTGCTTTGGTTCTTCTATAGTATCCTTCTCTTCCATATCAATAGATAATAATGTTGCTGATCTGCACCACGATGGCATCGATAACGAATATCCAGAGCGATGCAGCCACTACAGCTGAGTTTGCCGATAAACCCACACTCTCGGTGCCTTTATTTGAATTATAGCCCTTATAACAGCCTATAAAGCCTATTACAAAGCCGAAGAAAATAGTCTTGATAAATGCCGGCAGCAGATCGGTAAAGTCGATAGAAGCAATGCATTTGTTGAAATAAAGCATAACGCTAACCTTTCCGGAAATATTGATGGCAAGAAAGCCGCCTATCAGGCCTAATACGTCGCCTATTAACGTAAGCAGCGGAACCATAAAAGTAGTGGCCAGTATGCGCGTTACTACCAGGTACTGCATAGGATTAGCACCGGAAACATCCATCGCGTCGATCTGCTCGGTTACCTTCATGCTGCCCAGTTCCGCCCCGATGCTGGATGCGATCTTACCTGCGCAGATTATAGCGGTTATTACTGGCCCTATTTCCCTTATAATAGAAACGGCCAGCGTGCGGGGCAGCATGCTCTCTGCCCCAAAATCAACAAGGGTTGGCCTCAGCTGTAAAGCTAAAACCAACCCCATTATAAATGCTGTAGTACCCACGAGTGTGAACGACCTGTAGCCAATTTCGTAGCATTGACGCACAAACTCCGACCACTCAAAGCCGCTACGGAACATGTTTCTAAAAAATCCTTTTAAAAATATGAACTGGTCGCCACTTCCTTCAAGCCACTTTTTCCATCCGGGTAATGCTTGTTCTGCCATAGGTATTTGGTTTATTGCCACTTATAAACAATTTAATTGCAAATTGTTTGGGCAGTCCAAAAACCGTTGGCCAAGCCAAGCCTGTTTATCTCATAGGAACTTCCATGATCAAAATGCGTGACTGTTTTAGGGTTTCAATGGTAAATGAACTTACATCTTCAACACCTAAAGCATCCCTTTTGTTTAGTTCCGTGCCTTCCACAGCTATTTGGCCCTCCATTAAGAATATATAAGCGCCATTCCCAGGTATCTGGATATCGTATTTTACTTGTTGTCCCGGCTCAAAATCACCCATAGAAAAGATAGCGTCCTGGTTTATCCATAAGGCTTCGCCACCTTTAACCGGGGATACCAAGGTGGTAAATTGGTTAGGTTTTAAATCTTCGATAAAGCTCTTTTGGTCATACCTTGGCTCGATGTTCATTTCCTTAGGGAAAAGCCATATCTGCAGGGTATTTGCAGCTTCAGTTTTTGAGTGATTGTATTCCGAGTGCTGTATACCGGTTCCTGCCGACATAACCTGCACTTCGCCTGCGGTTATCACACCTATATTGCCCATACTGTCGCGGTGTTCCAAAGCGCCTGAAATAGGAATGGTGATGATCTCCATGTTATCGTGCGGGTGGGTACCAAAACCGGTGCCTCCTGCAATGATATCGTCGTTCAGTACACGTAATGCACCGAAATGCACTTTAGCAGGGTTGTAGTAAGGCCCAAAGCTGAATGAGAAATTAGCTTTTAACCAACCGATGTCATTATGCCCGCGTTCGTTAGCAGGGTGAATTGTTTTTTTCATGATTTGATAATTTCCTCCAAATTATATGTTGCAACATACAATATTTATTCCACAATTTCAGATTGCTTACTTTTGCATAAAATTATGAACTAATTATGTCAAATAAGGCAGTAGTAGCAGGCGCAAGCGGACTAATTGGCAGTAAACTGCTGAATATATTGCTACATGACTCTTACTATGATGAAGTTCTGATTTTAGTGCGAAAGGAATTGCCCGTCAGCCATAAAAAGCTGGTTCAACTGGTGGTTGATTTTGATAAGCTGGAAGATCATGCAGCGGCCATCACAGGTCATGCTGTATTCTGCTGTTTAGGCTCGACTCAAAAAAAGACTCCTGATCTGGCAGTTTATCGTAAAATCGATCATGATTATCCATTGATGATGGCACAATTAGCCAGGCAAAACGGCGTTGAACAATACCATTTGGTATCATCTATTGGAGCCAATACTCAATCGTCCAATTTTTATACAAAAATGAAGGGCGAAACGGAAGCTGATATTGAAAAAGCAGGCTTGAAATGCCTGCATATTTACAGGCCATCTTTTTTGTCAGGCGAACGAAATGAGTCGAGACCAAGAGAGCGCTTCTTTTTAGGGCTGATGAAAATTATCAATCCCTTACTGGTTGGAAGCCTGAGAAACTACAGGAGCATCCCTGCCGAGACAGTGGCCAGGGCAATGTTCAACGAATCAATAAAGAAACAGGAAGGCGTATTTATACACTCTTCCGAAAAAATAAAGTTATTAGCGTGAGTACGTATCTATCTGCTGAAAATTTAGGCCATTCTTTTCATGACCACTGGCTGTTTAAAAACCTGACCATCGGCATTAATCGGGGTCGCCGGGTAGCGCTTGTGGGGGTTAATGGCGCGGGCAAGTCTACCCTATTGAAATTACTCGCCGGGCAATTTTTGCCGGTCGAGGGCAAGGTGGTACAGGCCCGTGATTTGCGTATGGGTTACCTGGAACAAGATCCAACGTTTGATAAGGCACATACCATTAGTGATTACATCTTTCATTCGGACAATAAACAGCAGCAGTTGATACGAGAGTATGAAAACCTTTTGGAGAATGACCCAAACAATACTAAAGCTATAGATAAAGTCACCGAAGAGATCAGCAATAGCAATGCCTGGGAATATGAATATAAAATCAAGACTATTTTAGGGCGATTGGATATTCATCATCTCAATCAGAAAATAGATACTTTATCAGGTGGCCAGCGGAAGCGTCTTGCTTTAGCGAGACTATTGATAGAGGAACCGGATGTATACTTATTAGATGAGCCTACCAACCATTTGGATATCGACACCATTGAATGGCTGGAAAAGCTATTAACCGAAGGCGCCAATACCATTGTGATGGTAACGCACGACCGGTATTTTCTGGATAACGTGTGTAACGAGATATTGGAGCTGGATAATGGCAAGGTTATTCCCTACAAAGGTAATTATGCCCATTACCTGGAGAAAAAAGCCGAGCGCGAAGCAGAATCAGAGGCCCAGTTTCAAAAGAATTCTAATCTATTGAGAAAGGAATTGGAATGGATGCGCAGGCAGCCACAGGCTCGCGGCACTAAATCAAAAGCGCGGATAGATGCATACTATGATTTAGAAGAAAAGACTAAGAATGCAGGACCTAAAGCCAAAGTTGAACTGAGTGTGAAAACGTCCCGCCAGGGAAATAAGATATTGGAGCTGCATCATTTATATAAGGCGTTCAACAATCACTCGTTGATTGCTGATTTTAATTATGTATTTAAAAAGGGGGACCGGATTGGTCTTGCAGGTAAGAATGGCAGCGGCAAGTCTACCCTATTGAACATGGTCACCGGTAATTTGCAGCCGGATAAAGGTGAAATTATACCCGGCGAAACAACCGTTATGGGTTACTTCCATCAATCGGGTATGAGTTTCAAGGAAGACGAACGGGTGATTGATGTGGTAAAGAACGTTGCTGAGTTTATCACGATGGCGGATGGGAAGACGATTTCGGCTTCGGCCCTATTGACGTTATTCCTGTTCCCGCCAAAGAAACAACATGGATTTATTTCCAACCTGAGCGGTGGTGAGAAAAAACGCTTGCAGCTGCTCCAGATATTAATGAAGAACCCCAACTTTCTGATACTGGATGAGCCCACTAATGATTTAGATATCGATACCTTAAATGTATTAGAGGATTTTTTAACTAACTATACGGGTGTACTGATGTTGGTATCTCACGATCGTTATTTACTGGATAAGCTCACCGATCAGCTATTCATTATGGAAGGCGAGGGTAATGTGAGGATATTTAATGGAAATTATTCATCATACAGGTATGAACTGGAAATTTCTAAACAGCAAGCTAAAGCGGCTGCAATTGTTGAGAAGACCGAAGTAAAGAATCAGCCTAAAAAGAGCAAGCTTAGTTTTAAGGAGCAAAAAGAATTGGAGACGTTGGAAATAGAGATAGCCGATACAGAGGAGAAGATTAAATCATTATCAGAGGAGATGAACTCGGGTATGGCAGATCATCAGAAACTAAGCGAGCTGGCCAAACAAATACAAGCTTTAACCAACCAAGTGGATGAAAAAAGCCTGCGCTGGATGGAATTAACTGAACTAAACGAAGCATAAAATGAAGCTTTCAGATATCATAGCATCTATAGGTGTGATCATATTATTGATCGGATTCTTTTTGAATTTATATAAGAAGCTTCCGGCAGAGAGTAAAGCATACAGCCTGATGAACTTTATCGGCGCAGGTATATGCTGCTTTGCCTCGTGGATGGTTAGCTTCTACCCTTTTGTGATATTGGAAGGCGTGTGGGGCTTTGTTGCATTAGTATCATTATTTAAAGTTCCACGTGGAACATCCGGTAATTGAATGTAATTTTGTACGTTCCACGTGGAACATGGAGGTAAGATGTTTAAGAAATATGATGTAATAGTTGTGGGTGCCGGCCATGCCGGTTGTGAGGCAGCGGCAGCAGCGGCTAATCTCGGCTCTTCTGTTTTATTGATCACCATGAACATGGGGACAATAGCGCAGATGAGTTGCAACCCCGCTATGGGTGGTGTGGCCAAAGGTCAAATAGTGCGCGAGATAGATGCCATGGGTGGATACTCTGGCATCATAGCAGATAAAACGACTATACAATTCAGAATGCTGAACCTTTCTAAAGGTCCGGCGATGTGGAGCCCGCGCACACAAAATGATCGCATGCGTTTCGCAGAAGAATGGCGTTTGGCCCTGGAAAGAACACCAAACGTTGACCTATGGCAGGACATGGCGAACTCCTTAATTGTAAAAGGAAATACAGTTAAAGGTGTGCGTACATCATTAGGTGTAGAGATAGAATGCGATGCGGTAGTATTAACCAATGGAACCTTTCTGAACGGAGTGATCCATATTGGTGAAAAGAAATTCGGTGGTGGCCGGACAGCAGAAAAAGCAGCAACGGGTTTAACCGAGCAATTGGTGGAACTAGGATTTGAAGCAGGCAGAATGAAGACAGGCACCCCACCCCGCGTAGACGGCCGTACCCTAAATTACAGTGTGATGGAAGAACAATGGGGCGATGAAAATGCCGGACGTTTTTCTTTTAGCGATGTAGAGCGCCCAACCGAGCAACGCTGCTGCTGGATCACCTATACCAACACAAGTGTACATGAGACACTAAAGGAAGGTTTCGAAAAATCCCCGATGTTCACTGGTCGTATCAAAGGCTTGGGCCCGAGGTACTGCCCTTCTATTGAAGATAAGATCAATCGTTTTGCCGAGCGCGAACGTCATCAGATATTTGTTGAGCCGGAGGGATTTAATACGGTTGAAATCTATGTAAATGGTTTCTCTACCTCTCTTCCTGAAGACGTGCAATACAAAGCGCTGACTCAAATACCGGGTTTTGAAAATGCCAAAATGTTCAGGCCTGGTTATGCTATAGAGTACGATTACTTCCCACCTACCCAGTTGGACCTGACACTGGAAACTAAATTGGTAAAGAATCTTTTCTTCGCCGGGCAGATCAATGGTACTACCGGATATGAAGAAGCAGCATCGCAAGGATTCATTGCTGGTATCAACGCGCATCAAAAGGTAAAAGATAAACATGAGTTGATCATGAAGCGTTCTGAATCCTACATCGGGGTATTGATAGATGACCTGGTAACCAAAGGCACTGAGGAACCTTATCGTATGTTTACCTCTCGTGCTGAGCATCGCTTGTTGCTACGCCAGGACAATGCTGATATCAGGCTTACTCCTATCGGTTACGAATTAGGCTTGATCAGTGATGAGCGAATGAACAAGGTAAGCAACAAAGTGAAAGACTCAGACGACATTGTGGCTTATACCAAAAATGTATCTGTTGAAGCAACATCCATCAATCCATTACTGGAAGAATTAGGTACTGCCCCGCTTTCACAAAATGTCAGGTTTTTCAATTTGCTGAGCCGCCCTCAGATTTCATTTGAAGATTTAAGAAAGGCCAACAAATCTATTGAAGAGTTACTTTCGAAATACGATAAAGAAACTATTGAGCAGGCTGAAATAAAAATCAAATATGAGAGTTATTTTGAGAAGGAATTAGACATTGTAGAAAAGATGCGAAAGATGGAAGATAAGGAGATCAATCCTGAATTCAACTATCACAATCTTGTCTCGTTGTCAAAGGAGGCCCGAGAAAAGCTGATGAAGATAAAACCTCGCACTTTGGGGCAAGCATCACGCATTTCTGGGGTTTCACCATCCGATATCTCAGTTTTGATGGTACATATCTCAAGATAACAGATAAATAACTGAAAATCAATTATTTAACATGAAGTTATTAGAGGGCTTACAAGCGATAATTTTAAGTTCTGAATGGTAACCTTCATAAAAACATAAAAACCGTTTATAAGGCTTAAAAATGAGGCTAAACAAAAGGAGTGCTTTTTTACCCGGAAAACTACTTGTTTTTACCACTGCATTGATACTATTTGGCTGCGCCAGCATGCAAAAGCCACAGGGAGGTCCAAAAGATCGCACCCCACCAAAAATGTTAAAGGCGACCCCGCCGAACATGACCCGGAATTTTTCGGCCAAGCAAATCCAACTGGAATTTGATGAATATTTCAAATTGAATAATCAAGCGCAGGAAATTACCATAAGTCCGGCACTAGACAGGACACCGAGCATTAAAGTAAGTCAGAAATCTATCATCATTGATTTTAAAAAAGACACCCTCCTAAAAAATACAACCTACGTTATTAACTTCGGAAAATCAATTGCTGACTTAAACGAAGGAAATGTTCTTGACAATTTCACTTACGTTTTTTCTACCGGTCCGCATATCGACTCATTGAGTGTTGCGGGTAATGTACAAAACCTGATGACCCAGGAAAAAGAGAAACAGGTAACCGTTATGTTGTTTTCACTGAATAAGGACACGCTTTGGGGAAAGAAGAAACCAAGTATTTTTGCCGTTACCGATACATCAGGTAATTTCACTTTAAATAACCTGCACGATGGGGATTACCGTATTTATGCACTTAAGGAAAAAACTCCAAACAGGATCTATGATAAGGATGATGAACTTGTAGCATTCCTGACTTCCCCTATCCACCTCAAAAAAGATACAGCGAATATTCACCTGAATCTTTTTAAACAAGAGCCTGAAAAATTCCGCGTGGATCGGCGTTTTGAGTCAGACGGAAAGATGTTTTTCACTTTTAATAAACCTGTTGAAAATCCATCAGCCAGGATATTATTTCCCCCTGAGCTGGACAAGGATAAAATCGTCGACTTTAATAAAACCAGGGATACGGCTTATATCTACATGAAAAATATGGATTTTGATTCTATTAAGGTTCAATTCATGCAAAATAAAGTTCCTATAGATACCATTGCCTTAAGAAAGGGTCGTAAAGAGGCCTTTGATCATATCATCAGCCTAAAATATAATACCACTAACGATAATAAAATTAAGGCTGGACAGACACTTGTGGTTACAACCAGTGCTCCTGTTCAAACTATTGACAATTCCCTGGTAACTTTAAATGAAGATTCAACCAACGTTGCCAATTACACCATAACCAAAGATACTGCTACAATGACAAAGCTGACATTCAATTACAAATGGAAGCCAAACAGTCATTATGATCTTATTTTTAATGAAGGCGCCCTAACTAGTATTTATGGCGACAGGAACAAGAAGTTTTTGAAGCAATTTCAGCTTGACAAACCAGACAATTACGGCCCGTTAACTTTAAAAGTGACTGTACCTGATACATCCAAAGGATATGTGATAGAGTTGATGAACAGTCAGAAAGAGGTTGTTCACCGGAATCCTATAACCAAAAGCGGGAACGTTGTTTACAAGAATTATCCTATAGGCAAGTATTATGTTAGGGTGATTTATGACGACAACAAAAACGGTAAATGGGATAGCGGCAATATTAAGAAACGTATCCAGCCGGAAAATGTATGGATATATCAGAAACAGATCACGTTACGATCAAACTGGGAGGCTGAAGAACCAATCGATATCCCTAAAGAGCCGACGACTCATTGAACCAGCCCGAATACATGATATAGTTATGCGGTAATTGCCGCAGCATATCTTTTTGTTCCTGGGTAAGCGGCTTTATCTTTTTGGCAGGTGTGCCGGCATATAGGTACCCTGACTCGCATGTTGTCTTTTCCAGCACTACTGAACCTGCGCCTATGATGACAAATTCTTCTACAATGGCGTGATCCATTACGATAGCACCCATACCTATCAATACATGGTCTTTTAATGTACATCCATGTACTAAAGCATTATGGCCTATTGATACACAATTTCCTATTTCAGTATAAGCTTTCAGGTAAGTCGCATGGATAACAGCGCCATCCTGTATATTGGTATTATTACCTATTTTGATATAATGCACATCTCCCCTGATCACTGCATTAAACCAAACGGAGCAATTATCGCCCATGGTTACATCACCAACAATCGTCGCATTTTCGGCAATAAAACAATTGTTTCCCCATGTTGGGTTTTTATCTTTTACAGGTAGTATAACAGGCATATTTATTTAATTAGTGAATTAGCGATTGAGTGAATGAGTGGTTATTGGATAGGGTAATATTTTTATTTATGTTTGGATACAAATTTAGCGGAAATAGCTCAGTCGGTAGAGCATCAGTTTCCCAAACTGAAGGCCGCGGGTTCGAATCCCGTTTTCCGCTCTTTTTTATTTCCAAAACTTCCACCATTTTCCCGACTCCCCTTTCAATTCCCAATAACTGCTATCAAATTCCTCTTTGGTAAATTCCTTTGTCAACATATGCCCATATACATATATTGATTCCTCACTTCCCAATTTAAACCTTTTCATAACCCTTTGCATCGGCCAAACTGTACCACCGTTCGGAAATACAACAGAAATATTAATCTCACCTTCAGGATCTTTATCATCAGTGACCCAATCTGAACCCGGAACAGTTTTTATTAAACAATCGCCAACATAAGAAGCTATCGAAAACAAAACCGGCCCAAGATTTTTAGACAGTCGACCGCCCTTTACCGCCTGTCCTTTTACAGCATGTTTATTAAAAAATCGATCTATCTCTATCAGACTTTTTATACTATAATCAAGATTTATACGATCTTCTCTAAATGCCTTTACAAGCCAGTCTGAATGATGCTTAACATCTTGTTTTAAAGTTCCCATGAATTAAGGTTAAAGGTAAAACTGCTTAATAATACAATAAAAACCTGATATTAGAACTCTACAACCACCACCCTATCTCCAAGTGCACTTTCTTTCGGTCTTTATAAAAAAGATTTAGGGAGATTTTAATAGCCTTCACTTTCCATTCCAAAGCTATATCACCATGCTTCACATCTTCTTCCTGCTTCGACTCTCCAAAAATTCCGGTTAGATGTGCTTTTGTCTTCCCAAAAATAAGCTCTGCGTCGGTATCTTCTGATAAGAAATCTATTGATTCAAATGATTTGGTATCCCCATTTTGTTTATGGTTCCAGCAAATAGTTTTAAAGTATAGATTTAAGCCATTTAATATTGATTGCTCTCCCCAATGATAGATCACCCGATCAGAGCGATATTCCTTCTTGATATACTTCTTATCAAACTCAATATCCGAACCCCATTTTATAAAAAATGCGTCTTCAAATAATACTCCGTCGGCAATTACCTTGATACTATCTGTAGGAGTAGCTTCTGGTTCAGGCTTCTTTTTAAAACGTGAAAAAAATGTCATTAAATATTTATAGTTCCGTTATAAGACGCAATTATAAGACCAACCGTGAATAATTTAATTAAAATACCGTATCATGAACCGGCTCGGCATGAACGGCATAATCTGTAGTATAATGCAACCCCCTGCTCTCTTTTCTCAGCATAGCCGATTTAATTACAATATAGGAAACTTGTATTAAGTTTCTTAGCTCACAAAGCTTCACTGATAACTTCGTCTTTTTATAAAACTCTTCTGTTTCTTCATATAATAAATGCAGACGTCGCATAGCTCTTTCCAGCCTGAAATCAGAGCGAACAATACCAACATAATCGCTCATCATTTTTTGCATTTCGCGGATATTATGAGTTACGAGGATATCTTCGTTAGATAATTGAACACCATGTTCATTCCAATCAGGAATACCTTCAGGTATTATATTTCTATTGAATTGTTCAACAGCATCTTTATAAATACGGTCTGCAAATACCAAAGCCTCTAATAATGAATTGGAAGCCAGACGATTAGCACCATGCAACCCTGTCGAAGAACATTCACCACAGGCATATAAATTTAAAATTGATGACTTACCAACATGATCAACCATAATGCCACCGCACATATAATGACAGGCCGGTGCTACTGGTATCATATCTTTAGTCATATCGATGCCTATATCTAAACATTTCGCATAAATATTTGGAAAATGCGCCAGTATATCCTGTTTACTTCTGTGACGTATATCCAGGTAAACATAATCTTCACCTGATTTTTTTATTTCAGCATCTATCGCCCTCGCTACAATATCCCTCGGCGCCAATGATTTACGTTCATCATATTCCTGCATAAATTCCTGGCCATTGGTGCGTTTTAATATACCTCCAAAACCACGTACGGCTTCAGATATTAAAAAGGAAGGATATTCCCCCGGATTATATAAAGCTGTGGGATGGAACTGAATAAACTCCATATTCCGTACTTTTCCTTTAGCGCGGTAAACCATAGCAACACCATCGCCGGTAGCAATCGTTGGGTTGGTAGTAATAGAATAGATATGACCAGCACCACCTGAAGTCATCACAGTCACTTTAGATAATATCTTTTCCACATGCCCATTCAGCGTATTTAAAACATATACGCCATAACATTTTATATCATCGCTTGATTTATCTACAAACTTTCCCAAATGGTGTTGCGTGATCAGATCGACAGCAAAATAATGCGTTAGTATAGTAATATTAGGGTTTTGATGGATCTGATCTAATAACGCTCTTTCTATCTCCCAGCCCGTTATATCCTTATAATGTAATACTCTGAATTCGGAATGACCGCCCTCTTTTGCCAGGTCATACATGCCTTCATTGGTCTTATCAAAGTTGGTTCCGTAGTCAATAATTTCACGAATTCTCTCCGGACCTTCTTCAACAACTATCTCAACCGTTTCCTTATCACAAAGCCCGTCACCGGCTATTAAAGTGTCTTCAATATGTTTTTCAAAAGAATCATCTTTTTTATCCACAACCACCGCTACACCACCCTGGGCGTACTTAGTGTTAGACTCGTCTTCATTTGATTTTGTAACTATCAGAACTTTACCATGCTTTGCTGCTTTTAGTGCAAAACTCAATCCGGCAATACCCGAACCAATCACCAAAAAATCTGCTGTTCTAGTCATATAGATGTATAATATTGTGTAAAAATAGTGCTTATGTTAGAAAGCGCTCTAAAACGTGTTAATTTTGTGTAAGTAAAAAAATAATAAATTATTAAGTAGTGGATAATGATGTTTTCGCGTCCAATTCTAAATAATCTTTACCGTAATTTTGAGACTAATAAAGACACTAATCAACATTTTACACCCCGTTAACTTATTAACAAATATGTTTTAAAATAAAATTAAGCGAAATATACACGTCTTAAAATCAAAAGTATATCATTCAAAAGACATAGTTTTTTTGTTAATAAAAATGTAAAACTTACTATTCATATACGTTGTATCATTACTTTTAAACAGAATTAACACACCAATAACAATAGCTTTTTTCTTTAATTAAAAAGTGTTGTTATTATTTGAATTGTTGAAATGGATACCTTAGCAGAAATAAACCTGAAAGGATTTGTGGAGGAACAGATTGATCCGACGCTTGACCTTTTTGAAGAAATCGAAAAATTAAAAAAACAAAAGAATGCAGTTGTTTTGGCCCACTATTACCAGGAGCCCGACATACAGGACATTGCTGACTATATTGGCGACAGCCTGGGATTATCTCAGCAAGCAGCCAAAACAGACGCCGATATCATTGTATTTGCCGGTGTACACTTCATGGCCGAAACAGCGAAGATATTATCGCCTGAAAAAAAGGTTTTGTTACCTGATTTGAAGGCCGGTTGCTCGTTAGCAGACAGCTGTCCGCCACATTTGTTCAGGAAGTTTAAAGAGAATTATCCTGATCATTTGGTCATCACTTACGTGAATTGCACAGCTGAACTAAAAGCATTGAGCGATATTGTGTGCACATCGAGCAATGCAGTGGCGATTGTAGAAAGCTTGCCGAAAGATCAGAAGATAATTTTCGGACCGGATAAAAACCTGGGAGCTTATGTGGCTAAAAAAACAGGACGTGACTTGGTGTTATGGAACGGAGCCTGTATGGTTCACGAGATATTTTCGAGAGAGAAGATCACTAAACTGAAAGAACGCCACCCGAATGCAAAATTGCTGGCGCACCCGGAATGTGAGGATGTGATTTTGAAAATGGCCGATTATATAGGGTCAACAACAGGTTTATTAAAATATGCTACCAAAAGTCCGGAGAAGGAATTTATCGTAGCAACCGAATCGGGCATTATACACCAGATGCAAAAGGAAAACCCGGATAAAGTATTTATCCCGGCGCCCCCAAATAACAATTGTGCTTGTAACGATTGCCCGCACATGAAGAGAAATACACTGGAAAAGCTTTACCTGTGCATGAAAAATGAGATGCCAGAAGTAACTGTTCCGGCAGAAATTATAAAAAGAGCGGTAAAACCGATTGAAAGGATGCTGGAGATATCAGCTCAGTTAGGTCTTTAAAAACCAAAAAATTTTTCCGCCTTCGGCGGTATGTAGCAGATTAGAAAATTATGTTCGAAAATAGCGAAAGAACAAGTATAGAGGCTTTGGGCGAATTTGGGTTGATCGATCATTTGACAAAAATGTTAAAGATTAAGCAGCCTGGCACAAAAAAGGGTATTGGCGATGATGCGGCGGTGATTGATTTTGAAGGAAAGAAGGCGTTGGTCTCAACCGATATGCTGTTAGAGGGCATTCATTTTGATTTAGCTTATACACCGTTGAAACATTTAGGTTATAAATCGGTACAGGTGAACCTGAGTGACATATATGCAATGAATGGAATAGCGAGCCAGGTTACGGTCTCGATAGGCATTTCCAGCAAATTTCCGCTCGAGGCAGTTGAAGAACTTTACGAAGGAATATACCTGGCCTGCGAAAAATATAATGTGGACCTCGTAGGCGGTGATACTACCTCATCAAGGCAGGGATTGGTGATCAGCGTTACTTCGATAGGTTACGCGGAAGAAAAGGATATAGCTTACCGTAATACGGCACATGAAGGAGATTTGATCTGCGTTTCAGGAGACTTAGGCGGCGCATATGTTGGCTTGCAACTACTTGAGCGTGAAAAACTGGTATATATCGAAAACCCTAATATTCAACCTGACCTTGAGGGGAAAGACTATATTATTGAACGCCAGCTTAAACCAGAGGCTCGAAAAGATGTTGTGGAGTTGCTGAAAGATCTGAAAATAAAGCCAACGTCAATGATCGATATTTCAGACGGTTTGGCATCAGAAGTATTACATATTTGTAAACAAAGTAATAAGGGCTGTAATATCTATGAAGATAAAATTCCGCTTGATCCGATGACTTATGAAACTGCCCGGGAATTTAATTTAGATCCAACAGTTTGTGCGCTAAGCGGTGGTGAGGATTACGAATTATTGTTCACCATAAAGCAGGCAGATTATGAGAAAATAAAGCTGATGATGGATATTTCGGTGATCGGACATATCACTGAACCTTCTGCAGGCTGTAATTTAATCACCAAGTCTGGATTAGTTCATACCATAACCGCCCAGGGGTGGAATGCTTTTAAAAGTTAATTTATTTTTACATATTTAATAATATAAAATACTAAAAACCAACCTTATGAAAAAGATTTTTTTGCTTGCATTTATTTGCTTCAGCTTCACACAGCTTTGGGCTCAGCACGGAGTTGTATTTAAGTTAAAATACCTGCCCAATCACAATTATCAAACCAACGTGAGCTTGGAGATGAAGGCAACGGCAACTGTAACCGGCGACTCGTTGATAATCAATAAATTGAAAGAGCAAGGCATAACTCAACCTGTAAATGCTAATGTGTCGCTTGCCCTGGCAGGGGTAATGAAAACGGGAGCGCTTGGCGCAGATCAATCGGTGCCGATAAATATGGATTATAAGATCACCAATATTTCGGTTTCCGCAAATGGCAACCAAGTGCCTATTCCACCAAAGGCTACTGAAAAAGACATTAAAATGTCTGGCCATGTAACACAGGATTGGAAAATAAAAATTGATTCTGCATATGGAAAAGCCGTGGCTGACAGTGCACAAAAGAAAATGGAACAAATGATGAACATGATGCAGAAACAGATACAGTTTCCGGATAAACCACTAAAGCCAGGAGATTCTTTTACTCAAGGGGGACCAATGAATATCCCTGTCGGCAAAGAGGGAAACAGTGTAAAAGTTGACATGGGAATAACATACAAATTGGTAAGAATTGCTGACGGTAAAGCATACTTTGATATGATACCTAACTTCAATATGAATTTGCAAATCGGCAAGGTCTCTGCTGATATGAGCGGCACAGGCACCGGTAATATGGTTTACAGTATAAAGGACAGCTTCCCTATATCAAAAGTAGGTACAGTCAATATAAAAATTAAGGTAACCTCACCTAAGATCAATGTTGATGGAACTGCGGTGGCTACTTCGAAGTATGATTGTGTGATTAATTGATGGATTATTCCCCGTCAATCATTTTCTGATCGATCTGCTTAGTTGCCTTTGCGCCCAATTTTCTCAGATTTTCAACACGGCCAACGATGTTCCCTGAACCGGTTGAAAGTTTGCCGAACGCTTCATTATAGGCTTCTTTGGAACGGTCCAGGTTGTCGCCGACCTTCTTCAGATCAGCAATAAAGCCTACAAATTTGTCGTATAGAGCACCTGCTTTGGTTGCAATGTCGATCGCATTACGGGTTTGTTGTTCCTGTTTCCAAATGGATGCTACAGTTTTCAAAGTAGCCAATAAGGTAGATGGGGTAACCATAACCACCTTTTTATTCCAGGCAAATTCAAACAGCTCTACATCACGCTGAATGGCGATCACGAAGGAGGATTCAATCGGCACAAACAGCAGAACAAAATCGGGCGAGTTAATGCCATATAAATCCTGGTAGTTTTTGCCGCCTAAGCCGTTAATATGGGTTTTTATAGAAAGGATATGTTGTTTGGTATAAGTCTCACGCTCCTCTTCTGTTTCACAGTTGATAAAGCGCTCATAAGCCAATAAGGAAACTTTTGAGTCGATGATGATATGTTTATTATCCGGCAGGTTGATTATCACGTCCGGCTGGAATCGGTTGCCGTCTTCGTCCGTCAAGTTAAGGCCTTTGCCTTGTTTAGTATAGCTTTCGCCTTCTATCAGCCCGGAAGCTTCCAGGATACGGTCAAGCACAATTTCACCCCAGTTACCTTGTTTTTTGGTATCAGCTTTGAGGGCTTTGGTCAGGTTATTAGCTTCCTCGCTGATTTGTTTATTTAGCTCCATCAGCTTGGTGATCTCACCTTTCAGCACATTCCGCTCATCCGATTCAGCCTTATAAACCTTCTCTACCTTTTCCTCAAAAAGTTTAATGTTTTCTTTCAAAGGATTTAGCAAAACGTCCAGGTTGTTCTTATTGGTCTCAACAAACTTCTGGGACTTTTCATCCAATAACTTATTAGCAATATTTTCAAATTCCCGCTGAAAATTCTGGCGGATCTGTTCTACCTCTGCTTTTTGTTCCTGTATTTTTTCCTGCTGGGCCTTGTAATACGAGCGTGCGCTTTCAAGCGATTGATTTGCTTGTGCCAGCTTTTCGCGTTCATGTGAAAGTTCAGCAGTAATCCTGTCTTTCTCTTCCTTTAATAATGCAGTTACGGATTCCTTTTCCGATAGTATCCCATTTATCCTGCTCTGTAGTGTGGCGATCTCTATCTGCAACCGGTTGCTTTCTTCGCGCAAACGTTGTAATTCTTCTTCCGATACCCCATTAACCCCTTTTGGTTTTTGCAGGAACAGAACAACGGCAACGATCAATACTACGATAGAAACAACAAGAATAACCACACTCATTTTGATAAAAATTTTAGCAAAACGAAGGTAGGAAATTTAAAATATGAGGAGAAATTATTTTATCATCACTGCTTTTTCTTGTTCAGCGAATCAGCGATATAAGGAGATGAGAGATTGTTTTTAGGAGTATCCACCGTGCTGTATTTGGAAGCGGTGCTTCCTGTAACTCCGGTGCTGGTTGCTCTAAAGCTATCAATGTGCAGCGAACCGCCACCCAATTTAGCGTCGGCAGAAGAATCACTTTCGGCACCCTCAGGCCCCCTGACGCACGCTATTGCTGCGATTAAAATAAACAAACCAAACATCAACAACCACTTTCCCATTATAAATAGAACAGTAGTTATTGGGTATAGTTTTTAATAAAATGATCTGAGCGTTATTTGGCCTTTTCTACGCGCATACCCACATCATTCACTTCGTGAAGGGGGTTATCGCGCATATTTTGCTCGATACTGAAAGTATAAGTGCCTTTTTCAGGGAATTTAAAGTTGGTCATGATCGGCACCTGGTAACTGTATAAATTGCCTGATCCCTGCCCTAACCATTCACCATCCAAATCGGCTAGTTTGATTTCGAAACGGGTGGTGCCTTTCAATTTCGGGCCGCTTTTATGCAACAACACAAATATGTTAGAGTATTTATATTCGCCGGTAACCCGTAGGTTGATATAGATATTATAAGGTAAAGAGGGGTCATCAATTTTAACCTCGTTCTTCACCGTATTAGCATACGACCAATTATGATTATCGATTGGGGTATTCTGATCGACGATCATATTTGGGTCAGTACAGCCATTCAGAAAAAGCATGGCCCAAACAGGCAATGCAGCAAAGAATAAATTACGAGCCGCTTTCATTCCCTTTATTCTGGTCGTTCCGGTTATTCCTGTTCGGTTTAAAACGGCGGTTGTTACGGTTCTTGTTATTCTGGCCATTGTTCTTATTAGCTTCTGCTTGTGGTTTCTGCTCTTTTGGCTGTTGTTGTTGCTGAGTAGCTGCGCTTTGTGGCTGCCTGTTGTCCGGGTTCCTGTTTTTATTCTTGTTCTTATTTTTATTCTTATTGCGGTTACGTTCATCCAGGCGGGTAAGACTGTCCTGGCCAACCACGTTTTCGTAATCCAGCACTTTTGCCGGTTTACTTTCTATTTCAACAATTTCACCAAGATCTGGTGGTATAATGCCGTCCCTGTTTTGTTGTTGTATCTCTTTAACCCGGTCAATTTCCAGAGGTATCCAACTATCTTCCATCGGGTAGCTGAACCACATCAATCGTTTAAAGATATCGGTTTTTTGTAAACGGGCATCGCCTTTTTCGGTCTTTAATATATTCACATTATCCGGAATATATTTCAGCGCATCCATGTAAGTATCCAGTTCGTAATTAAGGCAACATTTTAATTTACCACACTGTCCGGCCAACTTTAAAGTATTCAATGAAAGATTCTGATAGCGCGCTGCAGAAGTAGAAACCGTTTTAAAATCCGTCAGCCAGGTTGAGCAGCAAAGTTCACGGCCACACGACCCTATGCCGCCTAAACGACTTGCTTCCTGTCGCATACCAATCTGCCGCATCTCGATCCTGATCCGGAAAGCCTCAGCCATCTTTTTGATCAGCTCGCGAAAGTCGACGCGGCCTTCGGCTGTATAATAGAACGTGGCCTTGGTTTTGTCGCCTTGGTAATCCACATCACTTATCTTCATCGACAAACCGAGTTCTAACGCCAATTTGCGCGTTTTGTGCATGGTTTCCCATTCCAGTTCTTTGGCAGCTTTCCATTTGTCCACATCAGCCGGAGTAGCTTTTCGGTAAATCTTTTTGGTGATATCAGCTTCGTTAACGCGATGTTTTGTCATCTGCATGCGGACCAGCTCTCCGGTCACTGAAACGTGGCCCACGTCGAACCCGCCGGTAGGTGTTTCAACCACCACCAGCTCACCCGCCTCAAGGTAAATATTATCGGTATTGACAAAAAAGTCCTTACGCGAACCTTTAAATTTCACTTCGATAATTGAAAAGGGCCTATAATTTGCCGGCATGTCCATATTCGACAGCCAGTCGTAAACATCTAATTTGCTGCAGCCGTTAGTAAGGCACGCGCCATTACTTTTACAGCCGGCGGGGGTACATCCGCCTGATGAGCAACTTCCACATCCCATAGTTTAGTTTGGTATATAGTGAGTCCCCGCAGGGAGCGTTTTAAAATTTAAAATTTTAATAATTTGTAAAGATACATCTAAAAATAAGATTTTCGGATTAGCATTTCGTTCCACATGATAATGCGCCTTTTCCAGCTCGGTGCTGATGGCTTGGGCCATGGCGGTATTCATCACGTTGGTCATCTTTTGTGCTGTTTCCAGTTCGTTTGACGGTAAATGAACCAGGTTCCCTGCACCAGCCATCAGCAAACAGCATTCGCGGATAAAGCTGATTCCGTACCGCAAAAAATTCTTCTGGTTTTCTCGGCCCATTTTTGAAGCCTGATCTACAAAGTCCATTACTTCCGATCCTTTATTGCCGAAACACAAACGCAACCATTGTACAAATAAAGTATGGTAACTTTTGTTTTCCTGCTGCAGCATAGAAAGTGCTTCAGTGAGATTGCCATTACTTAAATAAGCAATTTCCGATGCCGCGAATTCGGTTTGGTGATGGTTTTGCATCAATTCCTCTTTAATCTCATCATAAGTCAAAGCAGGAATTTTCACCAACTGGGTACGCGATAAAATAGTATTCAGTATCTGATCCTGGTTTTGTGCAACCAGCAGGAACAAAGTGTTCGGTTGCGGCTCCTCAATAACTTTGAGTAGTGAGTTACCTTCCTTGTCCAGATATTCAGGCAGCCAAAGGATCAGTATTTTATATTCCGATTCAAACGGCTTAAAACTTAGCTTCTTAATGATCTGGTGGCACTCAGCGATGTTGATGTTAGCCTGTTTATTTTCTGCATCCAGGTAACTCCGCCAGATATCAAGGCTCAGGTATGGATTAGCAGATAATGCCTCACGCCATTGCTCAATAAAAGTGAGTGCCGTATCATTTTTGTCTTTTGCGAAGAAAGGATACGAAAAATGCAGATCAGGGTGCATTAATTTCTGATACTTGCGGCAAGATGCACAAAGCCCGCAGGAATCATCCGGCTTGCGGTCCTCGCAGGATAAATATTGCGCATAAGCAACAGCAAGGGCCAGGCTTCCGGAACCTTCCGGTCCCAAAAACAACTGCGCATGACTCACCCGGTTGTCTTTCACCGTATTAATAAGCCTTTGCTTCACAGCTTGTTGCCCCGCTATATGTTTAAACTGCATTTGGTGCAAATTAAGAATTAGATTTGAGATGTGAGATATGAGAAGTGAGACGACCTGCAATTTCTTTAGCATTTTTACACTAAGTCATTTGTATAGGCTTATCTTTGAGCATGCTCTCATATCTCACATCTTATATCTCACATCTCAAATGAGGGTGATGGCTTTCGATTACGGTACCAAGCGCATCGGAATTGCGGTGACAGACCCTATGCAGATCATCGCAACGGGATTAGATACAATACATCCGAAAGATATTATCGATTATCTGAAAAAATATCTGCGAACCGAACAGGTTGAACGCTTTGTAGTAGGTGAACCTAAACAAATGGATAATACTCCTTCGCAATCAGCTATTCATGTAAAGGGTTTTGTGAATTTGCTCAAAAAAAACTTTCCCGAAATTCCGGTTGAAATGCTGGATGAACGCTTCACTTCCAAAATGGCATCGGCCGCTATTGCACAAAGTGGTATGGGCAAAAAGGCGAGGCAGAACAAGGAATTGGTGGATACGGTTTCGGCGGTGATACTGCTGCAGTCGTGGATGCAGAAATTTGCCTGAGCGCTGATAATCAACGCTTAAACCACCCAAAATTTCCATTAAATTAATTTTTTGTACCTTTGCCGCAATGGAGATCCTACCTCATGACCTTCAGCTCTACCTGGAAGATCATTGCGACGCGGAACCCGCGACATTGCAAAAGATCAATCGCGATACCTATTTAAAGGTGTTGCGGCCTCATATGTTGTCGGGCCATTACCAGGGCAGACTGTTAAGCATGCTCAGCAAAATGATGCTGCCGAAGCGTATCTTAGAAATAGGAACGTTTACGGGCTATGCCACTATTTGCCTTGCTGAAGGATTGACAGAAGACGGCATTATCCATACCATGGAAGTGAACCGCGAGCTGGAAGAGATGCTCGTCCAACACTTTAAATCCACAGATGTGGATAAAAAAATAAGGCTACACTTCGGCCAGGCAGCCGAGATTATCGTAGAAATGGAAGAAAATAATTTTGATATTGTTTTTATCGATGCAGATAAAAAGAATAATTTACATTATTTTCAGTTAATATTTGACAAAGTAAGGTCAGGCGGACTAATTATAATTGATAATGTTCTGTGGAAAGGGAAGGTTTACGGCAATGAAGACGATGCCGATACCCGATCGATCAGAGAACTTAATGATGTGATTGCCAATGATACACGGGTTGAAAAACTAATTCTCCCGGTTCGTGATGGTATCATGCTCATTAGAAAAAAGTAGATTATGAAGAAACTATTACTGATTACATCCCTAATTGTGTCAACTTTGGTTGCTTCGGCCCAAAACACTTCACAATCCTATATCGAGAAATTTAAGGATAACGCTGTGCGTATTATGCACGAAACCGGCGTTCCGGCTAGCATTGTATTGGCTGTAGCCATGCACGAATCCGGTAACGGCAATAGCAAAATAGCAAGGAACCTGAACAACCAGTTCGGTGTAAAAGGCTATGACGCACACACATATACTTACGACAATAAAAAAGTACGCACCTTTTATAAAAAATATAGCTCGGTGATGGAGTCCTTCCAGGATTTTGCCCGAATCATGACAACCCGGCCTCAATTCAGCCACCTGGCCGAAAACCTTACCCATTACGATTACACAGCGTGGGCAAAAGGCATCCAAAGAAGCGGGTACTGCAGTAGCCACAAGTGGTCGGCACAGGTATTAGCTATTATTCGCAAGTATAATCTGAATGCTTATGATGAAAATCCTGAGGATCAGAAGCAATTAGCAGAAGCTAAGTAATAATTTTATTTTTAAATCTTAAGTTTGGCGTAGATTTTATACCATTTGTTAAGATTTATTGCTTATGCGCAAAACCGCACTTTTTACTGCTATCATTCTTTATGCAATATTATTTAGCTCCTGTTCGGTTCATAATGGCCTGATCAGCAATCACGAGGCACGCCGGAACAATGCAATCGTTCAAAGAGACAACCGCGAAGGGATTAAAAACTATACACCTTTTACCTCGCTGACTTATATTGATCGTTTCAAAACCATCGCCATACAGGAGATGAATTTGTACGGTATTCCGGCAAGTATCACGCTTGCCCAGGGCTTATTTGAGTCAGGCAGTGGAAATGGCGAGTTGGCCAGAGTTGCAAACAACCACTTCGGCATCAAATGCACCAGCGACTGGAAAGGTAAAGGATATTATAAGGATGACGATGCTCATAATGATTGCTTCAGGGTGTATGATAAGCCGGAAGATTCCTTCCGTGATCATTCCGAATTCTTAAAACGTCCGCGTTACTCCAAGCTTTTCCAATTAGATAAAAACGATTATGTAGGTTGGGCCAAAGGGTTAAAAGACGCGGGTTATGCAACCAATCCAAATTACCCCAATTTACTGATCAATATCATTCAGAAGTATAATCTGACCCAGTACGATACTCCGGAAACCGAGCCACAAAAAGAGAATCGTGAAACCCGGGTGCTGACACAAATAAATGATAACACAATTGTTGCAAAGCAGGATTCTGCCGTACAAACCGATACGGCCAATAAATTGTACACGGTGGTTACCGGCGACACACTATATTCTATTTCGCGGCGTTTTGGCATAACTGTTGAAGATCTGAAAGCGTTAAACAACCTTCAGGACAACAACATTAAGATTGGCCAGAAGCTCGTTGTAGTGAAATAGTGATGTTAATTTTTGTTAAATTGTGGCATGAAGCACAGCCGAAAGCTTAATTTTAAATTTAGAATGAGACTTGGGCTGCTGTTACTTTTTTGCGGATTGTTTTTCAGGGCCCATGCCCAGGACAAGCAGCCGGTAGTTAATTATAAAAATCCGCTTGAAGGGGTTGTTTATGATAATGACACCAAGGAACGCATCGCCCGCACCAATATCATGAACCTCACTTCGGGCGAATCCTTCTACAATAACCTGAAAGGCGAGTTTAAGATCGATGCCAAGCCAGGCGACAAACTGGTTTTTCTGAAACTCGATTACTTGGCCGATACGCTTACGGTTAAGGACAATTCCAATCTGCTCATCTCACTAAAACGCATAGCTATTCCACTGAGACAGGTGGATATTAAGGATACACTGGTTACGCCATTGCAGCGATTGCAGGCAACCAGGAAAAGTTTTAATAAAGCATATGGGTCAAGTGCATATGATGGCATTCTCAGTACACCTTCCGGTGGTGGCGCTGGTATAAGTATAGATGCGCTTTGGAATTCGCTAAGCCGTACCGGGCGGAACGCAAAACATTTACAGGGAATTATTGAAGAGGATTATCAGCAAAATGTGATCGACTATCGGTTTAATCACTCCTACGTTGCCAATATCACGAAGCTGAAAGAACCTGACCTGACAGACTTTATGCGACATTATCGTCCGGGTTATTTTATAGTGACTACGGCAACGGAATATGAATTTATCACTTACATCCGCAACAGCCTGAAAAGGTACCTGCGCAATAAAAGGCTTTACTATCCGCAACAGCCTTTGAACGTAAACAAGCCCGCCACCAAACCCGATTAAAACTGTTTCAGGTAACTGATCTTAGCTATCAAATGATCTTCCGCTGAATTGGGTTGAAGCAAATTGGTGTATGACCCGTGGTTGTAAATTAAATACAGGTAAGACAGTGGTTCAAACTCCCATGAGAACCTGATATTATAAGACTGACTGTTATCTAAAGAATTTTTCTGATACAAGCCACTCAATTGTACGCGCGGATTTAATGCAAAACGACCTTGCAGGATATATAAATTCACAACTTTGGTAGTAACCGGATCACCCACACCTGTAAAACTATTCCGGTTATACTCGCCCGTGAGCGATATATAAGGAATCGGTGCAAACTGCAGTTTCCAATCACCTGAATTTAGTTTGCCGTTAAAGTAGGCCCCCCAACTGTAATTAATTAGTAAATTCACAATTTTTGAAGGATCGGTGCTTACTAAGATTCCCTGCCGCGTAAAGCGGTAGTCGCCCACTGGAATGTTTACACCCAATGGTTGAAATGGAGTAAATAAGTGCTGAAATGTAGGCGTAAATCCATAACCAAAATATGCTCCGCTTTGAAAGTTAAACCAGATGGGCCAAACCGGGAGGTCGAACTCCTCAAATTTGCCTGATGAAGCCTGGTAGTACAGCTCTGGTAATATGCCCGGTTCGAAAGCTCTCAGGATACTTTTAAAGGGCAGAAGATCACCACGATAATAGTAGTTCATGCCCGGCGTAGTGCCGATCACATCCTGGCGGGACACAAAACCCATTTCGGGATCAAAGTTTTTGGTGACGATGGATTCTGTCCACCAGATCTTGTAATGATTGGTCGAGTTGTAATATTGAGCAAAACCGGAAAAACCCTGTTGCTTAGTATCAGTTGAAATGGTATGCGTAAAAATGGTGTTGATGGAATTAGACTCGCTTAAGCGGAAAAAGCCGTCAATAGTGCTTTCGATATTAGAATGATCCGGTTGATTCTTTAAAGTGACCAACGCCCCGATCCTGTTTTGATTGCCAAAGTTTTCAGATAGCCGTCCAACAAAAAAATTAGTCTCAGGTGAATCATTATAGCTCCCCTGCCGCATGGCGATCATCCCGTAATTCAATTTGTCCGAACGGTAAACATACCGCCCGCCTGCTATAATGGGTATAGGATTACCACTCGTATCCAAACCTATCGAGCGGCTGTTGAATGGCTGAATGTGCATACTCCCGCCCGAGCCATCACCCGCTTGCGCTATCCCAAAACTGAACAAGGAAGCATTTTCAAGAAAGAACTGCCTTTTCTCCGGAAAGAACACTGAGAACAACGTCACATTATTCACCTGCTGGTCCGCATCGGCCTGGGCGAAGTCGGTATTAACAGTTAGGTCAAGTACAGAGTTGGGATTGAGCGCCCATTTCAGATCACCACCAACTTTATAATTAGTTCCGGATGGTTTGGCCCCGGCATCGATGTTAGTATAATGGTCATAGGAAGTCAAAAAATAAGGCTGCACACGGATATTGGTACTTGGCGGCGGTGGCTGCAGGTTGATTAACTCGCCGGCATAATCCATGCGAGTTGCCCCAAACACCCTGGGAAATGGTGAAAAAGCGGATATTTCATTGGTTAATCGCCGGTTGCGGTACATATTAAATCCCCAGCTTTGAACGGTGTCCGCCCGTTTGGGATAACGTAAGGTTTTCCAGGGGATGGCAATTTCCGCCACCCAGCCAGAATCGCCACGTGTTGTACGTACTTCCCACAATCCGTTCCAATCCACATCAAATAGCAAATCATCAAAAGCCAGGTAATCCCGCTGAACACCGTAAGCGTTGGTGGCAAAGGCCATGGCATTACGTTTATCATTAAAGCCATCAAAAGCAAGGGTTACCAGGTCATGTTTCAGGTAATCAAAATCACGCATGAAATCTGTAGCACGGATAGCTTTTTTACCTAAGGGATCATGAGCAAATATGCCGAAATACAAATACTGTTTATTGTAAAGAACGCGGATATCAGTTTGGAAGTCACTGGGCTGGCCCTGGTGCGGTTCAACCTGTATAAAATGGGAAGATGGCAGTGTAAGATTCCACTCGGGCTCGTTCATTACACCGTCGATATGTAATGAAGTATTTATCTTAATTGCCTTGATTTTTCGCCTAACTGAGTCGGGTTTAAAAAAGTCTGCGTCTTGCGCAAATACATTGGAGGATATGAAAAGGAGTAAGATCAGGAGCCTTCTGCTCATCTGTATTATTTAGGTTATGATTGGTTTACAGGCAATAAACATAATGAATTTATTGTTATAAAAACCGAATCCATTTTAAAACAAACTTGATTTTGCTTTAATTTGCGTCACAATGTCAAAAATAGGTCTTGGGTTACTTCTGCTTCTATTTCCGTTCTCTATCGCTTTCGCGCAAAATACCGACACCCTAAAAGTTGACACCAATTTGCTGAATAAGTACCGCCTGGAACCCCGCCAAAATGCGTTGCCGATACGTGTTAGGCCATTACAGATAAGCCAGGAACAAATACCGGTGCAATTACTGGATTATAAAGTAAGCTACTGGCGCAAAACCATTGTTTTTGGATTAAATTTTAACCAATCGGCATTTACCAGCAACTGGAGCGCAGGTGGCGTGAGCTCGTTAGCGCTTGGAACCAATTTTGATTTTAAGACCGAATACAACAAATCTCCGTTGGATTATACCACAGAATTAAACCTGCAATATGGTGTGGCAAAAAACAAGGGACAGACATCACGCAAAACAAATGACCGTATATTCCTGGACAATAAGATCGCAACGCAGTTATCAAAACACTGGTATTTATTCGGTTCGGTTAGCTTTGAATCGCAATTTGCGCCAGGTTATACTTATACCGATGCTGCCGGTAATGCGGTTGACAACGGCTTATTGATATCAAACTTCATGTCGCCGGGTTATTTTACCGAGTCATTAGGTTTTGAGTATAAACCTGTAAAATATTTCGACCTGCGTTTAGGCACCGGAACAGCTAAGCAAACCTTTGTGGTCGACACCACCATCCACCGCAACCAACCGGACAATTATGGGGTGAAGATAGATCATACATTTGATAATAAACTGGCATTCCAGCTGGTAGCTGCCATTGATAAGGACCTGATGCCGAACTTCCACATCAATGCACGTTATGCACTGTTTATCCCCTATCAGCAGGCATTGGCTTATACCACCCATCGTTTGGATGCGACATTAACTGCCAAAGTAAATCGTCTCATCAATGTGACCATGAACGGTACCTTCCTGTATGACAAAAACACCTCTAACCGACCGCAGGCAACAGAAGGGTTAGCTATGGGGGTCACATATACGTTCCCATAGTTTTTGACTTTCAACGGAGTGGAAATTGCTTCAAAATCTTAACTTTGCATCCTCAATTTAAAGATTAAAGTATTTTATACTCATGTTTGAAAATCTTTCGGATAAACTCGACAGGGCGTTTAAGGTTCTGAAGGGACAAGGTTCTATTACCGAGATCAATGTGGCTGAAACCATGAAGGAGATCCGCAAGGCCCTTTTGGATGCCGACGTTAACTATAAAACCGCCAAAACTTTTACCGATGAGGTGAGGCAAAAAGCCATCGGTCAAAATGTATTGAGCTCTATCTCCCCTGGTCAGTTGCTCACCAAGATCATGAATGATGAGCTGACCGAACTGATGGGCGGCAGCACCTCTGATCTGAATTTCCCGGCCACGCCTACAGTGATCCTGATAGCAGGGTTGAATGGTGCCGGTAAAACCACCTTCAGCGGTAAACTGGCAAATTTTCTAAAATCACAAAAAAATAAAAAGCCTCTGTTAGTAGCTGGCGACGTGTACCGCCCTGCTGCTATTGAGCAGTTGAAAGTTTTGGGTGAGCAGATCGGCATCCCGGTTTATGCTAACCTGGAATCGAAAGACCCCATTGCCATAGCAAAAGAGGGTGTTGCACAGGCTAAGCAGAATGGCAATAACGTAGTGATTGTGGATACCGCCGGTCGTTTGTCGATTGACGAGGCCATGATGAAGGAAATTGAGCAGGTAAAAGCTGCTGTAAATCCACATGAGATATTGTTTGTTGTCGACTCCATGACTGGTCAGGATGCAGTGAATACCGCGAAAGTGTTCAATGATCGCCTTGATTTTACTGGCGTGGTTTTAACCAAGCTGGATGGTGATACGCGCGGTGGTGCAGCGCTGTCGATCAAATCGGTGGTGAATAAGCCGATCAAATTCATAGGTACCGGCGAGAAGATGGAAGCGCTGGACGTGTTCCACCCGGATCGTATGGCATCTCGTATCCTGGGTATGGGCGACGTGGTTTCGCTGGTTGAACGTGCACAACAGCAGTTCGACGAAAAAGAAGCTGCCGAACTGCAAAAGAAAATCCGCAAAAACAAGTTCGACTTCAACGACTTCTACAGCCAGATACAGCAGATCAAGAAAATGGGTAACATGAAGGACCTGATGGGCATGATACCCGGCGTTGGTAAAATGATGAAGGATGTGGAGGTGGATGATAACGCTTTCAAAAATATCGAGTCGATCATCCTATCGATGACGCCATTTGAAAAGGAAAATCCGGATTCTATCAATCAGAGCCGTCGTAACCGTATTGCTAAAGGTTCGGGAACCAACTTGCAGGAGGTAAACCGACTAATCAAACAGTTTGAGGATATGCGCAAAGTGATGAAGCAAATGAGCAATCCGGCTGCAATGGCCAGCATGATGAGAAGAATGCCGAGGTAAATGATTTCGGAATTCGGAAGTACGAATTCCGAATTTAGAATATATGCTAAAATAACCTTAGAGCGGCCCGGGCCGCTCTTTTTGTTTAAATAGTTTATCTTTAGCCTTATCAATAATCAACTATGCGAAAGTATATCCTTTGCCTGTTTTCTCTTTGCTTGCTTTTTTGTTTATCAGCCAGTGCACAGTCTCCCGGTGCAGTTATCGATGTACAACACTATGGCTTCAACATTCAATTAAATGATAAGAATGATACGATAAAAGGACAGGCTGACGTAAGCTTGCGCTATCTGAAAGATGCACAATCCTTCCAAGTCAACCTCGTAAAGCAAAAAACAAACGGAAAAGGTATGCTGGTAAGCAGCATAACCGAGAACGGTAAACCTATATCGTTCCAGCAAAATGCTGATGATATAACGATTACTGACCCGGCAAAAGCAGGATCAGAGCATATTTATACTATTACTTACAGCGGTATCCCTGCCGACGGGTTAATCATTTCCACCAATAAGTTTGGGCATCGTACTTTTTTTGGGGACAATTGGCCTAACCGTGCCCACAATTGGCTGCCCTGTGTGGATGAGCCTGCTGATAAAGCGACCGTTGATTTCATAGTAACTGCGCCAGACCATTACCAGGTAGTATCCAACGGTTTAAAGGTTGATGAAAAGGCCTTGCCGGATAATATGAAATTGACCCACTGGAGTGAAAAAGCGCAATGCCCTACCAAGGTAATGGTGATCGGCGTGGCTGATTTTGCAATAGATCATACAGGTGACGTTAATAATATTCCGGTTTATACCTATGTTTTCCCTGAAAATAAGGACAAAGGCTTTGCGAGTTATGCTGTAGCAAAAGAAATCCTGGCTTATTATATGGATAAAGTTGGGCCTTATGCTTTTGAAAAACTGGCCAATGTGCAATCAAAAACCATATTCGGAGGAATGGAAAATTCAAGCTGTATTTTTTATTTCGAAGAATCAGTGGGCGACAGGGGAATTGAAGAGCTGATGGCGCATGAGATAGCCCACCAATGGTTCGGTGATGCAGCAAGCGAAACTAATTTTAGTCATCTATGGTTGAGTGAAGGTTTTGCTACTTATATGACCAACGTTTACCTCGAACACAAATACGGCATAGATACTTTAAAGCAACGTCTTAAAGCTGACCGGGAAACAGTATTTGATTTTGAGAAGAAAAGGAAAACGCCAGTGGTGGACACTACCGTTCATGATAATTATATGGTACTGCTGAATGCCAATAGTTACCAGAAAGGAGGCTGGGTGTTACATATGCTCCGTCGTAAACTGGGTGATGAGGCGTACTGGAAAGGCATTCGCGCTTATTATAAAAAATATGACGGCAAAAATGCCAATACCGAAGACCTGCGTACCGAATTGGAAACCGCCAGTGGGCAAAATCTGCAGCAATTTTTTAAGCAATGGATCTACACCGGTGGCGCTCCTCACCTGAATATCACGTGGCATTATGACGCAGCGAAAAAAGCAGTCGATCTAACGGTGACCCAAAAACAGGCCATCGCATTTGATTTACAGTTGGAATTATCTATTGCAGGTAAAACCCAGGTTGTATCGGTTAAAAATAAAGTAACTACTATTTCTATCCCGGTAAAGTCTAAACCTGCGGCCATAGCAGTTGATCCTAATATAAATTTACTGGCCACGTTTGAAGTAAAAGAGGCAATTCAATAATTTCATATTATTTGGTGCTGGGGCCTTATTTCTGTATATTGTTTTGTTAAATAAAATATTTCAAAATAATATACTTTTATTTTAATATAAGCGTTATAACACTAAACCAAATAAATCACAAACAGGTGCCTTCCCCTACGGGCATTTGTAAGCCGTTAACCTTTAATCATTTATAACTATGAGCAGGACTTATCAATCCATTTATGTACCGTCTTACAGGTGGATATTCAGGAATTTCGGCCAGGGTAAATTACCCCAATTCAAATCACTGTTTAATGTGAGCTTTTTGTTGATCATCGCGCTGACAACGGCCATGCTTTTAGGTCAGGTGATATTACGATCGCAATGGATAGCGGCGGGGCCGGGTATAGATCTGGTTATTTTGTTTGGGGCGGCGTCTTTTATGCTGTTTAATTACATGGTTCTTTTGAATAACCGTTGGCTGACCCGGTTGAATACCCGGCTGGCTCATTTCAGCGGTCATAATATGAACAGGATATCGGTTATTGTACTGGTAAACGTGATCATTATTTGTAGCTTTATGCTGTTCACAGCGGTATAAATGAGCCTATCGAATATTGATTTTCAAACCATTAACTGGTCAGAAATTGTAAAGACCATACATCCCGGCGAAAGAGGCGAAGCCACATGGCAAACCATACAATTTCCCGGGTTGCGCATTAGGATAGTAAACTATTCGGCTGGTTATTTGGCCGACCATTGGTGCCAAAAAGGTCATATCGTGCATTGTTTAGAAGGTGAATTTGTAAGCGAGTTGGAGAGCGGCGAGGAATTCACTTTAACAGCCGGTATGACCTATGTTGTTTCTGACGGATTGAGCAGTCACCGCTCAGTTTCTAAAGACGGTGTTAAGCTGCTTATTATTGATGGGGATTTCTTAGCCTTGGGCATGTAATTTTTCCTTCCCTCGCAAAAATTCTATATCTTTCGCATAGAATAAACTTTATCCATTGTGTTAGTCAAAACTTTCGGGAGCGCGGTGTATGGCATTGAGGCCACTACAATAACCATTGAAGTAAATATAAGTGGCGGCGCCAAACCGTTCTATTTGATTGTTGGCTTGCCAGATAACGCTGTGCGTGAATCTATGCAACGTATAGAGGCTGCCCTGCAAACCAATAATTTCCGGATGCCGCGGCAAAAAATAATCGTCAACATGGCCCCTGCAGACATCCGTAAGGAAGGCTCGGCATATGATCTTCCGATAGCCGTAGGGATACTCGCCGGCTCCGGTCAGGTAGATAATGAAAACCTGCAGAAATATATTATCATGGGTGAACTTTCGCTCGACGGAAGTTTGCAGCCGATAAAAGGCGCTTTACCTATAGCCATACAAGCACGAAAAGAAGGCTTTAAGGGATTTATCCTGCCCAAACAAAATGCCCGTGAAGCAGCTATTGTAAATGACCTGGAAGTTTATGGGGTGGAAAGCGTTAGCGAAGTAGCAGGGTTTCTTAATGGTGATTTGCAGCTAACTCCCGAAATAGTAAATACACGGGAAGAGTTTTTTAATAGCCTGAATAACTACGATAGTGATTTCAGTGATGTAAAAGGCCAGGAAAATATCAAGCGTGCTTTAGAAATAGCTGCTGCAGGTGGCCATAACGTGATTCTCATTGGTCCGCCTGGTGCAGGTAAAACCATGCTGGCAAGGCGGCTGCCATCTATACTGCCACCACTGAGCCTGAATGAATCGCTGGAGACTACCAAGATTCACTCGGTAGCGGGTAAAATGGCGGCGACAGATGCCTTGGTAACGGTGAGGCCGTTTCGCTCACCCCATCATACCATTAGTGACGTCGCCCTTGTCGGCGGCGGAAGTAACCCGCAGCCGGGCGAGATATCACTGGCTCATAACGGCGTATTGTTCCTGGATGAATTACCCGAGTTTAAGCGTACAGTGCTTGAAGTGATGCGGCAACCACTGGAAGAACGGAGGATTACCGTTTCAAGAGCCAAACTCTCGGTGGATTACCCTGCCAATGTAATGCTGATAGCCAGTATGAATCCCTGAAGTTGCGTGACCTATTTCCACCATTTTGAGAAGGAGGAGGATGGTACGCCAATGTGATGGTAATATCCGCCTTGTCAATGATGACGTTGGTGGTGATGGCCTCTACAATCGCTCTTTTTTCCCTGAATTCTAAGTTTGCCCATCGTTGGCTCAATTGCTTTGCATCTTCCAGAATGGTTTCGCTGGAGAGGCGCTGCATTGACCGTATATCGATCTCCGCTTCCAATTCAGGTAAATACCCGTCGAGTTGTTGTAATTGCACTTCAAGGGGCTGGTAGAGTTCCTTAAATCGCTCTTTGTCTAACTCCGCATCAGCACGTAGTTGAATTAGCGTAGCTACTTGTTTACTAAGCCGATTCCGATCTTTCAGAGTGCTTTCTAACAGCTGCTGTTTTTCTTTCAAGATATGATCTGATT
Source organism: Bacteroidota bacterium (assembly GCA_018266915.1). Taxonomy (GTDB): domain Bacteria; phylum Bacteroidota; class Bacteroidia; order Sphingobacteriales; family Sphingobacteriaceae; genus Mucilaginibacter. The sequence goes on along the minus strand of JAFDZM010000050.1, from coordinate 6,765 downwards.
CATTGAGATAATCATGAATGTTGATACCATTGAGGTACTCTTCAAGATGCTGTTGATAAATTTCGTCAATATCCTCAACGGAAATCCGGTTCCTACACCCTCTACAGGAATAGATTTTTGTATTGTGAAATACATACATCGTTTTCCCGCAGTGACAGGTTACTAACCCTGACAATAAGTGCACCGCTGATCTGCCTGGCTTTACCCGCTTTTTATACTGGCCATCAAGAATGCTATTGCACTGATTCCACAGTTCAGCCGAAACGACTGCCGGGCACGGAATAATAATCCATTCTTCTTTCGGCTTCATAATCCAATGCTTTTTCTCACCAAGGCTTTTGGTGTAATTAGCCACGCGTTCTCCTTTGGCAGTGGAATCGCGTAAGAGACGTTCAACCGTGGTTCCAGAGAACAGACTGCCGTTTCTCGTGCGATACCCAAGCTTATTAAGAGCTGTTGCGGTGGCTTTTTTGCGTTGATGCTTTAGGAAAAGCTCATACAAAAGCTTTCTAATTGGCGCTTCTTGTTCATCGATGACCAGCGCATTATCTTGCCAGCGATAGCCAAATGATGCAGCGCCACCAAGCGATTTACCAAGCTTTGCTCGTACTGGTACTGATGCTGCCACCCGCGCTGCGATTTCCTCCCGCTCCCACTCCGCCATAGCGGAAATGATAGTGAAGAACAGCCTGCCCGCTGGCGTGCTGGTATCAATGTTTTCTGCTAGTGATATGAGGTCCGCTTGTTCAGTCCTGAAGATTTCAGCAAACTCTAACAGCTCTTTGGTGTTGCGGGCCAATCGTGCAAGCTTGGAGAATACCAAGCCTGTAATGTGGCCGCTGCGCACATCGGCAAGCATACGCTTTGCCTCCGGGTGGAACATAACTGATTTGCCGCTTACAGCATCTAATCGATACACCTCCAACACATTCCAATCTCTGGATTGTGCATAATATCTAGCACGCTGCTCATGGTGCTCAGGGCTGTCATCTTTGACTTGCATGTCGGTGCTGACTCTGAGCCAGATGCCGACTCGTTTTTGTTGTTGCATGTGATAAGTATTTAGTTGTGAATGAATTCTTTCTTTACTTAAAGATACCAATAAAAAAGCCTCCCCAATAGGGAGGCATATTAGTTGTCGAGGACTAATCCGGTGGAGAACTTTCCCGGTATTGCGAATGATGCGCTACAACCACCGCTTCGATCATTTTGTGATGATACTTGCTGCGGTTGGCTAATTCCTTTTGCACGCTGTGTTCAAGTACCGGGTACAGATGAGCGGTGTAGGTAATCAGCTGTCTGGTATTCTGCACTTCCGGCATTGCCGCTTTAAGTTGTTTCTTGGTGGTGTATTCCACTGTACAGCCATGATAGGTGCACATGGCAACAAGCTTTTCCATCAGCAGCATGAGCGCGGCTGAAACATGGCTGGCTGGCGGTATCTTCACTGAAATCACCGTCACCTTATGCCGCTTCACGTATCGCTCATAGCTTCTGATGATATAGTCCGCCTTCTGCTCAGACCAGGAATTCTTAAAGGATAAGGTCTGCCACTCTATTAATCCTCGCTTGGAGATGATTGCAATACCGGACGTCCTGGTGCCGATGCTAATTCCGAGAATAACCATAGCCAAATCGTTTATACTGATTCACACTATTGACGAAGATGGCTGCACGGGATTTCAGAACTTGGGAGTCTGGCGTTGAGCAAGCCTTGTTGAGGGCCTGACGAAGAAAGTCATGCGGGAACTGTTTAGCGTAGCGCAGAAATTGGGTGAGAGCGGCAGGGTCTTGCAGCCGGTCTGCAATTTCATTGGCTAGCTGAATTTCTTCAGGGGTATACGGCTCTGAATAGTGTTTGATGTGCTTCATAGATTAAAGTGATTACTATTAATTGCATCGGTCGTTCGCTCGTTTTTATATTTTATTTCGATTGCATCGCTCGATAGAGAGGTATCATACAAGTTCGAGTTAAAGAAAATCTAAATGTCCTTTATCCATTATCTATCGGACACGATAAAAATAGATACTTCAATACCGGCATTAGGTACGACTGAATTGTTCAAATTCTTTCCTTTCCAACTCTTCGCGAAAAGCGGAAACGAGGTCACTGTACAAATCATTAGGGAGTGTTCGGTATAGCAAGCATAGCTTAATGAGATTGGCGGTATTGGGAAGTGTCATCCCTTTCTCCCAGGCGGAAATAGGAACAGTGTCATGCAGACTTAAGAGAGATGCAACTTGCCGTTGTGTATACCCCGCAGCTTTGCGATGCATTCGTAATGTATTTGGAAAAATCCGATGTGCTCTTTCCATGAGTACAGGGTATCAATAGGAGTGAGTGACGGTAAGGGAGGTAAATTAGTTTTAAAGACGATAACTGGGGATAAGTACCAATCTTTCAAATAAAAGTGAACTGTGCAATACTCATTGCAAACAGTTCATCATATGAAAGATACAAAGAAACTATTCGCCCTTTTTGAGCAGTATGCACATGCTCAAAATTACTCAACAGCATTTTGTAACCTACTCGATCACTTCCTTATTGCATTCAAATACTATGAAAATGAGGAAGAACAAGCTATTGCTTTGAATAAATTAGCTGCCTATCAGGATAAGGAACTCCATATAGCCTTGTTAACTGAAGTAGGTGAGCTAGCTGAAGGCTTTAACGACCCTCTAGGAGAATTGTATGAGCAGTACATTTCGAAAGGCCAAAATGGCCAGTTCTTTACTCCAACACCCGTTGCAGAATTAATGGCCTTAATTACAGGCATTGAAACATTGCAATCAGATCAAACGGTGTATGATCCGGCATGTGGTTCAGGTAGGATGTTGTTATTAGCAGCCAAAATCAACAGGCACCTGCGATTCTACGGAGCTGATATAGACGAGATATGTTGCAAAATGGCATTAGCGAATATGCTACTTTATTCCCTCACTGGAGAAATAGCACATATGGATACACTCGCCAACTCCTTTTACCGGGGATATCGAACCGGAACAATACTGAAGGATGGCTATCATTACCCCTACTACATTGAGTTTACTAATCCGGAAGAAAGCTACATTTGGCTGCGGCCGACTGTCAAATCCAAAGACAAGAGATTTGATAGGGAGGTTGAGCCTACGAGGTCACCATGGATGAGTCAGGGTGTGCAGGGTAAATTGTTTGAATAAATTAGATTTTAAACGCTTAGTTTTAACTACTGGCGTTTTTTAATTCGATCTGATTGCACCTTTTAAGCGTATGTTCATTTGTCGCGGATATTCTGAAAGGATTTAAGAATATCTGCCCTGGTAGCATAATGATCATTGCCGAGTACTAAAAACTCATATAAGGCCCAAATAAGTAGTCTAGTTTCTTTGGGTTGGTTTAAATGCTCAGGCGAATCAATAACGTCAAGAGCAACAAATGCCTCCCGTGCTTTGGCAAAATCTTCTTGTTGTATAAGTTGAATAATTGGTAGGAGTTTATATTCGAGAGAAGTCATAAAAAACTGGAACTACAAACCCAGTATAGCCCATAGTTCCAGTGAATTAAACAATATTAGTGTTTGAAATCCGGTCCATGTGCACCTTCATTGTAGTTCGCTGCACCTGTCTGTCCGTTGACTGATGAATTAGACCACATAGTATCGTGGCCACCGCTGTTATGATTCACGACAACATCTGAATTTCTTACTGAGTGGGTGCCACTGTCATCAACAGTGTAGCTGGTCTTCGGCTCGGAATGCACGTTGCTACCGCCTTCGCCGGCAATCGCATTGTATAAATCACTGAAAAGTCCCATCGCGATATTACTCCTTTCTAAGCCTTGTTTTCTACCTTACTGTAGCTTGCTTAAGTCAATAACGCTGTTTAATATAAGTTTGTTTCAAAACTATTCTGTAACCCCTGCTTTTTTCTTTGTTTTACCATCAATAATATCACGTAATTCTACTACTCATCCGCAATTTCTATCCAAAACTCTTCTTTTTCAAAGAAATGCCCAGAAGAGGGAGAGGATTTAGTTCTGGAGGTAGTGTTTTTATTATTTCCGCTTTGTGCACTTTCAGTCCTAGAGAACTAATTTGCCTCTCTATGCACACAAAACATTAGTATATAGCATATATTCCTTTTTTCGGGGTTCCCATATGTGGGAAGTCGGGCGTTTTCTTGCTTGTATGTATAAAGAGGAATATATTACCTAAATATTACATATCGGAATGTGTATTATTACTAAATTTATATGGTAATTAATAGTTAAAAATATGAGCAACGAAGACAAAAAACCAAAGGAAGTATCAATTCATATCGATAAGAAAGAATACAAAAGCCCTTCACCAACCACTGGCGCTGCGTTATATATTCTGGGCAGCATTGATGCCACAACATATGACCTGTTTCTTGAGGTTAAGGGAAAAGGAGATGATGAACCAATTGAAAACGATACTAAGGAAGTAGACCTTAAGGATGGAGACCACCTTTATACTGCTCAAAAGAATCTTAACCCTGGGGCCTAAGCGTTATGCTTCCTGAGCTTGATATAGAATTTCTTGAGGACAAGGGATATGACTATCAGCTTGTGCCCCACACTTCAGGCGTTTACCTTATCATCAATCAATTTGAGTTCGGTGACGCATATCAACCTAATGTCGCATCGCTACTGATTAATGTTATAAGTGGATACCCTGACAATCCACTTGATATGTTCTGGACCTCGCCAGATGTAAAGCTTGTAGATGGCAACTGGCCAAAGGCCGGTGATGTTCATGAAATGTACAATGATGCTTCATGGCAGCGATGGTCGCGACATTATATATGGCGTAGTGGCATTGATAATATTAGGACTTTTATTGCAGCAGTGAAGCAAGAAATTGCAAAAGGCATTTAACAATGAGATATACTCTCACATTTAAGGAACAGACTTACGATGACCTGGTCGACTACTTGTTTAGTGATCGACAAGTAGAACGTGGCGCGTATGCCCTTTGCAGAATGTCTGTAAGCGAGCAAGAGACTCGGCTATTGGTCCGCGAAATAATACAGGTTGCACCTGAAGATATAGAAGAGGCGACAGCGACTAGTATAAAGATAAAGAACCGATCTTTTCTTCGTGTCATGAAGCGGGCGGATATGACAAAACATATATTCATGTTTATTCATTCACATCCCGAAGCGTTCATAAATCATTCACAAAAGGATGATGAAGAGGAACAAAAATTATTTCGAACAGCATATAACCGTATTAAGACGCCTGGTGTTCATGCAAGTTTGGTATTGTCGGCAGCAGAGAAGCCAATATGCCGAGTTTGGTTGGAGGATGGGTCAACACAGCCAGTATCCTTAATACGAGTTATTGGCAGTAAATTTCGTTTTTTTCCAAATCTGACGACGGATGTGCCGTTGCCGATATTTTTTGATCGCCAAGTGAAGGCATTTGGTGAAGACATTCAAAAGGTTCTTCAAACGTTACATGTGGGTATTGTTGGCGCCGGAGGCACTGGGTCATCAGTTATTGAACAATTGACTCGGCTAGGGGTTGGTGCCATGACTATCATTGATGGACAAACCTTTGAACAGACAAATGTAAATAGAGTGTACGGTTCAACGACGAATGATGACGGTGTTGAAAAGACGGTGATTGCTGAAAACAACGTACACAGAATTGGTCTCGGGACACGCGTACATATTGATAACAAACCGATCACTTATCAGTCCTCAGCCCAGAAGCTCAAAGACTGTGATGTTGTATTTGGATGCACTGATGATCAGTGGGGACGCTCAATTTTAAACCGCCTTGCTGTGAATTACCACATACCGGTCTTTGATATGGGGGTAAAAATTGATTCTGATGATGGAACCATAAGATCGATTGAAGGAAGAGTTACAACACTCCTTGGTGACAATGCGTGTCTATTTTGCAGGGAACGAATAAATGCCAGACGGATACAAGCTGAATCCCTGAACGAGCTAGACCCCGAAAGATTAATCGAATTACAGAAAGAAGGATATGCTGATGAATTAGATACCACAGCACCATCAGTAATTCCATTTACCACCAATGTGGCGTCATTAGCAATCTCAGAATTTCTACATCGACTAACAGGTTTTATGGGAGAGGATCGTAAAACCAATGAAATTATTGTAAAATTTGAAGACAATATTATTCGTCGAAATAGTAGACCTTCAAGGCAAGAATGTTTTTGTGGAGACCCTGTTTATCAGTTAAGAGGTGATGCCAGTGAATTCTTGAATATTGTATGGAGACCAGAGTAATGAAACCATTTGAATTTATTAAAAATTTGTTTTGGCGAAAAATACCTTCAAAGCAATATCAAGCTATTAAGCGTGTATCATCCATTACTGATGTTCCAGAAGACCCAGGAGCGACAATTTTTATTGTTGGATCAGAGATAACTGACAAATGGGTTGTTTTTAAGTGCCCGGATAATTGCGGAAGGCGCGTCGAAGTGAATTTGATGAAAAGCCGCTACCCAAATTGGAGGTTAAAAATTAAAAACAAAAAAGTATCTCTATGGCCTTCAGTGATTGTGGATGGCTGCGGCTCTCATTTTTGGATGCAGAACAGCGAAATCGAATTGGCGAAAGATGACTTATAATGTATTTTTTACGCTGCAAGCCGCAAGCTCAGATTTTTTACCTCACACGGTCCGGTCGTTTTTCCTTCCAATATACCTTGCAATTTCACTAAATCATTGATAACTCTTTCAAAAAATGCTTTACTATGAAGACTTTCAGGGTCAGAGGGAGGCAAATTAG
>JAFDZM010000004.1 GCA_018266915.1 Bacteroidota bacterium | reverse complement strand
GGTATGAGAAGTTGCCGGTGAGCGTATTTGCAAACCAGAAAGAAGCCTCGGTATCCGTAGCAAGGCGGATAGCCGACCTGATCCGTTCGAAACAGGACAGGAATGAACAGGTAGTGCTTGGCCTGGCAACAGGTGTAACCCCGCTGGGCGTTTATGCCGAGCTGGTGCGTTTACACCGTGAAGAAGGCCTGAGCTTTAAAAACGTGATCACCTTCAACCTGGACGAATACTACCCGATGAAGCCCAATGCGGTTCAAAGCTATGTCACTTTTATGTATGAGAACCTTTTCTCACATATCGATATTGATAAGGCTAATGTGCATATCCCAGACGGCACCCTTCCGCAGGATGATATCCCTGCCTTTTGTTTGGAGTATGAAAGAAAGATCAATGCCTTAGGAGGAATTGACCTTCAGATATTAGGTATCGGCCGTACCGGGCACATCGGTTTTAACGAGCCGGGTTCAGCACCTAACTCAGGTACCCGACTGGTTACTCTGGATGACCTGACCCGTAATGATGCTTCCCGCGATTTTGGTGGTAAAGCCAATGTTCCTGTGAAAGCGATTACGATGGGTATCGGAACCATCTTCAAAGCAAGAGAAATTATCCTGATGGCCTGGAGCGGTAAGAAAGCGCCAATCATTAAAAAAGCGGTAGAAGGAGAAATATCAGGTGATGTACCGGCTACTTATCTGCAACTTTCACAACATGTAGAATTTGTACTGGACAGAGATGCAGCGGCAGACCTGACCCGCTTTAATACCCCATGGCTGGTTAAAGATTGTGTATGGGATAACATGCTAAAAAAGAAAGCCGTGATCTGGTTATCAGATACACTAAACAAGCCAATCCTAAAACTGACCGAAGAAGATTACAACAATCACGGTATGGCGCAATTGGCGGTAGAGCAGGGCCCGGTATACAATATCAATATCGACATCTTTAACCAGATACAGCATACCATTACCGGATGGCCGGGAGGTAAACCGGATGCAGACGACAGCCAACGTCCTGAAAGGGCTTTGCCTGCTAAAAAACGCTCGATCATCTTCTCCCCGCACCCGGATGATGATGTGATCTCCATGGGTGGTACTTTCATAAGGTTAGTAGACCAGGGACATGATGTGCATGTAGCTTACCAAACCTCAGGCAATACCGCAGTTTGGGATGATGATGTGCTACGTTACATGGAATTCGCTATCGACTTTAACCAGAGCATAGGTGATGACAATACCCACCTGAAAAACCTGTATGAAGATATGCGGGCTTTCTTCGTGACCAAACAGCCCAACCAGATCGATACACAAGACATCCGGAATGTAAAAGGGTTTATCCGGAAAACCGAAGCTATCTCAGGCGCACGTTATGCAGGATTGGATGACAACCATATCCACTTCCAGGCGTTGCCATTTTATGAGACAGGCAAAACACAAAAGAACTCGGTAAGCGACAAGGACGTAGAGTTGACCATGGAACTGCTGAACAAAGTAAAACCACAACAGGTATTCGTAGCCGGCGACTTTGCCGACCCGCATGGAACGCATTTGGTATGCTTTAACATTGTAATAGCCGCCTTAAGAAAACTAAGAGCCACCGAAGACTGGGTAAAAGACTGCTGGGTGTGGATGTACCGAGGTGCATGGAAAGAGTTTGAAACTTACGAAATAGAAATGGCCGTGCCGCTATCACCGCAGGAAGTACTCCGCAAGCGGAACGCCATCTTCAAGCACCAGTCGCAGAAAGACAGGGCGGTGTTCCCGGGTGATGATGCCAGGGAGTTTTGGGTAAGAGCAGAAGATCGAAACCGGGAAACAGCTCAGGCTTATGACCGTTTAGGTTTGGCGGAATACCAGGCGATGGAGGCCTTTGTGAGGTTTCATTATTAAGCCCTAATTTGTATCCATATATGTTGTAGAGGCGCGGGGTATCGCGCCTCTACGTGTTTTGAAGATTTATTTTGACCTATAATACTAATTTAATTAACATGGCCTATGACTCTTCATAGATCATATCCAATTCTTCTACAAAAAGCTTTTCAATAAATATTATCTCTCGTTTTCTTTTTTCCAATATTTCGCTAAAGTTTTCTCCTTGTTGATAGGCTTGCTTAACATCAGAGGATATGAAGAAAGCTGATAAATCTTGATTTGAACTTAGCCAAGCAGTTAGCTCTTTCAGTCTTCCGCTTTTTGGGCCATTCGGAATTTCTACAACAACCACTTGATTTTCAGTTGTAATATCGATATCCCTATCGTCCGTTTTAAACAATGGTACAATTTTGAAATCAGAAACTTCCGTGACTACATTAAAGTGCTCCTTTATCCTATTTAGCATTAATAAAGCGAGTGATTTTGCACGAACGCTACCCATACTGATTCGTATAGGAATCTTTGTTACTGCGAATTTTTTTCCTGGCTTATCAATATATACGGGATCATGCTGCGAGTTTTGTATAAAATATTGGAATTCATTATAAGCTAGACGTTGTTTACTTAAGTTGTATATTGTAAAATAGCCAGAATAAGATGTGATCCAAAACCATCGTTTCAAAGCTACCAAACTTTCATTAGTTGGATTTAATGATTTGGCAAAGAAGTCGGTAATAAAAATTAACTGGTTATTGTAGGGTAACAATTTAGAATTAAGTACCCACAATTCTTCGTGTAAAAAGCGAACCGCTTTTTTAATACTGCTTAATGTAGCTCGCGTAATATCTATGAAATCTCCTCGAATTGCCAGTTCTTCCAGTATCTTTGAATTGGATTGGTCAAAGAAAACTTTACCAAATGAGTTAATAATACATTGAAGAATTAAATTACGTTTAATTGTTCCAAAATTGTAATTTTTTAAGTCTTCCAACAATAGATCAATCTCTGTACCAAGCCTAAAGTTACGTGCTGGATTAAACGAAAGCGCTGAAATCTTCCAATCATCAGATATACGCACTCCGGTTGAATTAACTCTACTGAATATATCGACTGCTTCCACCGCAGTGCCACCGACAATATCTATAGAGGGAAGTTGATAATCAACTAGCCGCGCACTCAAGTTTTCATATCTGGCTATGTATTTTTGAACTTCTATATCAGAAAGATTAGCCTTAAGGAGCTGTTTTTGGAATCCAAAGAATTCTTTGCTATCAACTAATTTATAAAGTGGAACCTTATAAATTTCTAAATCTGTTGTTTTCCCTTTTTTGGTGTACTCAAATTTATCTTCACGTAAATTATAAATGAAATTGTACTCGCGTTGCCACTCTTCATTGTCTCTTAACAAAGTTGTTTCATAAGGATTTACTAAACATCCAAAAAGTGTAGAAATGCGCTGATAACCATCTAAAATAAAAAAGTGTTCGGCTGTTCTAGTAGGAATATAATAAGAGCCTATCTTTTCCGCCTCGAAATGAAAAAACTCTCCGTCTGACTCCGCTCCCGGACGCCAGAATAATATCGATCCTATTGGATATCCATTCTTGATGCTATCAAAAAGCTCCAACTTATCTTTAATTTTCCAAACAAATTCTCGTTGAAATGCTGGCACTCTGATGATTCCTTTTTGAAAATCATCTAAATAGTGAAACAATCGTCTTACCCTAGTGTGGACTTGAAGCTTCTCATTCATATTAAGCTTTTCATTTTGTCTAAAACTCTTTCCAATTCATCATTTCCTGCTCTTGTTTTCAAGGTGAATTTATTTACGTGGCCACTACTCAAAAACAATGCTGGAAAATTTTCTTTAAAATTCGGATAATTTAGACCGTTATCAAGTATGTCGAAATTAGCTTTGCTAATGGCGTACAGAGCCGATATTTCGGCTTTTAAAGGTTTCCTAATTCCCTTTTCGTCTTTTTCCTTTGAAAAACCACTTTTGTAATTTAAGAAATTCTTTTGTTCATCATTTAATATATTATATACGTTTATCCATGCTACAGTCTTATTATTGCGCAGAGATTCTATAACCTCGTCAGGCATATAATTTTCCATCATTCTTTTTTCTAGAAAATGATAGTTAAGTAAATTTTTCGATATTAAGTAAGACTCCAACTTAGTGTAACCCGGCTTTTGACCTTCCCCGGAATATTCCTTGTCGCTGTCCAGAATAACCATGCAGCGAACATATTTATAATTATAAGCGTTATTTTTAACGGACAAATCATTGAAGGACTGCAGTTTACCTTCTATAAAATTTTCGACATTACTACATCCTCCTGCATTTTCAAACTGGATCCAACCATTATTAATGTGATCCATTAGGGCTTGAGCACCATAAGAATTCCTTGCTTCAAAATGGTGCACTATGGCTTGGATGAATGCAGCATCATTTTTATTGTTTTCCAAAATAATAGATGCAGGTTGAATAAAAAAGCGAATAGCTTCATCCAAATTGAAAGAATAGTTGCCTTTATTGTTGTTTGTAATGGTATAACGTATTTTACCGTTCGACGTAATATACGCATCGAACTCATCATCTAGGAGCTTTTTATCGTCAGTGTTAAGATTTTGATAATTCTCTGTTTCAGAAACATCTCTTGAGTCAGTATAAATATTATATCTTGCAACCGAGCCACTTGGGTTCCATGTTAGTAGATTAAATATAAAATAAAAGCTTTTGGAATCTTTGGTTTCAAAAATATCACTCGTTATCTCAATCCACATTAGGTTTATCTTTTAATTGTGCATCTTTAATTGCGCGAGTCTCAGTCAGTGTCTCAGTAAATATTCCATCAGGCCACCATTCTACACTACCATCATCATAAACTGGTATTAATTTTAGTGTGCTTTCGCTAGTGTCTTCTACAAAGTCAACATAATAAATTGCCAAATCTTCTTTTTTTAATTTTTTTTCAGCTACCATACGACGCATCCGTAATACAAAGTTTTGAGAATGGGTCTCGATAAGATATTTACGATTGCTATTCTCGATGTAAGAATCAACAAATCGTTGAGCTAAATTACCGTGTGCAGCTGGATGCAGATGTGTTTCAGGCTCTTCCATTACAATTCTGACCTCTTGCTCATCTGGCATATAAGTTCTGACAATAAGCGGCAGAGCCTGGTTCATCCCTTGGCCAACATTAACAATATTAATTTGACTAATACTTTTATTGGAAAAAACGACCTGATAGCTTGGCTCAGGTGCTGTTATTTCAATGACGTCTATCCTCCATCCTTCAAAATTCTTCTCATACCAGTTGCTTACACTATTTAAAAGACCGTCCAAGCTGTTAAAACTTTGAATTAAAATTGGGTAAGCATTACTTCCTGTTATGCCTATTTTATTATAATTCTCGAACGTAGTTGAATAACTCGGTCTAGGTATTTCTCTAAAAGGGCCTATATAGTCAAAATTGACGTTCAATTTTTTGAAATTAATTCCATGAGCCTTAAACCCCTTGAAATTTGTTTTAGCTACGTCAACAGATTTCCCATTATATACCCATTTATAAATATTAGCCTTATCTTTTCGGTCGACGCCAATAGAAATCTGTAATTCCTCTTCTTCAGAAAAGACGCTAAAATCTAGAATGCTTGTAATCGCTCGATTATAAACTAAATCTTTGTTAGACAATCCTAATTTAATGCCATAATTTTCCCATTTCATTACTGGTGAAAAATTCCCAGAAAGGCTATCGGACAGCAAAGGCACCAGTTTGGAAATTGCACTTTTGCCCGAACTGTTCTTACCAATAAGAATTGTAATCGGTTTCAAGTCAATCTCTTGCTTGCTTTTAAACGATTTGTAATTGGAAAAAAATATTTTATTGATCATAAGGGTTTGAAATAAAACTGTAAGCCGATTAGCCAAAATTAATATAAAAGAAATAAGTGATACATGATTAAGAGGAAAAGAATAATAAAAATGCACAGTGTATTTCCTTTGTCGATTCGAAGTGATGATCAGGTTTAAAATACCGTGAAAACACGGGTTGTAAAGCACTGATTGATAGCGTAAATTCATAAAAACATTATCACAATGGGTGCTGCAATTGTACTGATGGTTGCAGTGGCTGTGCTCGCCCTCAGGCAATGGCTATTTGAAATTGGGCGTAAACGCCGCCGCGATTACTACAGGGATTATCTTAAATCGGACGCCTGGAAGCGGAAGCGTTATGTAGTGCTTAAGCGGGATAATTGGCGCTGCGTTTATTGCGGCGGTCGCGCTACGCAGGTTCATCATACTAAATACGCCAGGTATAATATCGGCAGAGAGCCGATTGAGTGGTTGGTTTCGGTGTGTAATGATTGTCATGAATCGGTGCATAGGTGAAGGGATTGGCCTCAACACCACGTCTTTGCGAGGAACGAAGCAATCTCCGAACTATGCAGATCAGGGAGCAAGGATATGTTGATGTACGTTCAGCAAGAAAATTGTGCTCCGTTGAATGTCCTATGTAGAGGTTGCTTCGTTCCTCGCAATGACGCGCGGAGATGAAGGGTCGTCCAGTTTAAAATTCATGCTCCATTAAATGTCCTATGTAGAGGTTGCTTCGTTCCTCGCAAAGACGCGCGGAGAGAGGTTTTTTGAGTACTTTGCCGCATGGTATTTCAACAAGGCGGATGCGTTTATATACTGACGAATCAATATCACAATGTACTTTATGTCGGCGTCACATCCGATTTAACTGGCCGTATTTGGGATCATAAGAATAAAACTTACCCGAATAGCTTTACAGCAAAGTATAATTGCAACAAGCTTGTTTACTACGAATTCTATCCGCGAATAGAAGAAGCCATAGCTGCGGAAAAGGCATTGAAGGGTGGGAATAAAAAGGCTAAGATTAACCTGATAAACTCGATGAACCCAACCTGGGTTGACTTATATGATCGTCTCATGAACGAATGACCGTTCAATTGACTTGCATAAAGGGAGATTGCTTCGTTCCTCGCAAAGACGCGG
>JAFDZM010000049.1 GCA_018266915.1 Bacteroidota bacterium | reverse complement strand
TCAGGGTCAGAGGGAGGCAAATTAGTCCTCAAACCATTGTTTTTAGTACTGACCCTTGAGGCGACTAGTCATTGAGAACTAATTTCTCCCCCTTTCTTAACAAATACCTTGTGTTAGAAGGCTGTAATTTCACCTTCGACTTCCTACATGTGAGAAGTTCTGCGTGTGATTAGTTATATTTGGTTATATAATTGATCCATGCCTAGAACACTTATCTTATTTGGTGCCGGAGCAAGCTATGGCTCAGATAATTAACAGGTACCACCTTTAGGGTTTGATCTTTACGACGCCCTTGCTCGGTACAATCCACCTGGATGGGGCGCACTTCCTGATGACCTAAAAACTCTCTTAAGAAATGATTTTGAGGCAGGCGTTTTACAAATAGCTCAGCAGCGGGCTTTTGATTTACCCATCCTACAACGGGCAATGGCGCATTTCTTCTTTAATTTTCAGCCACTCAACACAAACCTGTATTATCGACTTGCGCAAGAGATACGGAGAGATAATAAATCGGTAGCTTTATCTACATTAAACTATGAACGATTACTCGAAATCTCGTTTCTTGGTGCAGGAGTCAATCTGACCATCGGAGATCCTGCTGTTAACAATATAGAGCTCAACTTACCACATGGCTGCTGTCATCTTTTTTGTGATGCAGTGAGAGGTCAGGCGGGGGCAATCAACTTTGCTGGAATGGATGTACAGATCAATGGAGAAGTGAGAATAATTTCTGATGCTCAGGAGTTTCAACAACGAGTGCTCAATGATGCCTTTCCTCCAGTTATGTGTTATTTCGAACCACAAAAGAGGGCAACCGCAGGCAATAATTTTCTTGTTGATCAACGTGAGCGATTGCGTCAGTTAACTCAATCAGTTGAGAGGATTATCGTCATTGGTGTGAAAATTCGTGAACATGACGCCCATATTTGGGATCACATTGCCGATGCCCCAGGAAGATTTATTTATTGCTCAGGTTCAGGAGAGAGGGCAGTGTTTGATGCGTGGGTACAGGCAAGACGCGCAGGAAAGAATAATTCCTTTATAGATGGTTTCTGGTCTAATAGGTACGCAGAAGTATACAATTGGGTATGATTCAAGTGCCTAACTGTTATTTTTCTGATAAAAATACGCCTCCACTAATATCTCTGCTAACTCATCCAGCAGCTCTTCAGTTGTTTTTTCTTTCTGATCCGAAGGGGAAATAAGTGGTATCTTTTCTTGTTTCTGTTGTCTCTTTCTCATATAGCCAAGCTTTCGTTTATAGGGTCCATACAATTCTTCCACCCGTACTTTATAGAGATGAGAAAGCGTAAAGAGATGTTCCAAAGAGGGAACTGCGTGCCCTTGCTCCCAAGCAGAGAGCCGACTGACAGTCTTATGCCCTAGTTCTACAATAACGTCTTGTTGGGTTAATTTTCGTCTAGTACGGAATTTGCGTAGGTTATTGGGATATGATGGTGTCATATCCCAGCATACCCTATGCTGCCATTCGTAAATACGACCTTTCCACCTCACTCGGTTCGGTGGTTTTTCCTTCCAAGATACCCTTTAATTTCACCAAGTCATTGATAACCCTTTCAAAAAATGCTTTACTATGAAGACTTTCAGGGTCAGAGGGAGGCAAATTAG
>JAFDZM010000048.1 GCA_018266915.1 Bacteroidota bacterium | reverse complement strand
AATAATTTACAACAAACCATTTACTACCTAACTCTTATCCCGAACTCACGTTAATATAGGGCTGTGAGGTGAGCAAGGGGATCAAATTATTAGCCATTTGCTTATTCAGCATCACATTATTAAGCGGATGTGTATCGCCGGGAGCGAGAACCATAGGCTGATCGAGTTGCAGCAGGAAGTTTACCGGTTTAGAGGTGATCTCAGCCAATCGCTTTACTACCGGCAAACTGTAAATAATATCTCCTGAGTTACCGCTATGTAAAAGATTGATCTCGTAACCTGCTTTGGCACGATCGAATATTTCATCAATCGTTAAGTCCTTTTTCTCTGCCACAAACTTATTGATCGGTCCGTAGGCAGTTTCGTATTCGGCACAACGTATGAGCAGTTGTTTATACCGTCGGTACTTTTTCCGGTTGGTATATTTTAGCCAGGTTTTTCCAAACCAGTCTCGTTTAAAGGATAGATGCATATAGGCCAATACGGCCCTTTTCAGCGCGGCGCTACATTATTTTATTACACTAATGCTATTTTAATCCTAACCTGCTGAATACCAGTTGCAGATTTTATTCTTTTACAAACAGCTTTTGTATATCGCTCTCAAACTTTTCTTCTTCCTGGTAAAGAACCTGTCGGTAAGGTTTAAAGTCATTCACCCGCTCATCATATTGATTTAAGCATTCCCGGACGCGTTCTATGATCTGCGGTATCTGATCGTTATTTTTCTCAAAGCGGTATTTTTCAGGAATAGGCATATCCGGCTGATAGGCCGCCGAGCCTGTTTTGCCGATGATCATGCAACAACGCATAATACACGCCTCTCGCGGCATTCTTTCTTTACCGGGATGATAGCCAAAATCGACATATAACTTAGCCCGGTTCATCCATCCTGCTACCTCGTTTGGAGTCATATTGGCAAGTGGCTTCCAGTTCAGATCAGGGGTGAGGCGGATAATCTCATCCAAAAATTCATCATTTTTCCGGGGGTTATAGATGATGATGTCTTCTTTAGGTTCTTCGTGTTCGGCCAACTCAAAAAAAGCACTGTTCATATAATCTGATATCTGCCCGATAGGTTCTATTCCGTTTTCGCGTAAATGGACCAATGAATAATAGGAGTGGGCAATGCTCAGTATTTGATTTTTCTTCAGATTTTCAAATGTAGGAATAGCGAGCATGCCTAAGGCCTTTCTTATTCTTAAACGCAGTTTGCGGTTTACTACTGCCGTATAATCTTTTAGGAAAATATGGTAATTGGTCACACTCAGCCACCAGATCACTTTCTGCATAGACCGGTATTTTCTGCTGAAGATCGGTTGGAGTGTGGCTTCCGGGAATATCATGATATGCTCCGGTTTGTTCTCAACAGTTTTAGCTATAGGCACCTCATACTTCACATAATTTTCATGTACGATGGTGTCGGTATTATGCATTTTAAAATAATACATATATGCATCGAAGCCTAATAGTCTAAGATGATGACCCAACTGGTGCAATGCCTCCGGACCACCTGTTGCATGATCGGCTGGGCAATAAATGTATATCTTACTTCCTTTGGTATACCTGAGATGTTGAGTATCGTTATGCATAGCAAAGCTTCCTCGCAAAATTTAACTTACTGAAAAACCCGCGCTTCCGTTTATTCATAGTGTAAAACAGCAAATCAAAATGTTTTAGCATAAACAGAAAACATTGGAGTTTATTTTTGCCGTTCATCAGATCTAAAAATAGTTTACAAACCGTATTAGTTATCTCCGGTTCCTTTTTGTCCTTAAAATCCAGGCAATATTGCAACCAGGCTGCACTAACACCTAATCTTTCAAGCCCGTGTTTTGGTACCCGCGTTCCTTCCTTGCGTTGCTCCAAAAAATCTGTTACTGCGTATTGATGTTGACGATAATGCACCACTATCTTATCCAAATATTTTACCGAGCCTAAATTAAAAGCCGCAAAAGCGATTGCCCAATCATGAGAGAAGTCTTTGTTGAAAGGGAAAAGGTAATCTTTGAGTTTATTGGAAAATAACATAGCATGGCCATGAATATTATTGCCAAGGATAACGGGCAGACAACTTTCACCATTATACATGCGATGTTTTGACGCCATAGAGCTATTGCCGATACGCTGATCCTGCTCATCAATAAAATCCGAATTATGGTAGATTAGCATGGCGTCACCAACACTTTCCATCAAGCTCGAAGTTTTATCCGTTTCCCAAACATCATCCTGATCGCACAAGGCAATATATTCTCCCTTACATAGCCTTATAGCTTTCTCGAAATTTAAGGTGTGGCCGAGATTGTGCTCATTTTTATAACGCTTTAGTCTTGCATCCTTATCGGCATAGTCCTGAAGAATCCCCCAGGTGTTATCGGTAGAGCAATCATCCGTTACTATAATTTCAATATTATTGTACGATTGCGACAGGAGACTATCCAACTGCTTAGACAAGAATCGCTCTCCGTTGTAAGTACATAACGCTATTGAGACTAATGGATTGGGCATCAGCAATTGGTATTAAATTCCCCTGGAGAATTTTCGTGCAAAGATATGTTTTGTCAGCACCTTCCAGGGTTTCCGGTTGGGGAAAAGCTCACGGTAATTATTTGCAATTATTTTTTCAAGCGGGAGGGATTGCGATTCTGACCCACGCAATTCATATGCATCTTTTAGCTGGCTGATGAATATCTTGTCCTCCGGTTTCAAATTCTTATACTCTGAAAAAGCCTCCAACATTTTCAATGTATTCTCAAACTCCTGCTTTTTGATATTGCCTGCACCCAACCGGCTTTGAACTACTGAACCCGAGTGCACCCGGTATAGTGTAAGTACCTCATCTAAAAAAGCTATTTGGTTATAATAGGATGCAACAAAACCCATCCACCAATCATAATAGCCTAATTGCGGAAATGGCAAAACGAAATTCAAAAAATCCCGGTGCATAAGTGACGTATGCCCGGTAACGTGATTGCGCAGCAATATGCCTTTATAATTTTTTGGCAGCTTAAATTTGTTCAGCAATCTTCCTTGCTTTAAGTCTCCGAGATAGCTTGAATTAGAAAATATAAGCCAGTTGTTTTTAATATTAGTCAACAACCGCTGTAGCTTTTCAGGTAACCAAATATCATCCTGATCACTTATTGAAATATACTCACCTGATGTTAAGCTGAGTGCTTTTTCAAAGTTTTTATTGAAGCCGAGGTTAGTCTCGTTTTGGAATAATTTTATCCGCTTATCTTTTTCTGAGTAGGAATTAATTATACCGATGGTTTTATCCGTAGAACAATCGTCAACAATAACAATCTCCAGATTCTTATAGGTTTGAGCCAAAATGCTGTCTATCTGCTCAGGCAGGAATTCCTCTCCGTTGTAGGTGCAAAGGGCTATTGATATCAAGGGTTCCTGTGTGGGCATGTGCTCAATATTTCCCGGACGATTTATACTTCATCTTATAAAACGAACGCACAAGACTTTTGATCAGCGAAATATTCATGAATGATCGCCATATATTATTCGGGCTCAAGTAAAATCGTGTAACGGTAGTTTTTATATACCGGCTTCTGAAAAATTGGGAGTACTTTTTCTCCAGCTTAGTTGACAGCTCATAAAATGATGCATCCATCTTACCCTTACTTAAATGCAAAAGGTTGAATTCGATAGCATAAGCGGTGTATCCTAAACATTCTGCTACTAAACAGATATCCGTACCATACATGTGAAAACCGGAAAGATCCCGGGATAAAGCCAGGTTAGCTGATTTTTTTACCAGCAAAAAATTCTCATCAAGCGAACGAACTTTTGATGGTAGTACCCCTTTCTCAACGCAAACCATATCCGCATGCGTAATCTTCATCGATTCGAGGTAGAGATTATTAGTCCCTGCATTACCAACCACTGCCCAGTTATTGTCCAAAGAGTCAAGTCCAGCAAGGCGGCGGTCAAGATCGGCCCTTTTATCAAACTCTAATAAAATATCCTGGTGACAGATGATAATATACTTCGCATCAGCATTCTGTAAAAACTGATTGATGCCCTGATAAGCATCAAAGCTATTACCGTTAGTATTATCGGCGTAGCGGTACTCACAATAATCGGTAGTAAACCCTGCTTCAATAAACGAATCCAGCATATGGCCATATTCTTCCCAATTGGTCACAAACGTGCAGATGGCAAATTGGTACTTGTAAGGAAGCAGAACTTCCTTTCGGGCGATATTTACAACAGGCGGTATGGGCATTGATTGCGATTATCCGATTCTGACACAAGCTACTGAAAAGTTTGCATATCGATGAGCCTTTTATACAGGCCATTTTTGGCGATCAGTTGCTGATGGGTTCCCTGCTCCACAATTTCGCCGCTTTCCAAAACAATTATGTTATCCGCATTTTGGATAGTACTTAAACGGTGGGCGATGATGAGTGAGGTACGATTCTTCATCAAGTTGTTCAAAGCTTCCTGTACCAGTTTTTCTGATTCGGTATCCAATGCCGAAGTTGCCTCATCTAAAAGCATGATTGGTGGGTTATTTAATACGGCACGAGCTATACAAATACGCTGACGCTGACCGCCCGACAGTTTGGTACCACGGTCGCCTATATTGGTATTATAACCATTCTCTGTCTCCATAATAAAGCTATGGGCGTTGGCTATGCGCGCCGCTGCTTCTACCTGTTCCAGGGTAACATTTGCTTTACCGAAGGCGATGTTGTTATAAATGGAATCATTAAACAAAATCGATTCCTGGTTTACAACGCCCATCAATGAACGAAGCGAGTTCATGGTTACTCCTTGAATATTGTGATCGTCTATCAATATTTCACCCGACTGCGGTTCCATAAACCGTGGTATCAAATCCATCAAAGTCGATTTACCACCACCGGAAGGGCCAACCAAAGCAACTGTTTTTCCTTTTGGAACAGTAAGATTGATATTTTTTAACACATCCCTCCCAGGATAAGAAAAAGACACATTGTTAAAATGGATGCCCTCGTTAAATTCTTTGATGTCGGTAGCATTTGGCGCGTCATTGATCAACGGCTTTTCATCAATGAGCGCCAAAACACGTTCGCCTGCAGCCAAACCTGAATGTATATTGCTGAAAGAATCGGATATAGCCCTTGCCGGACGCATCAGTTGGGAGAAAATTGCTATGTAAGCAATAAACTGTCCGGGGTTAAGATCCGAACGTTTGTTTAGAATGAGATATCCGCCATACAGAACAATAAATGAGATCATAGTTACTGCCAGTACTTCGGAAACAGGTGAGGCTGATTGCTGGCGTTTAGCCATCGAGCGCATGATTTTTGAATAGCGCCTGTTTTCGGTATCAAAGCGGTTCTTGATAAACTCAGTGGCATTAAAAGCCTTGATAATTTTGATCCCCTGTAAGGACTCATCCAAGTAGCTGATCATATTACCGTAAGTCTGCTGGGCCGATGCTGCCTGCGATTTTAATTTCTTTACAATTTTGGATATAATGAATCCCGATATCGGTACAACCAGCAACGAAAATAAAGTAAGCTTTACTGAGTAGATAAATAGCAATACCAAGAAGACGATGAGCTGCATCGGCTCTTTAAATATTACCTGCAGTGTTGCTGTTACCGAAAACTGAACCACCTGCACATCAGAAGCAATTTTTGAAATGATATCTCCTTTGCGCTCGTTGTTAAAGTACCCCAGGTGCAGATCCATTACATTGTTAAAAACGCGTCTTCTCAAGTTAAGAAGGGTGTGCACACGCAGATTTTCCATCGTACGGGCAGAGAGATACCTGAACAGGTTCCCTAAAAGTATAGTAACTATAATGGTAGCACAAATAAACTGCAATGCGCCGAGCGGGCCATAGTGATGTATAAAATATTGCATGTAATATTTAAACCAACCTGTTGCATCCCAAAATCCGGGTTGATGGGTGATTGGAGGAGTGGTGCCGTTAGTGGCAAAAAGGGTGTTCAGCAATGGTGTCAATAACGCAAACACCGTCGAACTGAAAATCACATATAATAGTGTGCAAATTATATAAGGTATAGCAAATTTTTCAATTGGTTTGGCAAAAGACAGCAGCCTAAAATAAGTTTTCATTGTCCGGCAAAAATACTCCTTATTATTTATTTTTTTCTTTCACAAATTTCATCCCCATCACCGGGCGTATTTTCTTGTATTCCTGGCATATTTAAAGGCAAAATTGATCCTTGAAAACCCTTTCCGGCTTTTGTGGTTCACAAAAAGCTCATTGTAATTGTTAGCTATCAATCTTATTAATGGCAACGGATTTTCTTTTGATATATTCTGTTTCCAGGCTTCATTCAACCGTGCAATAAATACAGCATCTGCTTCTTCCAGGTTTTTATAAGATGCAAAAGCAGTAAGCATGTTACTGACAGAGGTTACTTCATCCTTTTGCTCCTGGCCCGAATTAGCCCGTTTTTGTATTACTGAAGCCTCATGGATGCGGTATTGAGTCAATACTTGATTCAGGAAAACAGCCTTATGATGATACAGCGCAATAAAACCCATCCACCAGTCATAAAAGCCTTTTTCGGGAAATGGCAGAAAATAATCTATAAAGTTCCTTTTAAACAGCACCGTATGCCCCGTAACAAAATTGGCTAACAGTATACCTTTATAATTAAGAGGCACAACTCCTGATTCATTCAGCATCTGGCCGGGCAAAACTTCATTCTTTTCATTGATGAATTCCGATTTTGAATATACGAGCCAGTTATCAGCAATGTCCTTCACCAATGCTTCTATTTTATTGGGTAGCCAGATATCGTCCTGGTCGGATATTGAAATATATTCACCCGTAGTTAGTTCAATTGCTTTTTCGAAATTCTTGTTGAAGCCCAGGTTGACTTCATTTTTAAAGAATTTGATCCGGCTATCCTTTTGAATGTACCGGGTTATAATGTCGGATGTATCATCAGTTGAGCAATCATCCACTATTACAATCTCAAGATTATGGTAGGTTTGACCGAGGATACTATCCAATTGCTGGCTGAGAAACCTCCCGCCATTATAAGTACACAACGCAATTGAAACTAATGGCTCCTCTCTCATCTTCAGCGATTAAGGCTTAAAACGGGTGATGTTCTTATTTATTACTGAGGCCTTTATATTGTCAACTACATTAAAAATAGAAGCATGGCTTTGATGCTTATTCATTAATTTTTTGAATTCGGCCCTGCGCTGACTGATTATGCTACGATTTTTAAAAAGCTCTACATAGCTCTTCCACAACCAGAATTGCCCGACCAGTAATTTAGGCAGAAGATCGATCAATGTGATCTGGCAATAATAAAAGAAAGAAGCAAGAGCGTTAAAATGGATAACGTGAAAGTAAAACCGGTTACGGAAATAAACCCGCTTTACCCATTGCGGAGTTTTGTAATTTTTCGTCGTTGCTGATAGTCTGTGCCTGCAAATAGCTTGATGCTCATAGTAGCACTTCCAGTTCAATCGCCATGCCCGGATACTGAGCTCCATATCCTCGCTGTAAAAAGGAGAGAATATTTCATCAAAACCACCAAGTTCTTTCAGTTTTTTTGCATCAACTAAAGTATTGGCTCCTGAAAGATACATTGTATACGATCTGTCATCCGGGTTATTGGCATAATAGAAAAACCCTGTCTTTAATTTTAGGCCGTTGAACTTCGGCATACGGGCGGCATCCTGTATATGGTCGCCTTCCATATCGATAATGCGGCCCATCACTCCGAAAGTATCCGGCTCTGAAAAGTATTTCCACTGGTGCTCAAAATAATCAGGGGTGAGTTTTACATCGGAATTTAACAGGAAAATCAGTTCATATTGCGCCTCTTCAATACCGCAATTGCAGGTATGGGAGAACCCCCTGTTCTGATGATTGGCGATCAGCGTTATTTGCGGAAATTCTTTTTTAACAAACTCTACCGAATCATCTGTAGAGCAATCATCCACCACAATGATCTCATAAGTCGTATCCGCGTTTTTAATAGCATCGATGGCGAAAGGCAGATATTCCTTTAATAAATGTTTACCATTATAATTAGGTATAACTATTGAAACGCTTTTTTTAAGACCCATCCGGATGCTCGTCTTTTTTGAATGCCAAATATAGACATATCCTGTATCTTAATATTTTATTCTGCCAATCTCAAATACCTTATATTTTTGCTACCTTAATTGACTACATAAATGTCATCAACCCGAAACAATATTAAACCCGACTGCCATGATTTCAAATCGGTTGCCCGGGCATTGACTATTGTGGAGAATGACCTGGCAGGCAGCGATCATCTGCTGAAAAGCCTGGTACTTAACCAAACTACACCAGTAATCGGCATAACAGGTCCGCCGGGAGCAGGTAAGAGTACTTTGGTAAATGCTCTTATTACTAAACTTGCCGATCAGAACAGAAAGGTAGCCATATTAGCTATTGATCCCACTTCGCCATTTAATCTTGGTTCATTATTGGGCGACAGGATACGGATGTCGTCACATTTCAATCATCCGAATGTATTTATCCGGTCATTGGCTACACGTGGCTCATTGGGTGGTCTCTCCGCCAAAACTATTGAGATGACCGATGTGCTGAAAGCAGCCGGTTTTGATTATGTGTTAGTAGAGACAGTAGGCGTGGGGCAATCCGAAGTGGAAATAACCGGATTGGCGGATATTACTTTTGTGGTGCTTGTTCCAGAGGGAGGCGACGAAATCCAAAGCATCAAATCAGGACTTATGGAAATTGCCGATGCCTTCATCGTCAACAAAGCCGACAGGGATGGCGCTGACCTGTTCGCTAATAATCTGAAAAAGATGGTTCAGCAAAAGGGTACCGGGATACCGGTTTTTAAAACAATAGCTTCTGAAAGCAGCGGTATTGCGGAAATTGCCGATTTCATTTTAAATTCTGCTGCAAAGAAAAACAACCGAAAAGAATACCTTCTGTCCGAAAAAGCCTACAAACTCATTCAGCAAAAACGGATGAGAAATATTAATAAATCTGAATTATACCAATCGGTATCAGAAGCAATTAAACAATCGGGATTTAATATTTATTTATTTGCAGAAAAGTTTTCGGAAGCCAAAAATCCGACTTCCGATCTCTGACCTCCTAAGAGTTCATTATCTCCTCGATATGATCTGCCTCGAGCGGAATACCGGCCATCAGGTCGATGTTTCCATCTTTAGTGATCAGGATGTCATTCTCCAATCGTATGCCTAACCCTTCAGCAGGAATATAAATACCGGGCTCGCAGGTTAAGATATTACCAACTTCAAACGGTTTATACCGGTTGGCGAAATCATGTACATCGATACCTAAATGATGAGAAGTACCATGCATAAAATACTTTTTATATGCAGGCATTTTAGGGTCCTGCTTTTCTACATCGTGCTTATCCAGCAATTTTAAACCGATCAGTTCGCTGGTCATTATCTTGCCAACTTCTTCCTGGTAATCAGTTAATATTGCTCCTGCTTTTATCATGGCAGTCGCTCCTTTCATTACGCGCAGCACGGCATCATATACATCCCGCTGGCGTTTTGTAAAGCGGCCGTTTACAGGTATCGACCGCGTCATGTCGGCATTGTAATTGGCATATTCAGCACCGAAGTCAAGCAATATAACATCACCATCCTTACAAACCTGGTTATTATCTATGTAATGAAGCACATTTGCATTTGGCCCCGACGCAATGATCGGGCTGTAGCCATGTCCTGTAGCCCGCTGACGCAAAAATTCATGGGTAGTTTCAGCTTCAATTTCATATTCAGTAACACCTGGTTTTGTAAACTTCAGCACACGTATAAAAGCATCCCTGGTAATTTCGCAAGCTTTTTTGGTCAACTCAACTTCAATATCTGATTTCACCGGCCTCAGATCGCGCAGGATAACTGCCGAGCGTTCATAATTATGCAAAGGATACTTCGCCCTCAATTGCTCATACATTCTTATATCCCTGTACGGCACCGAATAACTATACCGGTCGTTCTCATTTGTATTAATGTAGATGTTATCCGCATAATTAATTATACTATGCAGTATGGCATCATACTCGCTAAGCCATTGCACATTTTCTATACCGGACGCAGCACGAGCTTCCTCTTCGGTATATTTATGGCCTTCCCACACAGCAATGTGCTCGTTGGTTTGTCTTAAAAAGAGTACTTCTTTGTATAAGGGATTAGGACAATCCGGATATAAAACCAGTATGCTTTGCTCCTGGTCTATACCTGTTAAGTAAAAAAAGTCTGCATTTTGTTTAAATGCAAAAGTCTGATCTCCATTTCTCGGGAACTCGTCATTAGAATGAAAAACAGCTATCGAATTACCTTTTGTTCGTTTAGAGAAATTTTTTCTATTAAAAGTAAATATTTTTTTATCTATAGGTAGATATTTCATTATTCTCGGTATTATTAATTTTTTGCAAACAATTATTTTTATTTATTTGTATTACCAAAAGACAAATTTTGGAACAATGTTTGGTAATGAAGTCAAACATAATTACTAATTTTGGAAAAAAAATCACAATTAAATTGTTTAATCTTAAAACTATGAACTATTCTACATTAAAAAAAACAGTCGCCCTTTCATTCGCGTCTCTGTTGGCTGTCAGTGTGGTAAATGCCCAAACTGATGCAGCAAAAACAGATTCGACGAAGGCATCCGCAGCAACAGGTACTGCAAAAGTATTTGGCGGAACAAAACAGTACAACACCTGGAGCCTTGGTGTAAACGTTGGAGTAACTGCTCCTTCGGTTGCAACAGGTGGTGTTAACGTATTTAACCACAATCAACCAAGCTTAGGCTTCGGCGCTAGCTTGAGAGATCAATTATCTCACACTATCGGCTTGCAATTAGATGTAAGAGGTGGTCAGGTAAAAGGTAGCGAAAACGCTAAATTCAGCAACCCAGGTTACGTAGTAGACCCGTCGCTTGGACAAATTGGAAGTTTTAAAACTAATTTCTTCCAGGCAACTTTAAGCGGTGTTGTTAATGTTGGCTCATTAAGCTTCCTCCACCGTACAAATGCTATTAACTTCTTCGTGAATGGTGGTGCTGGTTTAGCATTCTATTCGCCAAAAGTGTATTCTGACAACTCTCAAAGTAACCTTGTATTTGATTACAAAGGTCATACCGGTACAGATGGTACAGGATCACAAATTAAAGAGTTAGTAATCCCGGTTGGTGCTGGTGTTAAATTCAAATTGTCTGATCAATTTGCTTTAAACGTTGGCTATACTGAAAACTTCATCGATGGATTTAACTTCACCGGTGTTCACGCTGACTATCCAGCTTCTAACAAATATTCTTACGGCTATGCTGGTTTAGAATATACTTTCGGTCCAAAATCAAAACCAAACCTGGATTGGGTAAACCCAGTGGCTATGATGTATGATGAACTGTATGATGCAGCTCTTCGCCAGGAAGTAGAAGCTTTGAAAGGCCGTGTTGGAAATGTTGAAAATGCAGTTAACGACCTGAAGAAAGATTCTGACGGTGACGGTGTTGCTGATCAATTCGACAAATGTCCAAACACTCCTGCTGGTACTGTTGTTGACGGTTCTGGTTGTCCAATTGTATTCCCTAAAATTGACACTTCATTATTCGTAATGAAACCAAAACCAGGTGAAGCAAAAGCTTACTCAAACATCCAGTTCGAATTCGATAGTTCAGTATTGAGAACTTCTTCTTATCCAGTACTTGACGCTACTTCAGCTGACCTGCGTACTAACGCTGGTTCTAAGATCGAATTAGACGGTTTCGCTTCGTCAGAAGGTACTGCTGCTCACAACATGCGTCTGTCTAAAGACCGCGCTAACTCAGTAAAAACTTACTTGGTTAACTCTGGTGTTGATGCAAAACGTATCAAAGTAAAAGCATTCGGTGAAACTCACCCAATTGCTGATAACTCAACAGAAGACGGCCGTATCCTGAACCGTCGTGTTGAATTCAAAAAACACTAATAGTTATTAAATAAGATTTTAGCAGAAGGCTCTCCGGTTTCGGAGAGCCTTCTTTTTTTTCTTAAATTTGTTCATGTATTTTTTCAGAAAGAAAGATCCAAACCGGCCTACCAGCTTTAACCTGAAGGTGATGCATGCCATTAATGCAATTGCTATCATTATGTTCCTGGCAGGTATTATCTGGAAACTGATCGATTGGTTTATTTTGAAGAAATAATTTTGTAAAGCTGAAGATGTTGCAGATGTTATAAACCTTATAAAGGTTAGCTTTTCAACGTTTACAACCACTCCAACAATTACAACCTTTATAACTATTACACAACCCTATGAAAAAAGTGATCAATACCAATAATGCGCCAGCCCCAATCGGACCTTACAGCCAGGCCGTTGCTGCTAATGGCTTCCTGTTTGTTTCAGGACAAATACCCAGCAATCCAACTACCGGAGAAATAGTTTCAGGTGATATTAAAGCCGAAGCCAAACAGGTAATGGAAAACATCAAAGCTATACTGACGGAAGCGGGCCTTAACTTTAGTAACATTGTTAAGACAAGCATTTTTATGACCGACATGGGAAACTTTGCCCAGGTGAACGAAGTATATGGCACTTATTTTACTGATCAGTTTCCGGCCCGCGAAACGGTGCAGGTTGCTGCTTTACCTAAAAATGTGAATGTCGAGATTTCGGTTATCGCAATAAATTTCTGATAGATAAAATTGAACAGGCAGATATTTCAAACTCCTATTGAATATTTAAAGGGCGTCGGAACTTCGCGGGGCGATGTCCTTAAAAAGGAATTAGGAATATTTACGTTTGAAGACCTGTTGCGTCATTTTCCTTATAAACACATCGACCGAACCCGGTTTTATAAGATCAGGGAAATCAATCCAGAGTTACCCTATGTACAGGTTTTAGCCCGGTTAACCCATAAAGAGATTGTTGGCGAGAAGCATACCAAGCGTCTTGTAGCACAAGTTCAGGATGATACCGGTGTGATGGAACTCGTTTGGTTTCAGGGAGTGCGATGGATAGAAAAATACCTTCAACCAGGAAAGGTTTATATCCTGTTCGGCAAGCCCGGCTCGTTTAATGGGAAGCCTCAAATGGCCCACCCGGAAACGGAATTGTATTCGCCAGCAACAATGAAGCAAAAGGGCAATATGACCCTGCAACCGGCTTACAGTTCAACAGAAAAATTAAAACAGTTTGGGTTAGATAGTAAAGGTATTCAAAAGCTCACTGAACCTTTATTGGATCAGCATGCTAAGGATATTCATGAGAATCTGCCGCTATATGTTCTAAACCAGTTCAAGCTGATGAGCAGGGCGGACGCCTATCGTAATATGCATTTCCCTGAAGATGCGAATATGCTGAATGAGGCCATCAGACGTTTGAAATTTGAAGAGCTATTTCTCATACAGCTTAAACTGCTAAAAAATAAACTGCTCCGGATACAAAAATTCAGGGGACATATATTCGACACTGTTGGCGATTATTTTAACGAATTCTATCATCACAAGCTTCCTTTCGAGCTAACTAACTCTCAGAAAAAAGTCTTAAGAGAAATACGCCAGGATACCCAACGGGGCGTACAAATGAACCGCCTTCTACAAGGTGACGTAGGTAGTGGGAAGACTGTAGTAGCGCTGATGAGTATGTTGATTGCCATTGATAATGGTTTTCAAACCTGCATCATGGCTCCCACCGAAATATTGGCCAATCAGCATTACCAAACCATAAAAAGTTTGATAGGAGATGACTTTCTCGAAGTGGCTCTACTAACAGGCTCAACCAAAAAGAAAGAAAGAAATATACTTCATGAAAGACTGGAAAGTGGTGAATTAAAAATACTGATCGGTACCCATGCACTCATAGAAGATAAGGTACAATTTCAGAATTTAGGCTTTGTGGTGATTGATGAGCAGCACCGTTTTGGTGTAGAGCAACGCGCAAAACTTTGGCGGAAGAATAATATTCCGCCGCATGTTTTGGTGATGACGGCAACGCCTATACCCAGAACATTAGCTATGACGCTTTATGGTGATCTGGATGTGTCAGTAATTGATGAATTACCTACCGGTAGAAAACCTATTCAAACACTTCATTTTTATGAAAATCAGCGCTTGCGGATGTTTGGTTTTATGAAGCAGGAGATAGCCAAAGGCAGACAGATTTATGTGGTATATCCCTTGATACAGGAAAGCGAAAAGCTTGATCTCAAAAACCTGGAGGATGGCATTGAAACCATGCGGCATGAGTTCCCGATGCCGCAATACCAGATCAGTATTGTGCATGGTAAAATGTCGGCAAAAGATAAGGATTTCGAGATGCAGCGTTTTGTAAAACATGAAACACAGATCATGGTGGCAACGACCGTTATCGAAGTTGGTGTAAACATCCCTAACGCTTCTGTAATGATCATTGAAAATGCGGAGCGCTTTGGCCTTTCTCAATTACACCAGTTACGCGGACGCGTAGGCAGAGGTGCGGAACAATCCTTTTGTATCCTTATGAGCAGCCATAAGTTAAGCTATGATGGTAAGATTCGACTGGATACCATGGTGAAAACCAATAACGGTTTTGAAATATCAGAGATCGACCTGCAATTACGCGGCCCAGGCAATATCGAAGGTACCAAGCAAAGCGGCGTGGTTGACCTAAAGGTTGCTGACCTGACCACTGACCAGGCTTTACTATTGCAAGCCCGCAAATGCGTGGAAGAAATATTTGCCAAAGACCCGGCGTTAGTTCATCCCGAAAATCAGATTCTTCAACTGGCATTCCAGGCGAAAAATGCGGGCTTAAGCTGGGATAAAATTTCCTGATCAGGCAATATTCCTTCAAAATATTACATTTGTTTAAAAGCACTCTTCTCAATCATGAAACTGAAATTTTTTACCATCCTGTCACTTGTATTTTCGACCACCTTTCTCAAAGCCCAGGACTCTTTAATGCTTCGTAAAATTTATGATGAAGCACTGGTAAACGGGCAATGCTACAGCAATCTTCATTACTTATGTAAAAAAATCGGCGCACGTTTAAGCGGCTCACCGAACGCACAAAAGGCTGTAGAATGGAGTAAAAAGTTGATGGAAAGTTATGGCTTTGACCATGTTTTTCTGCAGGAAGTTATGGTACCTCACTGGGTACGCGGAGCGAAGGAAGTTGGGATCATCGTTGATGGCAACAATAAAATTTCTGTGCCAATTACCGCGTTGGGAATGTCCGTTGCTACTCCAAAGGAAGGCATCACAGCTGAGGTGATAGAAGTGCACAGTTTGAAAGAACTGGATACTTTAGGTGAAAAGATAATAAAAGGCAAGATCGTATTTTTCAATCGACCGTTCGACCCCCGTTTTATTGAAACATTGCGCGCTTATGGTACCGCCGGGGATCAACGCAATGCAGGCCCCGCTGCCGCAGCTAAATATGGTGCTGTTGGAGTGATTGTCCGTTCATTAACAGAAAGCCTGGACGATTTTCCGCATACCGGTGCAACACACTATACACCCGGCGGTTTGAATATCCCGGCTGCTGCCATATCAACTAAAGGAGCTAATCAATTAAGTGCCTTGTTAAAGCAAAAGAAATCGCCTCAGATCAAATTCTATTTTAAACAGAATTGTGAAATGCGCCCGGACACCCTATCCTATAATGTGGTAGGAGAGCTCAAGGGCTCTGAAAATCCAAACAAGTTTATCACAGTAGGCGGTCACCTGGACTCATGGGATTTGGCTGAAGGTGCACATGATGATGGCACGGGCGTAATGGGCTCATTGGAAGCAGTCCGTATTTTAAAAGTAATGGGCTATCAACCTAAAAATACCATCCGTGTAGTGTTCTTCATGAATGAAGAGAATGGCGATAAAGGCGGCCTGAAATATGCCGAGCTGGCTGCAAAAAATAAGGAAGAACACATTGCAGCTATCGAGTCTGATCTGGGCGGATTTACGCCACGTGGTTTTGGCTTTTCGGGATTGACCACAAATCAATTCAAAAACCTGACCCAATGGAAACAACTTTTTGAACCTTATGGTTCAGGCAGGTTTGTTGCCGGTGGTGGTGGCAGTGACATTGGCCCCCTAAGAGAAAAAACACCGGGCGTTGTGTTGATTGGTTTTGACCCAGACTCGCAACGTTATTTTGATGTTCACCATACACCAAACGATGTATTTGAAAACGTTAACAAGCGCGAACTTGAACTAGGGTCAGCATCAATGGCATCATTAATCTATTTGATTGATCAGCACGGGTTTAATTGATATAGTTCTGTAGATTCGTTGTGATCTCTGTGCAAAACCTCCGTGCTCTTTGTAGTTAATTTTACCACAAAGGACGCTGAGAAAGAACACAAAGCACACAGAGTTATATCCTGCCTCATTTTATAAACCATTATTACATAATTATGTAAATCGGCAATTAGAATTTTAATCGTTAATTGTAAATTGCGGAGCATTAACCTATAAACAATAATAGTGTCCGACGAAGGTCATAGTCAGCCCAAAAAAGATTCTTTCGCAGCGCTGCGGTTCAAGGATTTCCGTATTTACCTGGCCCAACGCTTTTTCTTCACTTTTGGTTACCAGATGCAGACTGCAGCATTGGGATACTACATTTATGATATTACGCACAGCAAGCTTGCACTTGCATGGATCGGGTTAAGCGAAGCTATCCCGGCCATCGGTCTCGCACTTTATGGTGGGTATATCGCTGATAAGTATGAAAAGCGGAAAATGCTGTTACTGATTTTCAGCGGTGTTTTCATTTCGTCGTTGGTCATGTTCATTGCTACTCTCAAAAGCATGGGCGGTTATATTCATACAGGCTGGATACTGCCGATACTTTATGGCATGATATTTTGCAATGGTGTCGCCCGTGCATTTTTTGGGCCGGCAATATTTACCGTATACGCTAATAGTATTCCCCGTGAGATTTATCCCAATGCCAGTACCTGGAGCAGCACAAGCTGGCAAATTGCATCCATTTTAGGCCCTCTTGCAGGTGGTTTTATTTATGCATTTGGCGGTGGCATTACCGGAAACTTCGTGGTGATCCTGATTTTTATGCTTGTCACGCTCGTTTTAGTATTGACCCTCAGAAAGTATCCGGCGGTTTTCGTACCAAAAGAAAGTATATGGAAAAGTCTTTCTGAAGGTATCAACTTCGTCTTTAAAACCAAGATGATGGTGGGTGCCATGACACTCGACTTGTTTTCGGTTTTCTTTGGCGGATCAGTAGCCTTGCTGCCAGTATTTGCATTGGATATCCTGCATGTAGGTGCACAAGGATTCGGTGTAATGAAAATGGCATCATCACTTGGCGCGGCTTTAACCATGGTGGTGATGGTCCGCTATTCGCCATTAAATAAACCCTGGCGGAATCTTCTGATAGCGGTAACCGGTTTTGGGCTTTGTATCATCGGGTTTGGATTGTCGCGAAGCTTTTTGCTAACGGTTCTATTCTTATTCGGCCAGGGTGCTTTTGATAGTATAAGTGTGATAATACGTGGTACCTTGGTGCAGTTACTAACTCCTGATCACATGCGTGGCCGCGTATCTGCTGTAAACTCTATGTTTATCGGCTCCTCCAATGAGATTGGAGATGTTGAATCTGGCGTTATGGCTAATTGGCTTGGAACGGTGCCTGCTGTGCTATTGGGGGGTAGCATAACCATGCTGATCGTTATCATTACTTACTTCAAAACTAAAAGCCTATTGCCATTAGGCGTAAGCGATATTCACACGGTTGAAGTGACGGAAGAAAAGCCGGCTACTGCTTAAAGCGTCTTTAAGCTTCTCAGAAATAAATAAGTCGCTGAACCCAGGATAGGTACCACCGCAATGATTATTATCCATAACAGTTTGGCCCCGTTATTAATATTTTTATTGCTGAGTATATTGAAGAAGGCAAAAATGCCCAGCAAAACCCATAAAAACAGGAATAGTAAACCGAAGGTCCCTCCGATAGTGGATGTGATCAGATACATGGCTGAAGTTTTTTAAATCAATAATCAGCGGTTACTTTCTCACCGATCTGCTGACGCCACATGGCATAATACAGACCCTTTTGAAGCAACAACTCTTCATGCATGCCGGACTCAACAATATGTCCTTTCTCCAGAACATAAATGGTGTCGGCATGCATGATAGTAGATAAACGGTGGGCGATCAAAATGGTTACATGATCTTTTAATACTGACACATCCCTGATAGTTTCAGTAATTTCTTCTTCAGTAATAGAATCGAGCGATGAAGTTGCTTCATCAAATACCAGCAGATCTGGCCTACGCAGCAAAGCGCGAGCGATAGATAAACGTTGTTTTTCACCTCCGGATACTTTTACACCACCTTCACCAATCACGGTACTCAAACCTTGAGGCGCACGTGCTAATAAAGTCTGACAAGCCGCCCTTTGCAAAGCCTCCATACACTCCTCATCCGTAGCATCCGGGCGAACGAATAGTAAGTTCTCACGAATAGTACCGGAGAACAACTGAGTATCCTGAGTTACAAAACCTACGCGTTCGCGCAATTGGTCCAGATCAATCTCTTTTCCCGGTATTCCGTTGTAGAGAATATTTCCTTCAAGAGGCTGATACAAACCTACAAGCAATTTTACCAGCGTGGTTTTGCCTGAACCTGAGGGGCCAACAAAAGCGATGGTTTCTCCTGTTTTTACCTCGAAATTGATATGATTCAAAGCATTTCGATTGGCGGTAAGATGCTTAAAGCTTACGTTTTCAAAGGTCAGCTTATTTATATCTCCAAGCAAAGCAGGGTTTTCGGGTTTGACTTCAATAGGCGTGCTTAATATTTGCTTAAAATTACCCAGCGATACCTCTGCTTCACGCCATGATTGGATAACATTCCCAAGTTCCTGCAATGGATTAAACAGGAAGAAGGAGTAGAATAAGAACATGAAATAATTACCGGCTGTCAAAGTTCCTTTGAAAATCAGCATCAACAGTATAACCACCATTGTACTTCTCACAAAGTTCACCGTCGTTCCTTGTATAAAGCTCATACTACGGACATATTTAACCTTCTTGAGTTCCAGGTCTAATATCTTGTAGGTTGTTTTATTAAGCCTTTCAATTTCCTGTTTAGCCAAACCAAGACTTTTTACCAGTTCAATATTTCTTAACGATTCGGTTGTGGAACCGGCCAGAGCGGTAGTTTGGGATACTATCTTTTTTTGTATGGTTTTAATTTTTCTGCTTAAAGCCATACTTACGATCATAATGACTGGTATTGCCGCCAGATATACTAATGTAACCTGGTAATTTACTTTTATGGACATTACCATTACCATCAACATACCTATCAGGCTTACAAAAAGAACGCTTATAAATGAAGTAATAAATTTCTCACAGTCTATTCTTACCTTTTGAAGTACGCCTAAGGTTTCACCGCTCCTCTGGTCCTCAAATTTTTGGAAAGGCAACTCAAGGGAATGCCTTAGGCCATCAGCATACATCTTTGCACCTACTTTTTGAGTGATGATATTGGTGTAATAATCCTGGAAGTTTTTTGCTATGCGCGATACCATTGCCGCACCAATTGCCAAACCGATTAAAGACAAAACACCTACAACAAATTGATGATAGCTTACATTATACATCGATTTTATAACCTTATCAATCAGCGATACTGTTTGCTGATGATCAAGCGCTTTCAAATCAACACCTTTTATCTTGTCAATAACATCGGCAACCTTCTCTTTACTAAGATTTGCAGGAACAATATATCTGTCTACTATTTTACCTGTAATGAATGGGTCAAGTAGCGAAAAGCCGATATTAAATGCTGCAAGAACTAAGGCTAATACTACAATCCAGCGATGTTCTTTGAGGTATGATAATAATACGTTCATGTTTGGTAAAAATAAAAAAAGGGAATGGCTCTAAATAGCTCATTCCCTTTAATTTGACAATACTCTGGTCTTTATACTGTCATGATATCTTTTTCCTTAGCTTCTGATAGAACATCAACCTTTGCAATATGAGCGTCGGTTAACTTCTGAATTTCAGCCTCTCCGGTTTTCATTTCATCCTCAGAAACACCTTCCGATTTCAGTTTCCTGATCTTTTCATTGGCATCCTTGCGGATATTACGGATAGCTACCTTGCCATTTTCTACTTCGGCTTTTGCTTTCTTTACCAGGTCGCGGCGACGTTCTTCTGTCAGCGGCGGAACGTTAATGCGGATGATCACGCCATCATTTTGAGGATTAACCCCCAGGTTTGCCTCCATAATGGCCTTTTCAATAGCACCCAATAATGATTTTTCCCATGGTTGTACCACAATGGTACGCGCATCTGGTGTGTTGACGCTGCCCACCTGGTTTAACGGTGTTGGCGTACCGTAGTATTCAACCAATATATCATCCAGCATGCTTGGATTTGCTTTGCCGGCACGTATTTTTTGTAATTCACCGTCGCAGTGCTCAATGGCTTTATCCATCAAAGCCTTTGCTTCAGAAACTTGTTTTTTAATGAGTTCGCTCATCGCTTTTAAAATTTGCTGTCAAAAATAGTAAAAACTGTCGGTTTACATTAATAAAAATAATGCTCCAAAATCTAAATAATAACAACCGTAAGTTTTACGCAGATTAAGATTATTCATTACAAAATTTATAGCTTTATACCAAGCTATAGCTTGGTATATGGCAACAATAGATTCAACTTTAGACGATATAATGAAACTGGACTTCAATTCCAGGGAAATGCTATTGGAAATTCTTCAAAAGCGACAGATTGAATATCGTCGCAATAAGATGGCCAAAACGGCAAAGAAAACTTTAAAAGAATATCAGGCAGGTAAAATTACTGCTGAGACTGCCGAAGATGTTATTAAAAAGTTAAACTCGCTGTAATTAATGCCTGCGGAAAGGAAATATTTTTACTCTTATTCTTGCAAAACGTCATTGCTGTAAGGGTTTAGTAATTCGCAGACAGAATAGCGGGTTATTTTTTG
>JAFDZM010000047.1 GCA_018266915.1 Bacteroidota bacterium | reverse complement strand
TCACTTTGGGTACCCGAATTACGTTTGTTTTTGATAGCAGCCAGAGCAGCTGACGATAAACCCACTACGCTTTT
This sequence comes from Bacteroidota bacterium, assembly GCA_018266915.1. GTDB lineage: Bacteria > Bacteroidota > Bacteroidia > Sphingobacteriales > Sphingobacteriaceae > Mucilaginibacter. Next base: position 1,078 of record JAFDZM010000047.1, on the reverse strand, counting down.
GGTTTACCGGCCGGATCAATAAACCTTTTGATCAGCCAGGGGCAAGCGATACGGTCTATTTTGGGTTTTTCACGGGTGATCCATTTCATATTCAGACAAGATAAATACAGAATTCTGATTTAATTTAGTAAACCATTATGAAAAACACGTATTTCCGATTGATCGTACTTTTCATTTGCCTGTGCTGTTTCACTCAGAGTCGCAGTTACGGACAAAATGTCCTCAAATTGGAAAAAGGAATACCTCTCCCAGGCGTTAAGGGCCGCATCGATCATATGGATATTGATCTTAAGGATCAGATAGCTTACCTGGCGGCGCTTGGTAATAATACTGTGGAAGCAGTCGACTTAAAAAGTGGAAAGATATTACATAGCATTTCAGGGTTAAGTGAACCGCAAGGCGTAGTTTATATCCCCAAACATCACGAACTTTTCGTAGCCAATGGCGGAACAGGTGAATGTATCTTCTACGATGCCACTACCTGGCAAAAAGTAGGATCAATAAAATATGATGACGATGCTGATGATGTGCGTTATGACGCGGGTTCAGACCGTATTTATGTAGGTTATGGCAGCGGCGATATCGGAATAATTGATGTAACTACACACAAAAAGATAGCTGATATTGCTTTACCAGCACATCCTGAGTCCTTTCAGTTGGATACAAAAGAAGGTAAAATTTGGATAAACTTGCCCGGCTCAGGGATGATTGGCGTGGCCGATCTTAAAACCAATAAACTGGTAGCACAATGGAAGAAATTTCTCCCCCGCGCCAATTTCCCAATGGCGTATGATTCAGTTCAGCATCGTGTCATGGTTGGCTATCGCATACCTGCTACTTTGAAAGTACTGGATAGCCACTCAGGTAAAGAGATTTTCAGTTCCGGGATGGTAGGTGACGTGGATGATTTTTATTGGGACGAAAACACCAAACAAATCCTGATAAGTGGAGGTGGCGGCTCAATTAATATTTTTAAGCAGACCGGTGCCAATGTTTACAAACAAGTTGCCGACATCAAAACCAGGAACGGAGCCCGCACTTCACTTTGGGTACCCGAATTACGTTTGTTTTTGATAGC
>JAFDZM010000046.1 GCA_018266915.1 Bacteroidota bacterium | reverse complement strand
ATATACAAACTTTTTCTGTCTATTCATGGGCTATTACTCTCTCAAGAGGGGAATTAATATACTCCCGTAACATTATTTAACACTTATCATCTAAATTTTTAGTGAATGGTATCGGTATTACCGCTACTTTAGCGACAAATCTTCCTTAATGGCCAAAACGTTACTATTTCTTCTATTTATTAGTCTATCTCTTACTTCTTTCGGCCAGAAGAAATATTCCATCAGTGGTACAATTAAGGATGGTGCTACGGGTGAGCAGCTTATCGGCGCTACCGTTCGCATAAAGGAACTGCCACAAAGTGGCACAGTCACCAACAGCTATGGCTTTTATTCTATCTATGCCCCTGAGGGTGACTACACCTTATTATACACTTACACCGGCTATGAACCAGTAGAGCAAAAAGTATCCCTTCACCAGAACCAGGAAGTAAATATTCCGCTCCAAGTCAAAAGCGATCTGAAGGAGGTGGTCATCCGCGCTAACGGACCTAATAATGATAATATCTCCTCGCCGCAGATGGGTGTAGAGAAGTTGAACATGGCTCAAATCAACCAGGTGCCGGTATTGCTTGGAGAAAAAGATATTCTAAAAACACTTTCATTACTGCCGGGTGTAAAGTCGTCAGGGGAAGGGAACACCGGATTTTATGTTCGCGGTGGTGGAGCTGACCAGAATTTGATCCTGCTGGATGAAGCTACGGTGTATAACGCTTCGCACTTCTTTGGTTTCTTCTCTACATTTAATTCTGATGCGATAAAGGATGTAAGTCTTTATAAAGGGGGTATGCCTGCAGAGTTTGGTGGCCGGCTATCGTCTGTACTTGATATTAAAATGAACGAAGGCAACAACCAGGATTATACCGTACAGGGTGGTTTGGGCTTGATCTCATCACGTATTAAGGTGGAAGGCCCATTGGTGAAAGACAAAGGCTCGTTCATGGTAAGTGCACGTCGTACCTATATCGACTTCTTTTTAAAAGCCTCATCCGATTCGACCATCCGTGGCAGCTCTATCTATTTTTATGATCTGAATACCAAGGCTAATTATCACTTTGATGATAAGAACGCCATTTACCTGTCGGGATATTTTGGCAAGGATGTATTGTCCCTCAAAAATACTTTCGGCACCAATTGGGGTAACTCAACCGGAACTATCCGCTTTAACCATTTATTTAATAGCAGGCTGTTCTCTAACACATCTCTTGTTTACAGCAACTATAATTATGTAGTGCAAAGCTTTTTAAATAACGAGGGCTTTAAAGCGACGTCCAAAATCACCGATGTTAACCTGAAAGAAGACCTCTCTTATTCCATGGGTGATAATCACACGGTTAAATTCGGGGTGAACATTTTGCATCATACCATCGCGCCGGGAGACATTACCGCGCCGCCGTCATCCAGTTTTAATAATATCCATGTTGAAGACCGTTATGGTTACGAAACTGCCGCTTATATCAGCGACGAATGGAAAGCCAATAACCACCTAACTTTACTTTACGGCCTACGTCTTAGTAGCTTCTTCCTGTTAGGGCCGGGTACTTTTAGCACTTATGACGCTAATGGTAATGTTACAAGCTCAACAACCTACACATCAGGCCAATTGGTAAAGAGTTATACCAATCTTGAGCCCCGTTTTTCGGCAAGCTATACTTTAGATGATGCTAATTCACTCAAATTCTCTTACAACCGTAATACCCAGAACATTCACCTGCTCACCAATTCAACAAGCAATACCCCTACCGACTTGTATGTGATGAGCAGCAATAACATCAAGCCTGAAATTGCCGACCAGCTTTCTACCGGTTGGTTCAAAAACTTCCAGGATAATAATTATGAGTTTTCAGCAGAGGTCTATTATAAATGGCTGCAGAACCAGATAGATTATAAAGATGGTGCACAATTACTGGTGAACCAGGGCGTAGAATCACAATTGGTTTATGGCACCGGTCGTTCATATGGCCTTGAACTTTTCCTGAAAAAGAAATACGGAAAGTTTAACGGGTGGATAGGTTATACGCTTTCACGTACCGAACGTAAGTTCCCCGGCATTAATGATGATCAATATTATCCGGCAACGCAGGACCGCACACACGATATTTCTGTTGTGGGCATTTATCATTATAGCAAACGCTGGTCATTCTCGGCTGACTTTGTTTATGGCACCGGCAATGCGGTTACTTATCCTACAGGTAAATACGAAATCGGTGGGTTAACTACGTTCTCTTATTCACAGCGTAATGGTTATCGCATGCCATCAAATAACAGGCTTGATATTGGGGCTACTTTAGAAGGCAAGGAGCATAAGAAATATCACTCAAGCTGGACATTTGGCATTTATAATGTATATGCGCATCGCAATCCATATACTATTACTTTCCGCGACAGCAAAACTATACCAAATACAACCGAAGCCGTGGAGACCAGTATTTTTGCAACTATGATACCATCAGTAACCTGGAACTTTAAATTTTGATGTATGAGATTGACGAGGCTTAAATATTTCACAGGTTTATTGCTAATAGCAATTGTGGCATTATCATGTAAAAAAGTGATCAAGCTTGATTTGGGAAATGATAGCGGTAAACTGGTGATTGAGGGCAATATTATAGACGAACCCGGTCCGCAATATGTAAAGCTGAGCCGCAACGTACCTTTTACCAGCACCAATACCTATCCGCCTGTAACCGGGGCCACCGTTACCATTTACGACAGTACTACCAATCGCTATTTTGATATGACAGAAGGCCCGGCGGGCACTTATTCAGTTGAGAAGGGCTTAGGCATAACTGGGCACACCTATATATTAACCGTTAATACCGGCGGTCAAACTTATACCGCCCGGTCTGTAATGCCGCAATACGTGGCTATCGATTCAATAGCTACATCAAACAACATTCTCGATAAAAAGGATAACAAAAGGATGATGACCGTTTATTTTAATGATCCGGCAGGCGTAAAAAACCAATATCGCTTTGTGATGTATGTAAACAGCGTTCAGGTAAACACCATTTTTGCTTTTGATGATCAGTTTATCGATGGCAAACATGTAACGCTCGACCTGCAGCAAACTGAAACAGACATTTACCCGGGCGATACAGTGAGGGTAGAAATGCAGAATATCGACCGCCCGGTATACACTTATTGGTTTACTCTGGAACAGCAGCAAGGGAACAATCCGGGCGGCGCCGTAGCACCATCTAATCCGCCTACTAATATAACACCGACAACTTTGGGATATTTTAGTGCGCATACCACGCAGAGTATAACTGTTGTTGCGAGGTAATTGCCCCCTCGTCTTTGCGAGGAACGAAGCAATCCCTACTTAGGACATTTATGGAGTAGGATTTTTTAGCTGAACGTTCATCAACAAGTTCCCGCTCCCTGATCTGCATAGCAAAGAGATTGCTTCGTTCCTCGCAATGACGTAAAAGGTTACTACTTCTTCCCCAATCCAAGATAATGCTTCTTTATCGGCCCAAACGGGCCGTACTTGCGCTGATCTTTGCTGAACAGATTATCTGCATAAGGGCCAAAGGGGTAATCATATGGCTTGGTATCCATTTTTGGCCAATCAGCATCAATATTTTTATAAGGATGGGGTTGTGAATTCACAAATGCGGCCACATCCCATGCCTGGTCTGTCGTAAGTTGAGCGCTCTTATCAGCATTATAGGGCATGTTATGCTTTACGAATCCTGCAAATTTGGATAACCTGTAAATACTCGCACCAATATTATAGCTATGTTCGCCCCACAATGGCGGATAAGTATAAGCTGTACCCGATGCGTTTAATAAGCCTTCTCCGTTTTTACCATGGCAAACCTGGCATTTGGATACATACACTGCCCTGCCTATTGCCGTGTCAGCCGGGCGATCCAGGAAAGCCAACTCCTCAATACCTGAGCCTGCCGGTTTGGTGCCTTTCTTTACATTTTTGCCGATCCACTTTAAATAAGTTACAAAAGCTTTCATTTCGTAGCTATTACTGTTGATATGACTACCGTTCAGACTTCGTTCAAAACAACTTTCTACTCTTTTTTCTATAGTCTCAACCGCGCCGATCCGCTCCTTAAAACGGGGATAACCAACTGCTGTCAGCGAAAAGTTATTCCCATCCAGTTTAGTGCCGGCATTCAAATGGCAGTTTTGGCAATTTAAACCGTTGCTTTTATGGGCGATCACCCCTTTAGGCCCAAAATAGTAGGATGTGTTCGCAATAAGGTTCCTGCCGTATCTGATCAGCCTGGCTTCTTCAGGATCGGTGATTTCGCTGGTATCAGGGATAATCCATTTTAGCTTTGACGGACTTAACACCTTTGCGGCTGCGACGGCCTTGTCATGCTTCTTGCATGCGGCTACACAAATTATAACAGCAATGGCAGTAATCAATAGCATTAAACTTAGGGTACGGGGCATGAGAGATTAGTGTGGATAAAGAAGGCTTCAGTTGAAATATCCAATAATGAATTTCGAATACTGAATATTGAAGTTTTTTACCCTTATCATTCAACATTCAGTATTCGGCGTTCGATATTTCTTAATTTAATTGCATTACCCTATCATATCTACCCTGCAAAGCAATAGGCACACCCATGTTCCTGTGCGCGGCCAACTGCCCATACACCTGATGGCATTATCTGAACACCCGGTAACAATCCTGCGATCCATTCGTTTTTAATGGCGTTGGCATCCCCGTTGCTTTGCATAGCTGCCACAGCGGAGAACACAGTGATGGCCATTCCGCAAGCACAGAATTTAATACCAGTATCCTGCAACTCGTTTATGCCGATCTGTACAGGGCCTATTCCTGGCACTTTGTAGGTACCGGGAGCAGGTTGCCAGAATGGGTTTTTTGTGGCCGGTGTCTTGCCATCCTCTTCCATAATCTTAAACATTTCGCCGAACTTATATTTTTCCCACAGCTGGTTGTTCAGCGCATAAGGAATGGCATTATGACGCAGGATAACTACTACGCCGCAATCTTTTTCTGGTGTTCCGGTAGCGGCATTGGTGAGCGTGAATACCCTTGGCCAGGCAAAAGGCATCAGTCCGTTTGGCCCGGTAACATCAAAAACAATTTTGTGGGTTCCCTTTACCTGCTTGAACCACTCATCTGCATCTGATGCACCGGTGACCGGAACAGTTTCAGCAGCTAATGAAAGTGGAGAGGCTAATATTCCTGTACCTAATACGGCAGCGCCCGTTGCAACCTGTTTCAGGAAATTACGGCGTTGGTCTGACTGAGATTGATAATTGGTTTTCATAACAGTAAAAAATTAGGTGATTAATTATTGAGTTTACTGAACTTATTCGCAGCATAAGGCTCTGGTGGGTCGGCAGAAAACCTTAATTAAAGTTAGTTATAACAAACTGATTTTAAGAGGGTAAAATAAAAAATAAATTAACTACCTCCTACACGTCTTTGAGGAACGAAACAATCCCAAACTGTACAGAGCGAATAAAATGGCGTAGACCTTGCATAGCCGCTCTGCAAATCGGGGATTGCTTTGTCGTTGCGCTCCGTGCAATGACGGCGGGTTTAGTAATCCGCTAATACAATAATATTTTCACTCCAAGTCTGAATCCGCTCTTTGCCATTCAGGAAGCCTAAGCCTACTACAAAGGCGAAACCTGCTATGATGCCACCCATTTCGGTAATGAGTTCGCTTGCTGCGGTGACGGTACCTCCGGTAGCCAGCAGGTCGTCGTGTATCAAAATATGCTGACCAGGTTCAAAGGCATCCACATGCATTTCTATAACAGCGGTGCCATACTCCAGCTTATAGGCTTTTTGTTTGATGGTATAAGGCAGCTTGCCCGCTTTACGGACAGGGATAAAAGGCACGCCAAGCCGTGTAGCCAACGTCAACCCAAATAAAAACCCGCGACTCTCTACCCCTGCTATCACATCAATGCGGATGCCTTTCAGTTTTTCTATAAAGGCATCTACAATGTTTTCGCAAAGCACAGGGTCTTTCAGTATCGGGGTGATATCTTTAAACACAATACCTGGTTTTGGAAAATCAGGAATATCGCGTATGGCTTCTTTTATCTGCTGCTCTATCATTTAAAATCGATGTAAGGCTCAATTTTACGCAAAATTTCGTCATTCAAAATCACAATATTGCGCATATCGCTCAAAGAAGCATAGTCGCCATGCTGCTCACGAAACTGAACGATGGCGTTCATCTGTTTGAAAGTGAGATAAGGAAAATATTTCAACCCGTCAAAATCAACTTTATTGATATGTATCTTTTGAATATGTGACGGATCAACCGACACCTGCGCCTGTATTTCGGCATAGCGGTCATCATCCATACCAAACAATTCTTTAAGCTGTTCTTTACTTATAAATCCGCCTAAACGATTACGGTAATTTACTATACGCCGCGCAAATGAAGGGCCAATGCCTTTTAACTCCGTAAGCTTTGCGGAATCAGCTGAGTTTAATTCGATTACTACTCCATCAGCTGCTTTTTTGTATACTGGTACAGCATTCGTCTTATCATCATCACCTTGTGATTTTCGTGCTTGATTAAGTACAGCGACAGCTTTATTGAAATCGGCAGGGTTAATTGTTGTATCTTTGCGGCACAGTTGGAGAAGGTAAGGTGCAGCCAGAACAAGCGCGATCAAAATAACCAATACCACCATTCCGTTCCATTCCTTTTTGGTGATGGACAAGTAATTTTTTATGATTGATCTCATTCAGGTTTAGCTGTATACAACTGTAAATTAAAGAAATTTTTAGCATATTTATTGGATAAAAATCCCCTATACTTTTTGAAGGACTAAATGAAGATCATAAGCACTGAAGAGTTTGCAAAGGCTACCAAACTGGATAAGCTGAAAATGCCCGGACTGGCGGCTTTGCTGATGGAGGTGATGAAAATAAACCAGGTAAACAAGCTGTTTGCGCAGGCGCAACCCAAGCAAGGCCCTGATTTTGTGGACGCTATACTGGAAGGATGCGGCGTAAGCATTGAGTTTGACGAACGCGAATTAAAGAATATACCCAAAGAAGGCAGCTTTATTGCTATAGCCAATCACCCATATGGCGGTATTGAAGGCATGGTGCTATTGAAAATGCTCTGTATGGTTAGGCCGGAGGCTAAAGTAATGGCCAACTTCCTGTTGAAAAAGATCCCTAACCTGGCCGATTATTTTGTTGCGGTAAACCCCTTTGAGAATATCGATCATTCATCCAGCATCAGTGGTTTAAAAAGCACCTTGGAACTACTGGCAAACGGTACGCCAATAGGCATTTTCCCTGCCGGTGAAGTATCCACCTTTAAGGTAGATAAACAACAGATTACCGACCGTATGTGGCACCCGGTTGTGGGTAAGATCATCGCGAAAGCAAAAGTACCTGTAGTCCCCATTTATTTCCATGGCAACAATGGCTTGCTGTTCAACCTGCTGAGTATGATCCACCCGGCATTACGTACAGCTAAACTGCCTTCGGAATTGTTTAACAAACAAGGACATACCATTAAGCTGCGAATAGGTAAACCTATTAATATTGAGGATATTCCGGATAGCAATAACCCAACCAAGCTCCTCAATTTTCTGCGGGCACGTACTTATGCTTTAGGTACAGGCCTGGAGGAGGACAAAAAAATATTGAATCCGCGTAATCTTTTCAAGATTAAGAAAGATGTAGAGGATATTGTTCCGGAAATACCATCTTCTGTACTTGAAAAAGAAGTTGAACCTTTAAGGGAGAATTACAGGGTTTGGATTGAAAAGAATTATGAAGTGTTTATTGTCCCCACAGCGTCCATCCCGAATGTGATCCGCGAAATAGGGCGTTTGCGCGAGCTGACCTTCAGGGAGATAGGCGAAGGCACCAATAAAAGCATAGACCTGGACGAATACGACATTTATTACAATCACCTGTTTATCTGGGACGTAGATGCCAAATTGATCGTGGGTGCCTACCGGATTGGTTTGGGCGATGAGATATTTTACAGCTACGGCAAAAAAGGATTTTATATAAATGAATTGTTCAAGATCAAAGAACAGTTTATGCCTGTGCTAAGAAAAAGCCTTGAACTGGGCCGCTCATTCATCCGCAAGGAGTATCAGCAAAAACCACTGCCATTGTTCCTGTTATGGAAAGGCATCTTAAAATACCTGATCGATAACCCACGCTACCGCTACCTAATTGGCCCGGTAAGCATCAGCAACAGTTTCTCAAAATTCTCCAAATCGCTTATTGTGGATTACATCAACCGCAATCACTTTGATGATGAGTTGGCGCAGTATGTACGTCCGAGAAAGAAATTCAGGGTTGATTTTTCAAGCATCGATACTGATCTGCTGATGGCCGGGGAAGACAGTTTTAAAGGTCTGGATAACCTGATATCGGAAGTCGAAACACGCAGTATGAAAGTGCCGGTATTATTACGTCAGTATATCTCACTTAACGCAAAGATCATTTGCTTTAATATCGACCCGAAGTTTGCTGATTGCCTGGATGGTTTCCTGGTGTTGGATTTGCAGAAGGTACCTCAGGATATTTTGGAGAAGTTGGGGAAGAATTTGTGATTGGGTTGTAGCAGTTGTATTGGTTGTATTAGTTGTATTGGTTAATCAAATTAATAACTACTTCAACTAATACAACCTTTTCAACTAACTACGCTTTCGCTCTCGAAGCACCTGAGTGTTTCAGGATCTTGGCTTCTACGTAGAAGATGATCTCTTCAGCAATGTTTTTAGACTGATCGCCTATACGCTCCAGCTTACGGATGATCGAAAGCATAAATAATGCTTCAGTCAGCATAGTAATATCCTCTTTAATCACAGCGCCAACATTGGCATTCGCGCTGCGGTTTACAGCATCCAGCATTTCATCGTGCTTAAACACACTTCTGGCCAGGGCCGTATCTTCAGTTTCAAATGCGGTACGGGTATCAATAACGATGTTGATGGCTTCATCATACATGCGTATTACGTCGGTAGCTTCTAATACTTTTTTGTCAAACCCTGCGGTAGAGTCGATCACGTATTTTGCCACACCGGCAGCAATATCGCCGATGCGCTCCAGGTTGGTGTTTATCTTCAGTGCAGCTAGTAAGAAGCGCAGGTCGATAGCCACAGGGCAGTACAAAGCAAATATATTTTCGCAATCGCGGTCGATCTTTAATTCGAATGAGTTAACCCTTTTCTCTTTCACCAATACTTCGCGGGCAAGGTCCTTATCGAAATTTACCATAGCTTCACGGGCTTTGTTCAATTGTGACTGAACAAGGATCCACATGTTAGCCAATTCTTTTTTAAGAGCGCTTATTTCGTTTTCTAATTGTGTCATGTCTTTAAATTACTAAAATTAAGTACTTAAATATTAACTGAACCTGCCGGTGATATAGTTCTGTGTACGCTGATCCTTCGGATTGGTGAACATGATCTTGGTATCGTCAAACTCCACCAGTTCACCGAGGTAGAAGAACGCTGTCCTGTCACTCACACGGGCTGCCTGCTGCATGTTGTGCGTTACGATAATCAGGGTATAGTTCTGTTTCAATTCGTGGAACAGGTTTTCAACGCTTGATGTCGATATAGGGTCAAGCGCCGAAGTTGGCTCATCAAACAGGATAACTTCAGGCTGCATAGCAATTGCGCGGGCAATACATAAACGCTGCTGCTGACCGCCTGAAAGGAAAGTACCTTTTTTATGCAGGGAGTCTTTCACTTCATTCCAAAGAGCAGAGCTTGTTAATGATTTTTCAACGATAACATCTTTATCAGCTTTTGACATTTTGATGCCGTTAAGCAAATAACCGGCGATCACATTTTCATAAATGCTCAGGTTCGGGAACGGGTTAGGGCGTTGAAACACCATCCCGATCTTATAGCGAACATAGATAACATTCATTTTGTAAACATCTTCGCCATCAAGCTTCATCACTCCTTCAGCCCTTGCATTAGGGGTCAACTCGTGCATACGGTTAATGCAACGCAGAAAGGTTGTTTTCCCGCAGCCTGACGGACCCATCATCGCGACAACCTCGTTCTTGTTGATCTTGATGTTTACATTCTTTATGGCGTGGTTATCGCCATAATAGGCATTGATATTTTCAGCGCTTACAATTGTACTTTCCATTTTCTTGTCATCACTTTCGTGATTATGTTTAGTGTTAAGACAAATACTAATAATATGAATGATGCACCCCAGGCCAAATCGTGCCAGTCGTCATACGGACTGGTGGCATAGGTATATATTAAGTGAGGCAAACTTTCCATAGGTTTTTTCAAAGACGCCGACAGGAACGGGCTACCAAAGGCGGTAAACAACAATGGCGCGGTTTCACCGATCACGCGGGCTATCGATAAAGTGATACCTGATAAGATACCTGCAAAACCGCAAGGTACAATCACTTTTAAGATTACACGATGATAAGGTACACCTAATGATAACGCTGCTTCTTTTAATGATGGCGGCAGCATCAGCAATGTTTGTTCTGTGGCCCTGATCACTATCGGCAGCATCATAATAGCTAATGCGATACTACCAGATAGCGCTGAGAAAGTTCCCAAAGGCTTTACCAGCCAAAAATAGGCTACGATACCCACTACAATAGATGGAACGCCCTGTAGTATATCAACACACAAACCTGTATAATATGCCAGTTTGGTGCGTGGGTTTTCACTCAGGTAAATACCTGCCATCATGCCGATTGGAATAGCGATAATGGACGACATAACTACCATCAAAAAACTACCTACAAGAGCATTGATAATACCGCCGCCTTTCTCTCCAACTGGTGCGGGCACGTGTGTTAAGAAATGCCAGTTAACTTGTGCCGCTCCTTGCTTAATGATATAAAGCAATATGATAATCAGAGGCACGGTAATTACAAATGCAAAAAAGATAATGACCCCTTTGAAGGCCAAACTCTTTACGTTTCTGAATCCAATTTTTGCTTCCATGCCTTAGTTATTTGTAACGCGTGTAATAATTCTTTTGCCTATCAGGTTGATGACTACGGTTACCAGGAAAAGCACCAAACCAAGCTCGATAAGCGCGGATAAATATTCAGTATGATCAGCCTCAGTAAACTCATTGGCTATAACGCTGGCCATAGTGTTACCCGGTGCAAAAATGCTGGTTGGTATGGCGCTGGTATTACCGATAAGCATGGTTACCGCCATGGTCTCACCCAGTGCTCTGCCTAAAGATAGTAATATACCTGCAAAGAGTCCGGAACGCGTAAACGGCATAATCACCTTGCGTATCACTTCAAAACGTGTTGCTCCCAACCCATAAGCAGCCTCTTTTAACGGAGTTGGCACCATTCTTATCAGTGTAATGCCCAATGATGCCCCATAAGGGATGATCATTACAGCCAATATCAGCGATGAAGTGAAGATACCGATACCGTAAGGCAACACATGAAATTTGATCTCTAATGAACGCACAATCGGAACTAAAACAAATAAGCCCCAGAAGCCATAAATGATAGACGGTACAGCTGCTATCAGTTCAATAGTATTTTTTAACAGATCAGAAAGCCATCCTTTCGGGTTGTATTCGCCCAGGTAAATAGCAATAGCGTATGAAAAAGGTATTGAAATGATCAGCGCAATGAACGAAGTCAGCAGCGTACCAATCAAAAATGGATAAGCTCCATAGATATTACTTACCGGATCCCATACTTTTCCCCACAGATATCCGATGCCTAATGCTTTAATGGATGGCAACGACTCAACAATGAGTGTTACCAATACCCCCAATACGAGCAGCAACAACACTGCGCTCATAATGATCAGCAGCTTCTTGAATGAGACTTCCCATTTCAATTGCCTGTCGGATAAGCTTAATCTTGAATTCTTCACTTTAACCTGTGTTTGGGGGACGAAGCTATCCTGGATGTTTGCACCGGCAGCGTTGTCGGTATTTGCGAAGGATGGTTTCATAAAATATTGGTTATGCTTTACAAAACAATTACCAGCACCCTGTTGAAGAGGCTGGTAATTATATAGAGTCAAGAATCAGGATTCAAGAGTCAGGACTTTTGATGAATAATTCAGTTGGTTCTTGACTCTTGTTTCTTGATTCTAATTAATTATAAAATTGGTTTACCACCGTAAGTAGCTGATTTCAAAATTGCCTCAGCAGCTTTAACAGCTGATTTTGAAAGCGGTGCATAGTTCAAAGGAGCGCACTCTGCCTGTCCCTGGTGAACGTTGTACCACAATAATTTCAACAGTTCAGTAGCGCGGGCTTTTGAACGGCCATTGTAATTCTGTTCTTTGTAAATCAAAGCCCATGTAAAGCTGGCAATTGGGTAACCTTTAGGATTGTCAGTGTTAGTGATTGACACTTTTGAATCTGCAGGGATAGTAACGTTGCTTGCTAAAGTAGTAGCTTCGATAGTTGGAGCGATGTATTTACCGCTTTTGTTTTGGATGTTTGCGAAAGCCATACCGTTTTGTTTAGCATAAGCCAACTCTACATAAGTGATAGCACCCGGAGTTTGTTTTACTAAACCTGAAACGCCTTCGCTGCCTTTACCACCTAAACCAGCCGGCCAGTTAACAGCACTTGCTTTACCTACTTTTTTAGCCCAATCAGGGTTTACTTTAGTTAAATAATCAGTAAAGATGAACGATGTACCGCTACCGTCTGAACGGTGAACTACAACGATCGGAAGATCAGGAAGAGCTACGCCTTTGTTAGCGTCAGCGATCTCAGGGCTGTTCCATTTGGTAATTTTACCAAGGAAGATATCAGCAAGATCCTTACCGCTCAGGTTCAAACCACCTTTAACACCTGGTACGTTGTAAGTAACAACAACAGCACCTGAAGTCATTGGGATGTGCAGAACAGGAGCGCTCATCTTTTTAGTTTGATCCTCGTTTAACGGAGCATCAGAATCGCCAAAATCAACAGTTTTGTTAGTAAGCTGTAATATACCGCCACCTGAACCAATTGATTGGTAGTTTACTTTTGAAGCAGTGTATTTTGAAAAAATCTTTGAGAACAGAGGATATACAAATGTACTTCCTGCACCCAATAGTGTGTTATCCTGCGCCGCAGCTGATAGTGCGAAGGATGATGCTGCTATCGCAACAACTGCTAACTTGATACTTTTAGTTATTTTCATGGTTTGCGTTTTTGCTCTTTTTAAATGCTATTCTTATTTACCGAAAGTGTAGTAGAAAGTGAATCTATAAACCAGGTTATGATCATTAGGCACATAACCGGTAGTGGTTGATGCCCTGTTATCAGAATAATCAATTAACCAAATGTTTGGCATAAAATGTACATTTTTAGTCGGATTGTAGTCTAAACCAGCAGTGTAGAATTTTTCTTTAACAGTTGGGTTATAAGCACCATAATTGGTGTTAGTTGTATATGAGTCTGCAGCGTTAAAATCAGTATTAGGGTTATAAGTATCAAAACGAGCAAAGTAGTTCAGGCTTTTCGCAACCGGACCTCTTACCCATATTGAAAGAGCCTGAGCGGTTGCATCTTCAGGTGCTTTAGTAGTTGAATTAGTTACACCACTGGCAAATTTTTGGGTGTACGCTTCAACACCGAAAGTAATTGGTTTGGTAGAATATGAAGCGAATATTTTGTACATATTATGCTCCTGACCGGGAATAGCTGCGGTAGCCGGAGCAGTTTTGGCATAGTCAGCGTATATATCAACATATAGTTTCTGGTTTAGGAATTTACCCCAAAGGTCACCATAAACAATTTTATAAAAACCAGTCGCAGCATTACCGGCCGATAACAGGCTAGCCTGGCTATTATTACCAACCATTAAAACATATCCAAAGTTTTTAGTTTTAGGGTCAAATGTTCCTTGTAATGCAGCACCAACATCGTATGAATTGTTTTTGTGGAAGTCGGTGATAGTCTTTTCAATTGAACGATAAGCCCAGGTAGTTTCCGAAAGTGAGTTAGGGCCGTTAGTTCCTGGCTCATTCAATGCGAAACCAGGGGTACCCATTTCACCGATAACAAAGTCGGTACCAGTCCATAGATCTCTAACCCTAATATTAAAGTTCTTGATCCAGAACGACATTTTACCATCAACCAGGTTGTCCCCATTCTGAATAGAAGTCGCACCATTAACACCGGTATTTGCATTCGGCTCTGATGCCAGCAACACTTCTGCTTTGAATTTTTTAGTGATATCATAATCATACCCTAAATACAAACGACGGAATTGGAACGCATTTCTGTAAGTTGGTACGCCATTGTACATGCTTTCCGATCCCCTGTTTGTTGCATCTGCATGAGCATTGTAGTAAAAGTCACCGAAGGTATAACCCCAGATTCTTCTTTGAGGTTTCCAGGTAGTGTCTTCAGCTGGCTTTGCAGTTGCTTTAGTTTCAGTAAGTGCAGCAGCAGATGAATCTTTTTTTGTTTCTTTTTTAAGCTTCTCATTTGAAGCGAAATTGGTTTGCGCTTTGGCGTTAAAACCAACCAATAAAAGGACCAATATTAGAATTGATCCCGTGAGTTTTGTAAACTTTCTTTCCATGTCTGGTGAGGTTAAATTAAATTTCGGGTCAAAGTTGCATCCCGTGCATTACCTTAATGTTAACACATGATTAAGATTTGGTAATATTATGCCAACATTAAGTTTAACCTAACTAAACAATTCAGCATCAATAAAATCGATTAAATTATTAGTTAATAAATTCACAACGTATTAAAAATCAGCAATTTATACAAATAAGCCTTTTTTATTATAAAATAACAATTACTTAACATTGGATTGATATGGATTAATGATGCCTTAATACTCAGCAGGTAATTTTGCAGTTAGAATATATATCTGATATGCGTAACCTGTTTTTTGATTTTTTCTCGCACCGGGCCTTATTTTATGGATTATTTGACCAGGCGGGAAAGAATATTGTAGAGATGTCTGAATTGCTTTCGGCTGTAGTAGAAACGGAGTCAGTTGTTGATCGTGAGCATTTATTCAAGCAGATCAATGCTTTAGAAGAAAACGGGGATGAAATTACGCACAAAGTTTATCTTGGATTAGATAAAGTATTCTTCACACCGCTTAACCGTAAGGACATTCACATACTGGCATCGGCCATTGATGACGTAGCCGATAATATTCATGAAGCGGCTGGCAGAATTAATTTATATGAAATAAATGTATTTATGCCTGCTATCCATGAGATCGTGAAATATATTAAGCTATCGTGTATTGAACTGCAAAAACTGATCAATGGATTAAGCAAAATAGTTGATACGGAAGCTATGCTGGCTTCATGCCGCTTAACGAAGGATTACGAACACCGTACTGATTTAATATATTCTCATGCTTTGGCTGATCTTTTTGCCAGGGAAAAAGACGCTATTAAACTCATCAAACACCGGGACGTCTTATTCTCATTGGAAGCATCGGCTAACAAATGCAAAAATGTAACGGATGCCATTGAGATCATTGTGCTTAACAGCATTTGATCTTTAATACCGGATCGAAAGCTTTTTCAGGATAAAGTGCAACAGCCATACTGGCCCGATAAGCAGAAACTTCAGATCCTCTATAAATGAAGGTTTCTTACCCTCTATTTTATGACCGATAAATTGTCCTATCCATGCTAATACAAATATTACAAGACATATGAGCCACAAGGCAGGGCCGCCTGCTTTTTGCCAATCGGCCAGTTCAATCACCCCATAGCTAAAGCCCATCAGCACGAACAGCATAAAATAGGACAAAGTAGGCGACAGCTTATAATAATAATAAATAACAGCTGCCATCAGGAATGATGCCCAATTGAAAAAGCCATTATACGAGCCTAAAAACTTCAAATAAGGGAAAGGAATTGCCCACACCAAACCGAATATGCTGAATACAATCAGCGGCACACATATCCAATGGATCAGTTTATTGGCCGGGCTTTGGTGATGTTCAGCATATTGATCAAAATACCGATCAATTGGCCGGGCAACAGCCTTAGCCGGAGCAGCTTTATTTGAAGATTTGTTATTCGCCACAATAAAAATATAAAGCCCCTCTCCTTTTGGAGAGGGGTTTGGGGTGAGGCTACGCTCTCTTATTTTGCAAAAGCAACTGAACGGGTTTCCCTGATCACGGTTACTTTGATCTGACCTGGATAGGTCATTTCAGTCTGAATGCGGTTGGAGATATCAGCAGCTAAAATTTCTGATTGTGCGTCAGATATCTTTTCGCTTTCGACCACAACACGCAGTTCACGGCCAGCCTGGATTGCAAAGGTTTTCTCTACGCCAGGGTATGATAATGCCAGTTCTTCCAGTTCTTTCAGACGTTTGATATAGCTTTCAACTACCTCGCGGCGTGCACCGGGGCGAGCGCCAGAAATAGCGTCGCAAGCCTGGATAATTGGCGACAGCATCGAGGTCATCTCAATTTCATCGTGGTGGGCGCCGATGGCGTTGCATACTTCAGGGTGTTCTTTAAACTTCTCGGCCAGTTGCATACCTAAAATTGCGTGAGGCAATTCAGGGTTATCATCAGGCACTTTACCGATGTCATGCAGTAAACCGGCACGTTTTGCCAGTTTCACATTCAGGCCTAATTCAGCAGCCATGGTAGCACAGAAATTAGCTACCTCACGTGAGTGCTGTAACAGGTTCTGTCCGTAAGATGAGCGGTAGCGCATACGGCCAACCATACGGATCAGTTCTGGATGCAAACCGTGGATACCTAAGTCAATCACGGTACGCTCCCCTATTTCTACTATTTCTTCTTCTATCTGTTTTTTGGTTTTGGCAACAACCTCCTCAATACGTGCCGGGTGAATACGACCATCAGTTACCAGGCGGTGCATGGCCAAACGGGCAATTTCACGGCGAACCGGGTCAAAGCCTGAAAGAATGATCGCTTCCGGAGTGTCATCCACGATAATTTCTATACCAGTAGCAGCCTCCAGCGCGCGGATATTCCTACCCTCGCGACCGATAATACGGCCTTTGATCTCATCATTTTCAATATTGAAAATAGAAACGGTGTTCTCAATAGCGCTCTCCGTAGCGGTACGCTGAATGGTTTGGATAACGATCTTTTTAGCTTCTTTGGTAGCCGTCAGTTTGGCCTCATCTACGATGTCTTTTATCTGCATCATGGCCTTGGTACGGGCCTCTTCGCGAAGGTTATCTACCAATTGATTTTTAGCTTCTTCAGCAGATATACCGGCAATGGTTTCCAGTTGATCCACATGCTGCTGTTTAAGATGCTCCACTTCTTCCTGCTTCTTAACAGCAAGTTCTGTTTGTCTTTCCAGGTTCTTACGCACATTATCCATCTCCGTTTCCTTGCGCGATATATTTTCCAACCGCTGGTTAAGAGATTGCTCCTTCTGCTTTACACCATTTTCGCGCTGATTGATCGCGCTGTTTTTTGAGTTGATCTCGTTCTCATGCTCCGCTTTCATCTGAAGAAATTTCTCCTTAGCTTCCAGCAATTTGTTCTTTCTTAATATTTCAGCGTCGTTTTCGGCGTCTTTCAATATCTTTTTTACTTTGGTCTGGGCTGCCTGCTCCTGGTCTTTGAAGAGCTTTCTAAGCATATACCGGCCTATAACTACCCCTGTGGGGATACCAGCCAGTAGCCCAATAACGATGTATAATACTACAGTCATGTTTTAAGTTTATATAAATAAAAAAACCGCAACTAATTTTTAAGTGTCATGTATTGAAAAACCTCAAATCAGGTGTTGGGACCGGGCCGTCGTTAAGTACTGCGTGAGTAAGTAACGTATACCTTCTTGATCCGCGGATATTGAAGCGTTAAGTTTTTAATAGTGAAACCTAAAATTTAACTGCGGTTAAATCTTATTTTGCTCAGTATGTGTAAAGAACGTTATTACTTCGAGAAAAATTCAGACAACAAGTGATCCAAATGATAAACCTTATCCGCCACCTCCGTGTCTTCTACCATCACCTTCTTTTCCGCTTTTAATGAGGATGTTGCGTAATGCAGCACACACATCGAAAGCAGATCCTGTTTATCCCTGACCGCATAATTCTCTTGATATTCTTTTATCCGGTCGTTGATCAGCTTAGCTGCCCTGCGTATAATTTCTTCTTCTTCCATGTTTACCTTTAAGGGGTAAACTCTGTCAGCAATATTTATTTTTATGGAGATTTCTCCCATTTGAGCGATTCACTTTTTGCACTACTTTTTCAGTAATACAATACACTTATCAATTTCTTGCACAAATTCGTTAATTTTTTGCTTTATGTCAAGAGTTTTTTCGTTGGTCTCTGAAAACGACTTCGCCATCTTAAGCACTTTCATCTTCTGCTCAAGTTCATCGATCTTATCTTTACTCACTTTTACAGCCGAATTAAGCGACTGATTTTCCAGTTTCAACAAATCATTTTCCTCCTGCAAGACAGAGCAAAGCTCTATCAGGCGTTCGGTTTTGGATATTACATTATTTAACTGGTCGGCTGTTGTCATTGGTTTAAATTAGTGATTTAGTGAATTAGCGAATTAGTGAATGTTTTTAAATCAGTCATTCACTAATTCACTCATTCGCTAATTACTTCCTTATCTCCGCTCCTGCTTCTTTTCCGAAATTATAAATTAATTTTTGGATTATGCTATCTATTGTTTTGTCTGTCAAAGTTTTTTCTTCGTCTTGTAAAGTAAAACTTAAAGCGTACGACTTTTTACCTACCGGTAGTTTATCACCCTGGTAAACGTCAAACACATTCACATCTTTCAGCAACTTACGTTCAGTTTTTTGCGCGATCTGCTTCAATTGCCCGAAAGTAACTTGCGTATCCACCAGCATTGACAAGTCGCGGCGTACTGCCGGGAACTTGGATACTTCCTGGTAAACAATTTTATTCTTCTTTACAGCGGCCAGCACCAGGTCGAAGTTAAAATCAGCATAAAACACCTCTTTCTCTATATCCACCTTCTTCAATGCGTCTTTATTTATCGCACCGAACTTCACTAACTGCTTGCCATTACGCATATACTGTAAGCCAAAAGCCATTTTGCTGCAAGTAGCATCCTCCACAGTATAATCGCGGATATTCAGTCTTTGAATCAGGGCATCAACAACCGCTTTTATTCTGTAGAACGAGAATTGCTGTGGTTTCTGATTCCACTGCTCCTCTTTATCAGCACCGGTTAGGAATATAGCGAAACGCTGAGTCTCGGCATACTTTTCATCTTTTACGCTGTAAACCTTACCGAACTCGTATAATTTCAAGTCAGAGTTTCTTCTGTTTTGATTGTAGGCAATAGCTTCCAAACCGGAAAACATCATGCTTTGGCGCATCACATCCAAATCACTACTCAATGGGTTCAGAATTTTTACCGCAGTATCCAGGTTATTTGAATAAGCTGATTTAGTTAATGAGTTCGATAGAATCTCATTAAAACCATTCGCGCTCAATATGTCGGATATGACGTTCTGCACATCATCTTTCTCCGGACGCATTGAATTATTCAGCGATGCCCTAATCTGGGTAGGTATTTCGATATTGTTATAACCGTAAATACGCAGTATCTCTTCTATCACATCCACTTCGCGGGTAACATCGACGCGGTAAGGAGGCACTTTCAATGATAATCCTTTTTCAGATTCGCTAACTATCTCGATATCTAATGCTTTGATGATCGATTTAATTTCCTGGTGAGTGATTGATTTACCAATCAGCCTGTCGACATTCTTGTATGTAATGTCCACCTCAAACGGAGCTACCGGATTTGGATAGATATCCGATATTTCAGATGAAATCGTTCCAGCAGCAAGCTCCTTTATTAGTAAAGCGGCATATTTCAATGCAGTAACGGTGATATTCGGATCGGTACCACGCTCAAAACGGAAAGAAGCATCAGTTTTCAATCCGTGTCTTTTGGATGTCTTGCGCACCCAAACAGGATTGAAGTAAGCGCTTTCCAGGAAAATGTTTTTAGTAGTTTCCTTCACACCTGAGCCAATACCACCAAACACACCTGCAATACACATCGGCGCCTCAGCATTGTTGATCATCAAATCATCGGCAGATAATTTGCGGTCAACTTCGTCCAGCGTCTTGAATATAGTTCCTTCCGGAGTGGTGCCAACAATTACCTTATTACCTTTTATTGCATCAGCATCAAACGCATGCAAAGGCTGACCTAATCCATGAAGTACGTAATTGGTAATATCAACGATATTATTGATCGACCTTACACCTATTACGCTTAGTTTCTCTTTTAACCATTTGGGCGAATCTTTTACTTCAACGCCTGAGATAGTCAAGCTTGAATAACGCGGGCAAGCAATTGCATTCTCAACCACCACTTCAATGGGGCGACTAGTATTATCTACTTTAAATGCTGAAAGATCGGGCTTATTGATATGCGTTTTGATAAAAGCGGCAATATCACGTGCAGTTCCTAAATGAGATGCTGCATCGGCACGGTTGGGTGTCAAACCGATCTCGTACAAGTAATCATCAGTTACTTTGAAGTAATCTTTAGCCAGATCACCGATCGGAGCGTCTGCATCCAGCACCATGATGCCTTCATGAGATTCGCCCAAACCGATCTCGTCCTCAGCGCAGATCATTCCTTCCGATTCTTCACCGCGTATTTTAGATTTATTGATTTTAAATGGTTCTCCTTTGATGGGGTAAACGGTTGTTCCGACTGTAGCAACCACTACTTTTTGTCCGGCTGCCACGTTTGACGCACCGCAAACTATTTGCAATTCTGCACCTGTTCCCGCATCTACCTGGGTAATTTTCAACCTATCGGCATTAGGGTGCTGACGGGTATCTTTCACATAACCGATCACCAAACCTTCCAGTCCGCCGGGAATAGCCTGTACTTTTTCCAGGCTTTCTACTTCCAGCCCAATGCCGGTCAGTATCTGCGATAGCTGTTCAGGAGTTTTATCTGTATCAATAAATTGTTTAAGCCAATTATAAGAGATTTTCATTAGAATAATTTGTTTTTTAACGGCAATGAAGCTATCATGAGCCGTTTTTATTCATTTTTCAGTTCATAAGCGGTGGCTCATGATGGTTTCATTATAGCAAAATGATAATCGGCAAAGATAGGATTTGGAGGTGAAAGGTTAAAAGTATTTCGGATTTCGGAATTTCGATTGCGGAATTACCTATCTAAATTCAAAAAATCCGAATTCACACTTCCGAAATCCGCAATCACAAAAGGCTTTCATCGCCAAAACTATAATACCCGGTATCGCCGATGATGAGGTGATCAAGGATTTGAATATCCAGCATACGCCCAGCTTCAGAAAGTCTTTTAGTCAGACTGATATCCAATTGACTTGGCTTCAGGTTACCCGATGGATGATTATGAATTAAAATAATGCCACTGGCCTGATGTTGCAGCGCGATATGAAAAATGATCTTCGGATCAGCTACTGTGCCTGATAATCCACCTTTGCTGATGAGTTCCTTGCCTAATACTTTGCTTGAACGTCCCAGTAATATGATCCAGAATTCCTCATGATTCAGGTCGACCAGATGGCGGCGCATTAAATTGTAGGCGTCCTTACTGCTCAATATGCTCTCCACAGCTTTTACTTCGGTGTCATCCCGCCTTCTGCCAATTTCAAGTGCGGCTATAATAGAAATTGCCTTAGCCTCTCCTATTCCTCTGAAATTAGAAAGTTCCTGGATTGAGGCCTTAGCCAACCTGTTCAGGTCGTTATCGTAATGATGAAGAATACGTTTGCTTAGTTCAACGGCTGTTTCGGTGCGACTGCCTGAGCCGATGAGGATGGCAATAAGTTCAGCATCAGTAAGGGCACGGCGACCTTGGGTACTTAACTTTTCGCGCGGACGGTCTTCTTCGGCCCACGCTTTGATGCTGATCTTGTCTTGATAAGGTTTCATGATTACACGATTCAACGATTATAAGGATTTTCCTGATAATGTCCAATTCTTGAACATTTAATCCTGTTAAATCTGCTTAATCATGAAAATCGTGTTCAAAAGAAAATAGCGATAAGTTCCTCACCTATCGCTATTTCGCGTATGATAAAATCCTGAGATTATTTTAAGCCGTTAACGAATTTAGTCAGCTTTGATTTATTGTTCGAAGCTTTGTTTTTGTGGATCACATTCTTTTTAGCTAAACGGTCAAGCATCGAGATCACTTTTGCTAAAAGCGGTGTTGCTTCAGCTTTAGTAGCAGTGCCTCTTAATTTTTTGATGGCGTTTCTGGTAGTTTTAGCCTGGTACCTGTTACGCAGACGCTTCGCAGCATTTGCCCTGATCCTTTTTATTGATGATTTATGATTTGCCATTTTAGCTAATTATTCGTTTTATTTTAAGGACTGCAAATATATGACGAATTTTTATATTATCAAATGCCTTTTTTATTTTTTTGTTTGAAGGTTAGAAAGTTGCAAAGTTAAAAGGTTATTGAACTACATTTTCTGGCAAAATCAACTTTACAACATTTCAACGTTACAACTTTTCAACTATAAAACAGCATATTTGATCGTGAAACCAGTCCTAAGGGCCCTTATCGTTATTATGATTCTACTCTCGTGCTGCTCCTGGGGCTTCTTTGCGCACAAGCGAATCAACCATGTTGCTATATTTACTCTACCAAAAGCAATGGCAGGTTTTTACGAGGCAAATATCGATTTCATCACTGAGCATGCTGTTGATCCTGACAAAAGGCGCTATGTAGATTCACTGGAAGGGCCGCGTCATTTTTTTGATGCTGACCATTATGGGAAACGGCCATTTATGAAAATGCCTGTAAGGTGGAAAGAAGCCGCTAAGAAATATTCGGAAGATACCCTAAAAAAATATGGCACCGTTCCATGGGAAATTCAATATCAATATTACCGGTTGGTAGATGATTTCAAAGAGCATGATACTACAGATATTTTGAAAACATCTGCAAATCTTGGCCATTACATTGCTGATGCGCATGTGCCTTTGCATCTTACCCAAAACTATAATGGACAACTTACTCATCAGGATGGCATTCATGCATTATGGGAAAGCCGCCTGCCTGAGTTGTTCAGCGATCACTATAATTATTATGTCGGCAAAGCACGGTATATCGAGAATCCGCTTAATGAGGCTTTTAAAATATGCAGGTCTTCTTACAATTGCGTGGATTCTGTATTACGCTTTGAACGTTTAATCAACAAAAACTTTCCTGCCGATAAAAAGTATGAGATGGTAAAACATGGTAACCGTACCGTGCAGGATTATTCCGAAGCTTACGCAAAGGCTTATCATACCGCTTTAAAAGGAATGGTTCAGCGACGGATGCGTTCAGCAATTTTAGAGATCGGCAGTTTTTGGTATTCGGCGTGGGTGGATGCAGGTCAACCAGATTTGAATAAACTGATTGATAAACCACTATCACCTGAAGAAAAGAAAAAGATTCAACGGGAAGCAGCTTTGTATAGAATAGGGAAAACAGTAGCTATAGGTAAGTAATATTTTCCTTCTGGTGTTTGTTTTACCCCTATTTTTTAAACCAAGCGGCAAAAGGTCACGACAACTTTTCAGAACTACATCGTAGCTGCCTTCTTCTTCCGGCGGTTGCTGATAGCAGCGATAATAGGCGGCAGTATAGACACCAAAATGATGGCTATACCGATCAAAGAGAAGTGAGCCTTGAAGAATGGTATATTCCCCAGTAAATAGCCTGCAAATAGGAACAGAATGATCCATGACACGCCGCCAATAATATTATAAAGGCTATATCTTAAAAAAGGCATGCGCCCTACCCCGGCCACAAACGGTGCAATAGTGCGAATGATTGGCATAAAACGGCTGATGATCACCGCCTTGCCGCCATGCCTGTCAAAAAAGGCCTTAGTATCCAGGTAATATTGCAATTTTAAGATCCTGTTCTTCTCTTTGAACACCTTCGGACCGAGGTAATTCCCCGCCAGGTAGTTAAGTGTATTTCCTGTGAAAGCAGCTATGATTAATATTATAGTAAGCAAATAGATATTCAATCCTGTATTTCCTCCTGCTATTAATGCACCAGCTGCGAATAGCAATGAATCACCCGGCAGAAAAGGCGTTACCACGAAACCTGTTTCGGCAAATATGATCACAAATAAGATCAGGTAAGTTAACGCATGATACTGGCTGATGATGTCGGCCAGATGTTTATCAATGTGCAGGATAAAGTCTATCAGGTGCTTTATAATTTCCAAGAGCTTAAATTTTTGGCAAAAATATAAATAAAACCGGGATTACTGGTTGGTAATAAATCCTGACCCAAAGGCCAAACTGTCTGTCCTATTGGCCAACCCATAACAATATAACGTGTATATCCTGCCATCTTGTATGGTCACGTTCGGTTTATCCAGGATCACATTCGTGGAGCCTGCCTGGTACATTTTAAAATCATAAGTACCTGCGGTCAGTTCAATAAATTTGGTTATCGTTTTGTATGGCACACCCGCAAAAGCAGTTGTATCATTTGCGGTTACTGTAACTTGCCCAAGAGTATTGGGCGAGGCATTTATAAAACGGACTTTGCCCTTCCCGGCGGCTGGCAATGAACTGGTATCCACGGTAAAAATGTTATATAATGAGCTCGAATCCAGTCCCATCACCATCAGCGTATATCTTGTGTTAGGAACCAACTTATCATTCCGCGCTAAAATATTATAGCTGGGTGCAACCGTTCCGCTTATTAAAGAAGTCCCCGGCCTGAGTTGAAATGGCGTGTCGATAGAAGGTAAATTAAAATATCCCGATGCATTGGGATAGAAATAAGATGACGTGTTGACTTTAATATAATGAACATACAAGTCGACCGAGCCTATACCCTGGTTAAGGTTAACAACCTGGTATTGTATATTCAATGCTGAAGCGTTGGTGTTTGGGCCTTTTCCGCACGACGAAACAAATGGCATCACCAGGAAGATCAACCCAAAGAGTGAGAGAAAAACTGATAAACCTTTATTATTTTCTTTAAACATTTTTAATCTGATATTCTTAATTTGGTTTAAATCCGATGTTAAAACCTGTTGTGCCTGGTGTACCCAGCGTATAAATGGTATAATTGGTACCGGCATTTAAACTTACACTATCTATATATAAAGGTGTGCTGGACCCTGTATTAAATATCTTAAGCGCGGTTAATCCTGTTTGACTTGCGTCCTTATATATACTCACTAAAGTAAAATCAGAGTATCCTTTAAAAGGGATGCTGCTGGAAACAGTAGTATTCCCAAAAGTCATATCAAGCGAACCCGAACCTGGTGAAGAGTTTACCAATCTTAAAAAACATGTGCTATCAACTGCAGTGGTGGCAGTTTTAAAAACATCAGTTGTTCTGAATGCGTCATCCGCTTTTTCATCTGTAATAAAAAGCGTGTGATAAAAATTCGTGTCTGCCGCCAGAGTGATACTAAATAAGTTTTGAACAATACTCGTATTTACATTGAATGGTTTTTTCACTTCATACGTTTGTTGCCCTTTCGGAACATTAGTGTATGCGGTAAAATATCCGGGTAAAATGGCAGAAGTTGTATTTAACCGGCTACCATTCTGATAAATATTGATTGTATCGGCAGATGCATTGAGTATACTCAATTTTACCTGCGTCACAACAGTTGGCGCGTCATCATAGGTCTTTTTACAGGCGGCTAAACCTACAATTAAAGCAATCACAAACAATGCCGGTAACCTGATTTTCATTTGGTATATAACTGTGTATACTCAGTTTTGTTATTGGGCCGAACAAAAAAGTCCGGCTTTTGCACCGGACTCTGGATTTGGATTTATAATTTAAGTTTACAACTTAAGCATAACTATTAAGCATTACCGGCATCACCAGCATCAGCACATCTTCGTTCTCGTCACCATTTTGTGGTAACAAAAGTCCTGCACGGTTCGGTGTCGACATTTCCAGCATCACTTCTTCACCAGCCAGGTTTTTCAGCATTTCTATTAAAAATTTCGCGTTGAAACCAATCTCCATGTCCTCGCCATCATACTGACAGCTTAAACGCTCGTGCGCCTCATTTGCAAAATCAATATCTTCCGATGAAATATTCAATTCGCTTCCGCTGATCTTTAGCCTTACCTGGTGGGTTGTTTTGTTGGCATAAATGGCTACACGGTTAAGCGAGCTCAAAAATGCCTGCCTGTCTATGGTAAGCTTATTCGGATTATTCTTTGGTATTACAGCCTCATAATCAGGATAGCGCTCATCTATCAGGCGGCACACCAGGTTGATATTGCTAAATTTAAAGAACGCACTCGTACTATTATACTCAACAGACACATTAATGTCCTCTGAGGGAAGAGCCGATTTTAACAAATTTAGGGCTTTTTTTGGTAAAATAAAAGATGCAGTGCTTGCTGCTTTTGCATCTTTTCTGCGATAGCGTACCAGCTTGTGTGCATCCGTTGCTACAAATGTCAATGATGAAGTCGACAACTGGCAGTAAACGCCTGTCATAGCAGGACGCAATTCGTCGTTACTTACCGCGAAAATGGTTTTATTGATAGCCTCAGCCAATACCGAAGCAGGCAGGTTTACAGATGATGCATTCTCAACTACCGGGATCTTCGGGAAGTCCTCACCGTTCTCGCCACTTAGTTTGTATTTACCGTCGCCGGCGTTGATTTCTATGGCAAATGTGGTATCGTCAATATTGAAAGCAATTGGTTGTTCCGGCAATGACTTTAAAGTATCGAGCAAGATACGTGAAGGAATGGCAATACGGCCGTTTTCCTTTGCCTCAACCGTTAGGGAAGTGGTCATGCTGGTTTGCAGGTCCGTAGCCGAAATAGTTAAGTTTCCGTCCTTTATCTCGAACAAAAAGTTTTCCAGGATTGGCAAAACTGTACTATTGCTTAAAGCGCCGCTTACCGACTGTAATTGCTTTAATAAGGTGGACGTTGAAACTATAAATCTCATATATCTGAATCGAATTTAGCAACCAAAAGTATAAATTTTAATGAGCATACTTTCGCTTGCGAATATAATGTTGAAAAATAGCAAATATTAACACAAAAGCCAAAGGAACAACATTATTTATCACCTGCCAATACAATTTTTCACTGCGGATGCGTGCCCTGTCCAAAAGGCGTAATTGTATCTCTTTGGTACGCAAGCCGATCAGGCCGGAATCGTCGGTCATATAGTCGGCAATGTTCAGCAAAAGGTTCTTGTTGCCAAAGCTTTGCTGGGTATAATGATCATAGCCTAAAGGGTATGGTGAACCGTCCGAACCCACCTGGTTTTTAAATACGTCGCCATCGCTGATCACGATCATTTTGGTTGGTTTGCTTTCAGTAAGCGACTCCACTTTTTCATTCAAACCTACTGGTATGGGTCTATTCAGAAAGTCAGATTTAAACTTGCCTTCCAGTAGTACGGCGACAGGTTTGGTAGTGCTTTGGAAATCCTTTGGTTGAGGCTCCTGCTCCAGCATTTGCAGTGATAGCAGGTACGGTGTATTGAATTTCTTATTATATGGCGATGATGAAAGCAATACGGTTTTGTTTACGCCTTTTATAGCAAGCGTATCGATGGTACTTACAAATTCAGTCCGTATAGCATCCAGGTTTTTTACAATTGGGTGTTTTGACAGCGGCATAATCAATGGGTAAAACAGCCAGGGGACATTTTGTATTTGTGCCTGTCCGCCTAAATTTCCCGTAGCTACCGGAATTTGTGAACAGCTGATATCTGCAATCAGGTCATAATTAATGCGGACGCCATACACGAACAATTGATCATCCAGGTTCAATTGCTTATTAAATGCCAATTGCTCTCCACCATGTCCGCGAAGGCTGTCCAGCTCGGCGCTTACCTGGTCTATCGTCCATAATACCTGGCCGCCACGCATGACATATTGATCAAGCTTGAATTTTTCCAGTTCGGTAAAAGGCTTATCTGGCTTTGGGATTACCAATAGCTTTACCTTTTCCAATTCAGCAAATGGGATGGTTTTCAAATCGACACGCCCAACGGTAAAACCTTCGGACAGTGATTTCATGGCATCATTCAACTGCACATCAGACAACTCATTATGACCTTCTGTAAATCCTATTTCCGGCTTGCCGCCAGTGGTTACCTTTTTTATGGCTGAGGAAAAAGCATATTCTAAGTTTTGGATAGAATTGTTTAATTGTTCTTCCGGCGACAAACCTATGCGGTTCAATAATAACTTAACCGGGATTTCTTTATCGCCTGATGATACTACCGCATAAGGAATAATGAGCTTTTGAATCAACCCATTATCGGTTTTCTCGCTCAGGTTGGTTGGCTCAATCCCCTTCTCTCCCATCGACTGCAGTGTTTGCTGCTGCTGATCGTTGGATTGCCCTTTCAATGGATCGACAAAATCAAACTGAAGCCTGTGATGACTGTAAGCTTCCAGGTCGTTCAGCATGTCTTTGGTAGCGCTTCTCAATCGTTTAAAAGCAGCCGGAAAATTATCACCTTCGAGGTAGACAGTTACTTTTACATTTTTAGGCAGACTATCCAGGATACCCCGACTGATCTTCGATATGGTAAATCTCTTCTCTTTTGTAAAATCGAAACGGGTGAATGCTAAAGATGAGATGATCGCGATAGCAACAATAAAAGCCAGTCCACTGATCAACCCTTTTTTATCAGCAGTTTTTTGGCGTTGAATTTTAATGACCAGTAAAGTGCACCAGATAAAGAAAGCACTCAGGCAAACAAAGTAGCCCAGATCGCGGGTATCCAGTACGCCCCTGCTTACTGATTCGTAATGGGCGGTGATACCAATGTTCTGCAAGCCAAGGTTTTGCAATGATAGCAATGAGCTTAATGAATCAAAGCCTCTGTAAAAGAAATAAGAAAGAAAAACGGCTATGGTAAAAGCGATGATCTGATTTTTACTGACAGACGACGCAAACAAGCCTATCGCCGCAAAACCCGATCCTAATAAAAATAAGCCGACATATGAACCAATTACTGCACCGGAATCAATATTTCCGGGAGGATTGCCCAAGCTATAAACCGAATAATAATAAACCAGTGTGGGTACAAGGGCGAATAGCACCAATAATACGCAGGCAAAGAATTTACCAAGAACTATTTGTCCATCTGTTAAAGGACGGGTAAGCAACAATTCAAAAGTCCCCTCCTTGCGTTCCTCTGCCAATGAGCGCATCGTAATAGCCGGTATCAGGAACATAAACAGGTAAGGTGCGGTATTGAACAAGCTATCTAACCCGGCATAGCCATAATCCAGTATGCTCGAATCGGGGAATACCCATAAAAACAAACCTAATACCAGTAAAAATACGCCTATAGTAACATAGGCTACCAGCGAACTGAGGTAAGAAGTAATTTCCTTTTTTAAGATGCTATACACTATAAACGCGGCTGTTGGCTGCCGAAATTACAATATTATTCGGTAAAGCAGAAAGGTTCGCCGCGTTGGAAGGTTGAAATGTTGGAAAGTTGAAAAGTTAGGCCAATCTTCTTTAAAAACTGCGCTTATAAGCTACATCAATGCCGATCTGACTTATGGGGACAGGATAGGCTATTGTTTCGTATCCGCGTTCATATTTAAATACGAGATCAATTCCGCTTTTGGCATTGATAGGAAATATTCCGCCCAATCCACCTGAATAAACAAAAGAGTTTTTTGAACCTGAATTGAGCTTAAACGCCTCACCCGCCTCTGCATTTATATACATATACCTGGAATAATAGTATTGCAATCCTGCTTTTATCGGCAAGTATAAGAATGGCGGTGTTTTTGGTGCACTGGTAGGTGGAACATAACCCGGATAATATGCTGTTTGATCAAGTAACGAATAGTGCTCATTACTTATGTAGTGCATATATCCTGCAGACACTGTGATATGCAGGGTTGAAAAAGCAGGAAATTCTGCCTTTAGCGTCCCCCCAATCCCGTCATTATAATGCTGTCTAGTATCACCGAGATCGTTTGTCCCAGTATTGAAAGGAAAATTAACTTCGGGGCCAAGGCTCAACATCACTTTATTACCCGATTGGGCTTTTGCAAAAAAACTAACAAGGCAAAGTAAAATAGCAGCTAGTATAATTCTCTTCATATAGGTAAGGTTTTTGTAACCCTATACGGAAGCAAATAACACAATATAACAGTAAAAAGAAAATTTTAGTTACAGACCAAAGCGGTAAGCAATATGAATGGCCGTCTGCCTTACCTGGTTGGCCCAATCCTCATAACGGAAACTGATGTCTATTCCATTCTTCTCACCAATCGGTGCAATAAAACCCGGGCCTATTGACCATGCAAATACGCTTTGCCGGGCGTAATTGGCTTCGATAGCTGTACCGGCCTCACCTTCAGCATAT
Source organism: Bacteroidota bacterium (assembly GCA_018266915.1). Classification (GTDB taxonomy): domain Bacteria; phylum Bacteroidota; class Bacteroidia; order Sphingobacteriales; family Sphingobacteriaceae; genus Mucilaginibacter. The sequence goes on along the minus strand of JAFDZM010000046.1, from coordinate 40,823 downwards.
ACACCACGGTTAAAGAAATATCTTAAACCTGCCTTTAAAGGAACAAACACAGCAGCACCCGGAGTTCTTGATGAATTAAACAAATTGCTTTTATAAAACATGCTGGTAAAACCCCCGGTCAGGCTTAAGCTTACAGGTGAAGCAATGGGCAATTCAAACTTGGCCGAGGCGCCTGTACCAATATTAAAAACACCGTTTGCTGGTATACCCAGTTCAAAACCTGCGCTAAAAGCTTTGGTGATGGTAGTTTGAGCAGATGCTTTAAAACAACAGAAAAGTAACAGCAGAGTTATTAGTTTTTTCATTCGAAGTAAAATGATTTAGAATGACGAAAGTACGCATTCAACGCGAAAAGCAAACAAAATGCATTCTGCATAACAAAAATGTTATTTAACAACAAAGCCCTGCCGAAATTGGTCAGGGCCTGCTTTAAATCAACAAATTACTTACCGGATTACTGGAAGCTGTAAGCAAGTCGCAGGGCAATCTGACCTACTGTACCATTTTTCGACCAGCCTTCATAACGTATTCCGGCTTCGAAACCGCCATCAGCTGCATATCCGACGCCCGGAGCGTAAACAAAGGCAGTACCTCCGCCATCCTGGATAAAAGCAGCACCGAGTCCGACTTCACCAAAGAATCCCACTGGACCGTTAAAATTGTAGCGTCCGCCCAGTTTCACAGGGATAGCTTTCAAATTACCAGCCTTAACTGACACACCACTACCAAGATCAATGGTTTTGCCAATAAAAACTGAGTAACCGGCTGAAAGGCTGACATCAAAGTTGGTAGCAGCAGGAAGAGAATACTTAAGATCGCCGCCAATAGCAAATGAAGAAAAATCGCTTGAGCTGCCTACTGGTAAACCAGGGTCAACGCCGATACTAAATTTTCCACTGCCTGAACTGCTTGATTTGGATGTTTGGGCAAATGATGCCGTAGCTGCGCTAACTATTAGCACAGCTAAGAGTAGAACTTTCCTCATAATTGATGTTTTTGAATAAGGTTAATAACATCTAATATAAGAATAATTTACAATTACTTAACATTTGTTAGTTCTATGAAAATATTTTCTAATGACTTGTTACCGTTCACATTACGTAGATTTTCCAGCGAGTCATTAGCCACGATCGTTCCTTTATTAATAATGATCACCTGGCTGCACACGGCTTCTACTTCCTGCATAATGTGAGTAGAAAGCACTATGGTTTTGGTTTTACCGAGATCTCTTATCAATTGACGAATGCCGATTAGTTGATTAGGGTCAAGTCCTGAAGTGGGTTCATCCAATATCAATACCTGGGGGTCATGCAGAATGGCCTGTGCTAAACCCACACGCTGGCGGTATCCTTTGGATAACTGTCTTATTTTTTTATGTCGCTCGGGAGTTAAGCCCGTTTGCTCAATGATCTCATCGATGCGCTTTTCAGGCTGATTGATTTTATGAATATTAGCGATAAACTGCAACGACTCACGCACATACATATCCGGATACAACGGATTGCTTTCAGGAAGATAGCCGATATTACGTTTCACTTCTACTGGCTGAGTTTCCACATCAAAACCGCATACCGATGCCTTACCCGAAGTTTGCGGAATATAGCCGGTTAGTATTTTCATTGTGGTCGATTTCCCTGCCCCATTTGGACCAAGAAAACCCAGCACGCCGGGCGACGCGCTAAATGAAATACCATCAACAGCCTTTTGCGAGCCGTAAACTTTAGTCAATGATTCAACGCTGATGCTCATGCTTCAAATGTAGAAGTTAGATTTGAGATATAAGATATGAGATTTGAGAGAAATTAACGTTGTCATTCTGAGCGAGAGCGAAGAATCTAAAAACGGGATTTGATATGTTACTTAAACAAGAAATGAATCCCAAAATACAAATGAATTGCAATGATATGACTCGCTACAGATGCTTCGCTATCGCTCAGCATGACAACTTGAGTTTATTGAAGAATTCCGTCTAATCCGGAGATTTCGGTAATAATACGATCCTTGCTCCTTATAGTGAAGTAAATAACAATGGCGCTACCTGCATCGCGCTCTAACCGACCGGCTTTGAATGTATAAGTATTATGATCTTCCGCCAGGCCGTTTATGCTCTTGAACGCCGTTGCAAAGTGTGGCATTACTGAAATTACCGGTTTGCTGAACTTTAGCAGTATACGGGTATCTGTCAACGGGCCCGTTTCTTTATTACCAAAGTAAAGTGTAGTTATATAATTACTTGACGAATCTTCTCTTTGGAGTGACTTAATAAGGAACAAATGGCTCTTTAAATTACTGCTGACCAGAACTTTGGCAACTATAGTTTTACCATCGCGGTCATAAGCATTGTATTCCTTTCGGGTTGTCTTATCCTGTGCAGTAACAACAATAGTGCACAATAAAAGAGTAACTGTAATTAAATTCCTCATAGTAGGCTAATTGTCAATATAAAGTTACTTAAAAAGCATAAATAAATCCGAAATCGAAAATCCGGCATCCGAAATCAAAAAAATATATCTTTGCGCTGTTATGAGCATACCAACCGACGAACTTTTTAAGAATGTAATATCTCACGCTAAGGAATATGGCTTTGTATTCCAGTCAAGCGAAATATATGACGGATTAAGCGCTGTGTACGACTACGGTCAGAATGGCGCCGAACTGAAAAACAATATCAAAACCTACTGGTGGAAAGCCATGGTGCAGATGAACGAGAATATCGTCGGCATCGATTCGGCCATATTTATGCATCCCAAAATTTGGGAGGCAAGCGGTCACGTTGCAGGCTTTAACGATCCGATGATCGACAACAAAGATTCTAAAAAACGTTATCGTGCCGACCAGTTACTGGAAGATAGAATAGCCCAATACGACAACGAGAATAAAACCGACCTGGCTGAAGAACTACAGCTTGAGATGGATAAAGCGCTGAAAAGCGACGACCTTTCCCGCTTGCGCGATCTTATAATCGAGCACAATATTACCTGCCCCGTGAGTGGCACCGCTAATTGGACAGAAGTCCGTCAGTTTAACCTGATGTTCAGCACTCAAATGGGTGCCGTAGCTGATGATGCGGATGTGATCTACCTACGTCCTGAAACTGCGCAGGGTATTTTCGTGAACTACCTGAACGTGCAAAAATCAGGCAGAATGAAGATCCCTTTCGGCATCGCGCAGATCGGTAAGGCTTTCCGTAACGAAGTAATTGCGCGCCAGTTCATTATCCGTATGCGTGAGTTTGAGCAGATGGAGATGCAGTTCTTTATTCGTCCCGGTTCACAAAAAGAATGGTTCGAGCATTGGAAACAAACCCGCCTGAAATGGCATTTGGCTTTGGGTACGTCTCCTGCCAAATATCGTTTTCATGAACATACCAAGCTGGCACACTATGCTGATGCTGCCTTTGATATCGAATTTGAGTTTCCGTTTGGATTCAAGGAAGTAGAAGGTATCCATAGCCGTACTGATTTCGATTTGGGCCAACATCAGAAATATTCAGGTAAAAAGTTGCAGTATTTCGATCCGGAGATCAACCAAAACTACGTACCATATGTGATTGAAACCTCTATCGGTTTGGACCGCATGTTCCTGTTGACACTTATTAATGCTTATGAGGAAGAAGACCTGAGCACTGCAGAAAAACAAGACAGCCGTGTAGTTTTGCGCCTGCACCCTTGCCTGGCACCTGTAAAAGCAGCTATTTTCCCACTGACCAAGAAAGATGGTCTGCCTGAAAAAGCACGTGAGATTATGGACAAGCTGAAAGTTGATTTCAATCTGTACTACGAAGAAAAAGACGCAATTGGTAAACGTTACCGCCGCCAGGATGCTATTGGTACACCTTTCTGTATTACGGTCGATCACCAGACTTTAGAAGACAATACCGTTACCATCCGTTACCGTGATACCATGCAACAGGAACGTGTTCCCGCTGATCAATTGCAACAAATTATCGGCGACATGGTGAGCTGGAAAAACGTATTATAATCATTAAACTATAAATTTCTGTAAAAGAGCCCGGTAATTAACAACCGGGCTCTTTTATTTTGTTAATAAATAGATGAACCCATCACCTTATTGTAGCCGTATAAGCACAACGTTTAATCAATAATTAAACAAAATAGAGGTAATCAGGAGAAATTATCTCGTATGAATTGTGATGTTGGGAAGTACTTAGTACTTCTGGTAAATGGTAAAGAAATTGAAGGCCCCCATAGTTTTTATTCTTTTATTTTCTGCGTTAAACGGATTTTCGTATTCGCTAACAAACTCCGGTCATTCCCAATCGGCCGGTAATAAAAAAACTGACAGTCTTAGAAAAATAGCTGCGGCAGGCTTAAATGGTCATACCCAATCTGTTGATACAGCAACTATCAACCTGATAAATAAGCTGGCTGCTGAATTTATCGAAATAAAGCCGGATAGTACCTTATATTATGGTTACAAAGGAATTGCCTTATCAAAGAAAGCTAATTATAAAGCAGGTATAGCTGACGGATTGGTACAAAGCGGTCACGCCAACTATTTTAAAGGGCGTTTTGCTCAGGCTAAGGCTGAGTTAAATGAAGCTGTGTCCATTTATGCAGGTATAAATGATAAAAAAGGGCTAAGCAATGCCTACATGGTTACCGGGCAAATGTATAATATGCAGGCCGACTATAAACAGGCGCTTTATTATCTAAACCTGGCGCGTAGTATATACGAACAGCAAAATAACAAGCATGACCTCGCTGTTTGCTTTAAAAATATCGGCATGGTTTATTTTGGCCGGGGCCGTCATTCTGCTGCGCTCGACTATTATTATAAGGCGCTTTTTATCGAGATAGAGCAACGTAACCAGTCGGCAACAGCCGACATTCATAATAATATTGGCGACGTTCTGCAAAATATGCGGGTTTATCCAAAAGCACTCGAATATTATAACAAAGCCCTTGAAATAGCTCAACATACACATGACCTACTCGAAATAGGTACGGCAACGGAGAATATCGGCGAGGTGCTGCTGGCGGAAAAACAATATGACAAAGCGATCTCCTACCTGTCTAAGGCGCTTCATATTGCGATGAAGCAGGATGACAAGGATGGTATCAGTTATATCTCTGCGGATTTGGGTTTGTGTTATGCCAATAAGGGGCAATATGACCTTGCATTAGGCTATTTCAATACTGCATTGGAAACAGCAGGCAAATACAATATCGTTTACGATAAAACTTATGCTTTGGTGGGTTTCGCCACGCTTTTCAACCTGCAAAAGGATTATAAAAAAGCTTATGACTATGCTTCATCAGGTCATCAACTGGCGGAACAAATCAATAATATCTGGTTTCGGGCGAATGCAGTTTTTGAATTGAATAAAGCGTTAGCCGGTCTTGGCAAATTTGAGGAAGCACACAAGCTTTCCATGGAGTATATTGCACTCCAGGATAGCCTGAATAATGATGAAAACATCCAGAAAATAACATCTTACAGTCTTGAATACGAGTTTGCAAACAAGCAGCGCAAGCTCATCGATCAGCAAAAGGAAAAGGATGAATTGTATGCCCAGAGATTAAAACAGGAGCGGACTAATTTAATCTTCCTCAGCACTGTCCTGGCAGGGATGGTTATAATAGCTGTTATTTATTACAAGGGTAAACGCAAGCAACAAAAGATCAATAATATTCTTAAGGAAAAGAATGAAGAAGTTATACAGCAAAAAGCCAATCTTGATGAGCAAGCTATCAAACTAAATGAGTTGAACCATTTAAAGGACCGCCTGATCGCTGTTTTGGCGCATGACTTAAGGGCTCCGTTAAGTACTTTAAGAGGGCTTTTTACTTTGCTGGAAGATGATACCCTCACGTATGAACAATTTCTGGATTTGATTCCCCAGGCATTAAAAAAACTGGAATATACTTCTGATTTCCTGGATACCTTATTATTCTGGATAAACAGCCAGATGGAGAATTTTGACAGTACTGACAAGGCTTTTCTTATCAAAGACGTTGTTGCTAACGAGACTACAAATTATTGCGAGCAGGCGGCATTGAAAGGTATACGCCTGATAGACAATGTTTCAGAAGATATTGTAGTAGCCGCTGATCCTAACTCTATCCGTATAGTAGTGCGTAATTTAATTACCAATGCCATTAAGTTTTCACGCGAGCATGACTCCATCACCATCAGCGCTAAATACCTTGATGATGATCATATTGTAATATCGATAAAAGATACAGGTATAGGGATGCCTAAGCAACAGCTCGACAAGTTATTTAAAAGCAAAGTAGATAGTGGTCACGGTACAAATAATGAATCGGGAACAGGCATGGGCCTATTGTTTTGTAAAGACCTGATTGAAAAATGTCATGGTAAAATTTGGGTAGAAAGCCAACCCGGTCATGGAACAGAATTCTTTTTTACACTGCAATTGGGGAATTTTAATGTAGAGCCCATAATGGTATCATAAACCGTGTTTAAAATAGCTCCAGGCAATTCAATAGTCCTCATAATTCCACTTTATACTAAATCGGGTTAATTTTTTTAAGCGTGAATAAAACAATTTAACAGCATACTTCCGTATAAAAGGTAAGTAAATGCATTTAAGGCGGTTACCAACATTCCTCATCGCCTTTTTTGATTTGTTTATACAGGTTATTATAAATTAAATGTCATCATCGGTCATCAAAAATTTCAAGTCATTTTTAATTATAATTCTTCTGCTATCCGCTGTAAAAGTATCGGCTACTGTTTATACTCCTTACAGTTCGGGGGCATATAACCTTGCTAACCTTAAGGTTGATAGTCTGCGTAATTTATTGGCTACTTCTAAGGAAAATCCGACTGACACCTTAACTATTAACCGTATAAACAAACTGGCTGCCGAGTTTGTCGATGTAAACCCCGATAGCACCTTATACTACGCCAAATTAGCTATAAACCGATCGTTAACGGTAAAGTATAAAATGGGGATTGCCGATGGTATGGTTTCAGAAGCAAGGGTTTACTCTTTAAAAGGGGACTATGATGCAGCCAAGAAAAACTTTAATGGGGCAAGATTACTGTATGCCAACATGAAGGATGAAGCCGGTCTTGCTAATTGTTATATAGAGGCTGGCCGCATGTACAATAATAATATTGCTGATTATAACCTCGCCTCAAATTATTTTCAGCAGGCCCTTGAAATATACAAGAAATTAAAAGATGAGAATGGCATCGCTTATAGCTACCACAACATAGGTATGCTTTCCGATAACATTGGTAAATCATCTCTGGCGCTTGATAATTACTTCAAATCGCTTTCCATCAATTTAAAGCTGAATGATAAACTTTCCTCAGCAAAGGACTACAACGATATTGGTATAATCATGCAAAACATGGAGTTATATCCAAAATCGATGGAATATTACAAGCGTGCGATCAAGATATGGCAGGAATCGAAGAATGTGCAGGGTGTAAGTACTGCCTATGAAAACATGGGCGAGATCATGATTGCAGAAAAGAAATACGATGATGCCATCGCCTACCTGAATAAATCGCTAAAACTAACTAAAGACCTGGATGACAAAAACGGTCTGAGCTCTTTAAATGCCGACTTTGGCTTGTGCTATGCTTATAAAAAACAATATGATGTTGCATTGAACTACCTGGCGCAGGCATTAAAAATATCGAATGATTTTAAAATTGATTATAACAGGGCGGTCACTTACGTTGATTATGCTATAGTTTATAACCTGCAAAAAGATTACCAAAAGGCTTACAAATATGCTTTAATGGCCAACGAGCTGTCGAACAAGATGGGAAGCCTTGCTAACCGTACCAGCGCTGCCATGCAACTAAGCGAAGCGCTCGGTGGCCTTGGCAGATTCGACGAGGCCTATAAGGCACAAAAAAAATATATTGCTTTAAAGGATAGCCTAAAAAGTGATGAAAGTGTACGCAAACTGACATCGTTTAACCTGGAATCAGTCTTTAACGAGAAACAACAGATACTGGCAGCACAGCACCAGCGCCAGGATGACCTGTATCAGCAAAAAATACAAAGACAAGGCTTATTGAGCGCTATATTCTTCCTGATTATATTAGGTATGGCCGCTATCCTGATCGTTTACTACAAAGCTAAGCTGAAACAGCAAAAGATCAATACAATTCTTGAGGATAAAAATGCTGAGGTAATTCAACAAAAGTCTGATCTGAATGAGCAGGCCCATAAATTAAATGATCTGAACAACCTGAAAGACAGGCTTATTTCCGTTCTGGCGCATGACCTGAGAGCACCGCTGAGCACATTACGCGGCCTGTTCGGCTTACTGGAAGACGATACCATATCACATGACCAGTTTCTGACCATGATACCACAGGCACTAAAGAAACTGGAATATACTTCTGACTTTTTGGATACCTTATTATTTTGGATTAACAGCCAGATGGAAAACTTCGACAGTTCGGCAAAAAGCTTCCCTGTTAAGGATGTCATTTCATACGAGGTAAGCAACTACACTGAACAGGCTGCAGAAAAAGGCATTAAGCTGACCGATAATGTGTCGGAAAATATTACCGTTGCAGCTGATCCAAACTCAATACGTATCGTTACCCGTAACCTGATTACCAATGCTATCAAGTTCTCGCGTAAGGATGATACTATCATAGTGAGCGCTTATCAGAAAGATGATAATTATATCCTGATATCCGTAAAGGATAGTGGTGTGGGTATGACTGAAAAACAAGCGAACAAGCTATTCAAAAGCAAAGTAGATAGCGGAACCGGGACCAACAATGAATCAGGAACCGGAATGGGCTTGCTATTCTGTAAAGACCTGATTGAAAAATGTAACGGTAAGATTTGGGTTGAAAGCACCCAGGGTTCAGGAACAGAATTCTTCTTCACCTTGCCAATCGGTACGGTTGGTTCAATAAAAGAAGAGGAGCCGGCTTTAGCATCCTGACTCCTCCCCTCCGGTAATTTTTTTAGTTATTTACGCCGCCAACACCTTTATCAATGGTACCATTGGTGTACTTTAACGGATCAACCTTTTTAGGGTCGCCCTGGTATACCCAAACTATGTTGCCGATATATTTACGAAAAGCATCACTCACCTGCTCGGCAGTCAACTTTTTCACGTCATCAACCAAAGAATATGAACGGTGCCAGTTATTGAATATAATTTCGTTGGTAGCCAATGATGCAGCCTGTGCAGCATTTGTTTCCTGGCGATAGTAGAAACCTGTAAGATAAGTTACTTTCATATCGGCCACCTCTTCAGGTTTAAAGCCATCTGTTTTGATCTTGTCAACCAGCCTGTCGAATACCTCGATATATTTATTTGGTTGTGTTGTCGAAACTGCAAACTTGGCAACTGAAGTTGCACCATAGCTAAACCAAGCCTGGGGGGCATATGATAACCCATTATTCGTACGCACATCAAGAAAGTGACGGTTTGCAAATATCCGCATGGCTACATTAAAAGCATCAAAATCGGGTGTGCCTGCTTCCGGGCCGCCAGTAATACCTTCTACATAGTTGGTTGCCAAGTCGCGTTGCTCAGCTGAGAATGAGTTTTTATAAATACGGAAGTCTTCTTTTTTCAATTCAAAAGGAGCGCCTTGTTTTATACCATTCAGCAACTGACTTACTTTTTGCTCGATAACTGTTCTGTCCAGATCAGCCACGATAACGATTAGCATACGTGACCGTGTTAATATGGATTTATAATAAGCTTTTGCTTCTTCGGCAGTTATTTTATTGATATTATCTACAGTACCATTGGGGTCTTTTGCATAATCGCGACCTGCAAATGCAACTCTATTAGCATATTTATCAATAGCAGCATCCGGGCGGCCTTCATTTTGCTTTAGATTGTTGACAGCATCTTGTTTAACCCTGTCAAATTCTTTAGCATCAAAAGCGGGTATGGTCATCATTTCGGCGTATAAAGGCCAAACTGTCTCAAAGTCTCCTTTAATACAGTTCATTTTTACAATGGAGTAATCCCTGCCGCTAAAACCGTATACATCTGCCCCTACTTTATCCAGCTGATTTTTAAAGCTGTTCTTATCACGCTTCATTGTACCGCACTCAGCTAAGCCTGTCAATGCCAGCGACTCGATACCTGTTTTATCGGCAGCATAGTTACGCACACCACCTTTTATAGCAGTTTGTATTTCGACTATATCATTGCCACTGGGCTGAACAATTACTTTCACCCCGTCAATGGTCATATCGTAGGGTTTTGCCTGCTGTGCCTTTACAACTTGAAGATTAAATGCGGCAATGCCGGTAAGCAGTATAAATATTTTCTTTTTCATGATGATCAGTTTAAGGTTATTTGGCTGCAAAGAACGAACTGGCATTTAATTGTTTATTTAATTCAGGGTTGATGATCAAGCCTGCAACCATAGGTTTACCTGCAATGTATTTTTTGATATATCTTACAATGTCCTCGCGGGTTACCTTTTGATAGTTGTCATCGTTATCGGTAAAGTAATCCAATGAAGTACTGCACCAGTTATAACTTACCTGGCTTGGCAAACTTGATGGTTTCTCCATATTATGGATACGGTTACGCAGCAAAATGGCTTTTGCATCGTTTAACTGTTCATCTGTAAAGTAATCCGTATTGGCAAACTGGCTTACCTGGTTGATTATTTCCGCATAACACTCCTTCAGTTTATTTGGATTAGGCGTAACAAACAGATCAATAGGCCCAACGTACTTACAAGTAGTATAATTGAATGAAACGCCCGATGCTAAACCTTTGTCAACCAGTGCTTGCTGCAGCTTAGATGAGTTTAAACCTAATATAGTTGAAAACACATCAGCAGAAATAGTAGAAGCTGAATCGGTCAGATAAGATGGCCCCTGCCATGAGAATTGCATCTCTGGTGTTTGTGCAATGGTGGTTTCTTTAACAAAGTAATCGCTTTTATCCAATGGCTTAAATGGAGGTATTGGGTATTTTTTGATTGGATCAAAACCGCTGCTTTCCCAGTCGCCGAATATTTTTTCAGCCAGGGCAAATGCTTCTTCGTGTTTCACATCACCGCAGATTGTCAGCAAGCTATTGTTAGGGAAATAGTATTTGTTTTTGATGATCATCATCTTCTCTGGCGTAGCCGTATTGATCACTTCGTGGATACCAATAGGGTTTTTACGGGTGATGAGATCGCCCCAAAGGTGCTGCTGTACATTAAACCAAAGCTGGAAACCAGGATCGCTTTCTGCACGTTGAAACTCGCCGTCAACTACCGGGCGTTCCTTTTTCATATCTTCTTCGCGATATATCGGGAAACGGATAGCGGCATTCATAAATTTCAATCCTGCTTTCAGGCTGTCACGATCAAATGTAAAAAAGTAGTTTACACGCTCCACGTTGGTGGTGCCATTCCAGATAGCGCCTAATTCCTGGGTACGTTTCAGGAACTTCTCCTGGTCAGGGTAATCCTTGTTTGCCTTAAAGAACATGTGTTCAAATAAATGCGACAAGCCACTGTACTCTGGACCTTCGGTGTATGCCCCGTTTTTAACAGCAATCTCAATAGTGGCTAATGGCACCTTGCTGTTTTCGATTACGACAACTTCCAATCCGTTTGGAAGCTTTTTCCAGTAATATCCCTTCGGCAACCTCGGCTGTGCCATTGCCTGAAATGCCAATAAGAAAAGGGATGCCGAAAATAGTAAGAATTTTAGTCGATTTGATATCATACGATGCAGTTTAGATGATAAGACTATAAATATAGTATTTACGTTACGAAACGATATATGCCAATATCACATTTTATTTTTCATAAAATAGAAAAGGGAATCCCGAAACCGGAACTCCCTTTTTAAATACTCTTAGAATCAGTTATTAGCTATACTGAACGTTCAATGTAATTGGCACGCTCAAAGCTTTTGAAATGATGCAATTTGCCTTTGCACCTTCTGCAATTTCTTTAAATTTCTCTTCAGATACACCATCAATAGGTGAACCTTTAATTTCCAGGTGGATACCGTTGATTACTAAATTTTGAAGGTCCAGGTCAAGTATAGCCTCTGTATTCAGATCATTTGCTGTATAACCGGCCTGCGCCAAAACAGCGCTTACTGCCATAGTAAAGCAACCTGCATGAGCAGCAGCCAATAATTCTTCCGGGTTAGTACCGATGCCATCGGCAAAACGGGTTTTGAATGAATATTGGGTATTATTTAAAATAGTGCTCTGAGTGGTAATTTCCCCTTTGCCTTCCATTAAGTTGCCATTCCAGTGGGCTTTTGCTGTGCGTTTCATAGTTTGTCTTTGTTTAAAGTGTGAATGTAATTTGATTGAATTAAGTTAGTTGTAAGTGTATGTTAACTTTTTCCATATTTAAGCCCATCTCTATTGGAGAGGGGTTGGGGTGAGGCTTACCACTTTGCCCGCTCATATTGCACAGGCCACTTGATCTCCTGCCCTAATTGATGCGCCGCACGTAACGGAAAATACGGATCGCGTAACAGTTCACGGGCCAGCAATACTATATCAGCCTGTTCACTTTTTATGATTTCATTGGCCTGCTCCGCTTCGGTTATTAGTCCAACAGCACCGGTCATAATTCCCGACTCCTTGCGAACTCGTTCGGCAAATTCCACCTGGTAACCGGGTTTTAAAGGAATTTTCGCCAATATATTTCCACCTGATGAGCAATCTATTAAATCGACACCGGCTTCCTTTAATTTTTTAGCAAGATTTACGGAATCATCTGCAGTCCATCCGCCTTCGGTCCAATCAATTGAAGATATACGTACAAACAATGGGTTTTCAGCAGGCCAGCTTTCTTTTACTGCGGCTATAACCTCTAATAGCAAACGTATCCTATTCTCAAAAGAACCGCCATATTCATCGGTACGATGGTTACTTAATGGTGAATAAAACTCATGGATCAGGTAGCCATGTGCGGCATGTATTTCGATCACTTTAAAACCTGCTTTAAACGCCCTTGCTGCAGCGGCTTTAAAATCAGCCTTTATTTTTTCTATTCCTGCTTTATCGAGTTCAAGCGGGGCCTCTTCTGTTTCTGAAAATGGCACAGGACTTGGCGCTAATGCCTTCCAGCCATTTTCACTATTGGATGGAATTTGCTTATTACCTTTCCATGGCACTTCGTGACTGGCTTTGCGGCCAGCATGTGCCAACTGCACTCCCGCAACTGCTCCGTGCTCGTGAATAAAATCTGTGATCTGTTTTAGCTTTTCTATATGATCATCTTTCCATATCCCTAAATCGCCAGGGCTGATGCGACCTTCTGGAGAAACAGCAGTTGCTTCCGTAATCACTAATCCAGCGCCGCCTACAGCACGGCTTCCTAGGTGTACCAGATGCCAGTCGCTGGCAAAGCCATCAACCGACGAATATTCGCACATGGGTGATACAGCAATACGATTTCTGAATTCGATGTTTTTTATTTTAAGCGGAGAAAATAACTCAGACATAGGTGTGTTTTGTGCAAATATAGGTTAACTAACACGTAAGGCAACCTCATGGTTTTGTAAAATAAGGTCAGTAAAACCTACGATTACAAAGATCAGATCGAATTATCTTCTCTTCTAACTAATAGCACTTCGTCACCATCCAACGGCAAGTAGCCATACTCATAGCAAAAATGATAAGTTTTACCATTTTGGGTTTGATAGGTCCGGGTATGATATTCAAAATTATAGCCTTTAGCTGCCATCTTTTTCTGGGTGGTTTTGGTTTTGCCGGATGGATTCAAATCTTCCAAAATCCTGCGGTTACGGCGCAATATATTGTTGATGTTGCGCACCAGGTTTGAGCTGTTGCTGTTCAACTGATTATTATAATTGTTGCGGCATTGGTCATTACAAAACTTTTTATCAGCACGGCCATGCAATACTTCTCCGCAATCAAGGCAATATCTTTCTTCGCTCATGCAGTAAAGATATATAATATTTATCCATTTACAAACGCTTACAAACGGAAGCTGTCGACTATAAGCGATTATTAACCGAATAAGTTTTTCATCCCGCCCCACCTTTGTATCGTTGACTCAGATACGAATATTTAAAAAGTAAAACGATGAATACGTTAAAAAACAGTGTACGCCTGGTAGGGAACCTCGGCATGGATCCCGAAGTAAAAAGCTTTGACAACGACCGCAAACTGGCAAAGATTGCCATTGCTACCAATGAGATTTACAAAAACGATAAAGGCGAAAAAGTAACCGATACCCAATGGCACAACCTGGTGTTGTGGGGGGCCCAAGCTAAACTGGCCGAACAAATATTAAAAAAAGGCGATGAAATAGCCATTGAAGGCAAGCTGGCCAGCAGAAGCTATGTAGATAAAGACGGCAACAAACGCTACGTAACCGAAGTGGTAGTAAATGAATTCCTGAAGATAGGCATAAAGAAATAAATACCTAAACCTTATATAATTACCTAAACCTGTTCTACCTGCCTTATCACAAATACAGGGTGGCGCAAGGCTGCCCTGTATTAAAATTTTGATTCCTAAACCTTATATTTGTTATGTACATAGAAGCAAAAGAAACCGCCAGGCTGTATAAACTGTTATCCGAAAAATTGGGCAGCGACACAGCCGAGGCCATGTTCAAATACATTGATAATAAAACTGAACGATCAGTGGAAGCAACTATTAAAACATTAGCTACAAAAGAAGATCTTGCAAAAGTGAAATATGATCTTAGTCAGGAAATAAGCAATTCCGTTAAATGGATGTTTATCTTTTGGATTGGTCAGATCGCTACTATCCTTGGCGTTATTTTTGTATTCTTCAAGAAGTAGCTTGTGAACGAAGACGTCGAAATATTTGTTATTAAAGAATATCTCAAGGAAGAAATTGATGGTATTCGTCAAGACTTTCGTAATGCTAAAAAAGAGATGATTAGGATAATGTTTCTGTTGGCTATAGCTTACGAACTTATTTTGGTAGGTGCCCTACTTTTGGTCACTTAAATCTATTACGGCGTAGTCACTGCTACCGGCAATACCTTTCCATTAAAAAAGCGATGACCTGTTAGCGCAAAATCAGCAATATATTTCCCCATTTCAAAAGCCATTACGGGTGATTCATATCCTGGGAAAGCCTTCTCCAACATTTCGGTTTGTGCTGAGCCTAATGCCAGGCAGTTTACTTTTATTTGGCGTTCGGTGAGTTCCTGTGCAAGACATTCAGTAAGTGTGTGTAGCGCCGCCTTGCTAGCAGAATAAGCCGATAATCCAGAAAACTTCGCACTTCCCTGGAAGCCACCCATACTGCCGATGTTCACAATATGCGAACCTGCTGACATATAAGGTAATAAGCTTTGCGTAATTCGAACGTGCCCGATAAAATTACTTTGCAGCATCTCCACAAAGTCTGCCTCCAATAATTCTGCAAATGGTTTATTGATCAGGACACCGGCATTATTGACCAGAATATCTACTTGCCCATCAAGGTGGCTATTGATAAATTGCTGCAGATGGTGATAATCATCATGTACAATATCAAAAGCTACGGGATACAACACGCATTCTGGATTCAATCCCTTAGCTATTTCCAGCAAACGCCCTAGTTTATCTTCTGATCGTGCTAAGGCGACCACTTTATGTTTGTTGGTCAATATAAATTCAAGCACTGCTTCAAAACCAACGCCGCTGCTGGCACCTGTTATGATAATATTCATAAAGCGAAGATATTAATTTTATCAAACCACCAGTTTTTGCTCCACAGGGTGTTTAATAAGATAAAGACCATCATTGATGAGCTTTTTAAGCTTTGGTTCTTTTTTGGCTTTGTCTTCCAGAAAAGCTTTTATTTCAGTAGCCGCCTCATGTTCAACTTCTTCATGCTCCAGGATTTCGAGTATCTCTAAGGCACAAAGCCAATCGTCGTGGTGATTTTTTTGCAGGCGCATCCATACATTTCCTAAGAAACCAAAATCGCCACCCTTATGCCTGCGATTGCGCACCTGTTGGTAAAGTTGATGCAACTCCTGTGTCCGGGCGTCATATTCTGCATGGTGAGTCTTCGTGCTTGATTTGTATACAATATCTTCATACGCATCCTTATCCGCAGCGCCACAAAATACAGAAGTAATTTTCTCGGCAACTGCCATATCATATACTCCCCATGATGGATCAAATAATGTTTCGTCATTTTCATCTCTCACCGTGCAATCTGTAAAAGTGATGATCAAATTTTTTCCTTCAACAGTAAGAACATTTTTTACTGTCCCCTCCACTGTAATCCCACTGGCAAAATTTAATCGCGTATGCTTACCGGCTTCAACTCCCAGCAGTTTTAATGCATCCGGAGCCATGTCTTCCAATGGAATGTCAATCCCTTGCAATCGCCCAACCGGTGAACTGAACCCATCTTTATGATAATCTTTTCCGTGGCCATTCAACAGTTTATTATTGTGAGATAATATAGTGGGATCAGACATTTTGATAAAAGATGGTTGTTCATCATCACTTTTTCTGAAATCAGTAACCGTCCCCGACACTTGCAAGCCAGAGCTATAAACTACCGTACAAGTGTTTTTGCTCTCCACTGCCTTTTGTAATCCATAATTACCTCCAACACGGAACGACATGGTATTGGCAAATTCCTCCAGCACATCGATCAGGTTCTGGAATGTTGGTGTTACAAATAGCTGTGGTTGTGGTTTGGTGATATCATAAGGGTAATTCACCGCATCAATGGTATAAGGCAGTTTTTTTATATCCTTTTTCATGCAGGTAACACTTTCACCTATCGATGAAAGCAGTCCCGCACCATATATTTTTGGATCTTTTAAAGTACCGATCAGGCCATACTCCACTGTCCACCAGTGTAAGCGACTTAATAGCGCCATTTCTGAAGGGTTGCCCATATTATCCTGCCGGTAAGCAACCAACTCTTCCGCTTTTTTTATATCCACAGGATCGGCATCAGGCATCTCCTTCAAAATCGACAACGACCTGATAGCTTCATACAACTGAAAGTCCTGGGCCGAAAACATGGCTTTAGCTCCTATCGAGCCAAAATAGCTTAGATATTCGTGGTAATCTTTATCAGCAATAATAGGTGCATGCCCGGCTGATTCATGGATAATATCCGGTGCGGGGGTATATTCAATATGTTTTAACTGGCGGATATCCGCAGCAATAACCAAAACCTTATAAGCCTGGTATTCCATAAATGCAGCTGGCGGAATAAACCCATCAACCGTAACTGCACCCCAGCCGATCTTGCCCAGGGCATCATTCATTTCCTGTAGATTGGGTATCTTCTCAATAGTCAAACCAGCCTTTAGTAATCCGGGGATGTAAGGATAATAAGCGACGTCTTTCAGGTAGCCATAATTCTGGCGCATTACATAACGCCATACCGCATGGTCAATCGGGGTATAATGGTCGTAGTGCTGCGGTACGATAAATTGCTTTAAATGGCGCGGCAACGCAGCAACCTGCGGATTGTTAAAATCATTAAAATCGCTCATTACGTTCTGTAGGTTTATTAAGAGAACGTAAAAGTAGGAATTTGGTTGCTTATTTGTTGGCTGATTGAGTTGGATTAAGTTGATCAGGTTAAGTAGTTGCAAACTGGGAACTAAGAACTGCAAACTGGATTAAGTGTTCGTTCGTTTTCTAAGCTGGTACAGGATGAAACAAAGCGAACAAGCATCTTAGTTAAGTAGTTGATTTGGTTATTAAGTGAGTGGTCTGTTTAACGATTAAACTTAATCAACCTAATCCAACTCAATCAACTTCTTTAGTAGCCACAGCAGGCAGGCCTTCTTCCAGTCTGCTCGGGCGGATCACATAATAGAGCCCGGACAACGCTACAATCAAAGATACCAAATAGAACGACACACTGAGGAACACCGCCAAACCAGTATTCATATTAAATATTGGTGAAAGACGAGCGAAGATCGCTTCACGCGCACCTGCACCACCAAAGGTAATAGGTACTACTGCTGCTAAGGCTGAGATAAGGAATGACAGCAGATAAGGTGCATATTTGCCATGAAAATCCTGCCCCATTAAGAAGCAAAGTATCGCTAATATCTGGAAAGATTGTACAATCACGGCTTTAGCATGCCCTTTAAAAAAGTGCCGGGTAAAATCTTTAAAGAATATTTTTACTACCGCATAGTAGATAGCAGAACCAACAAGAAATATCGCCATCGGAATAGCGATATGTATTTGCTCCTGAATCTGTGGAATAAATATGGTAAGAGCTACTACAATCAAACCAATAGCCCAAAGCCCGCTCAGACGGTCAAAAGCAATAGCCCAGAATACTCTTTTTGCAGGCAAATTATATCGTTTATGCAACAGGTAAATTTTATAGCCGTCGCCGCCTATACCACCCGGCAAAAGCAAATTGTAAAATATACCAAGCGAATAGAGTCTTAGATTGAACTTTGGATCGACACGTAAATCAATTGATTTAAAGAAGCTAAGCAAGCGCCATGCAGAAGCAACCATAGAACAGGCATACATCAGTATTGCCACCAGCATCCACCAATAATTGGCGTGTAATAGACGGTCTTTGATTTCGCCTATTGGTTGCTTGCTAAATACATACCATAACAGCACCGAAGTAACCGCCAGCTTCAACAGCAACTTGGTTACGTTCCAAACTTTGTGTTTCCAGGTTCGGGGATTGGGGTTATCCTCTACGGCGTCTTCAAATGTTGTCATCGGCTGCAAAAGTAATATTTTTACGGATTACACAGATTATGTAACGATGATTTCACCAATTTGAATTACAACGCTTTACTTCGTCTACAGATTGTTAAATTTTTATGAAATATAGAATATCTGTGTAATCCCC
The DNA here is from genome assembly GCA_018266915.1 of Bacteroidota bacterium. Classification (GTDB taxonomy): domain Bacteria; phylum Bacteroidota; class Bacteroidia; order Sphingobacteriales; family Sphingobacteriaceae; genus Mucilaginibacter. The sequence continues at coordinate 22,053 of JAFDZM010000046.1, read as the reverse complement.
TCAAATCAGTGTAATCAAATATCTAAATTTGCGCAAAATTTAAAGGCTATGGCTAAAGTAAAGGTTGGTTTGGTGCAGATGTCGTGCACGGCTGATAAACAGCAAAATTTGCAAAAAGCGATCGTTAAAGTGCGCGAAGCTGCGACTAAGGGTGCACAGATAGTTTGCCTGCAGGAATTGTTTACCTCGCTATACTTCTGCGATTTAGAGAATTACGATAATTTTAAACTTGCCGAAGCTATTCCCGGCCCGTCAACTGATGAGCTATCGAAAGTAGCCAAAGAGCTGAACGTGGTGATCGTTGCTTCATTGTTCGAGAAACGTACGCATGGCCTTTATCATAATACCACAGCTGTATTGGATGCCGATGGGCAATACCTTGGCAAATATCGCAAAATGCACATTCCGGACGATCCGGGCTTTTATGAAAAATTTTACTTTACCCCTGGCGACCTGGGTTATAAAGTATTCAAAACAAAATATGCTACCATCGGGGTGCTGATCTGCTGGGATCAATGGTATCCTGAAGCTGCCCGCATCACTTCACTGATGGGTGCCGAGATATTATTCTACCCTACCGCTATCGGTTGGGCTACTAGTCAGGATGATGCCACTAACACTGAGCAATACAACGCATGGCAAACAATCCAGCGTTCACATGCGGTTGCCAATGGTGTTCACGTGGTAAGTGTGAACCGTGTAGGCCAGGAAGAAGAATTGAAATTTTGGGGCGGTTCATTTTTTGCCAATCCGTTTGGCAGTGTGATCTATCAAACTTCACATACTGAGGAGGAAGTAGTTGTTCAGGAACTTGATTTGGCTAAAACTGATCATTACCGTACTCACTGGCCGTTTTTACGTGATCGTCGCATTGACTCTTATCAACCGATTACCAAACGTTTAATTGACGAAGAATAATAGTTAATAAAGCGTCATTGCGAGGAACGAAGCAATCTCTACTTAGGACATTCAACGGAGCATGATTTTTTAAACTGGACGTTCCCTAAAAAATTCATCTTCCCTGATCTGTATAGTTCGGAGATTGCTTCGTTCCTCGCAATGACGGTTTGAAGATATTTATAGTACACTATGGATCAATCATCATCACTCAAAGGCTTCCACTTCCCTGCCGAATGGGCTAAACACACTGCTACATGGCTTAGCTGGCCGCATAAAGAAGCCTCATGGCCGGGCAAGATCGCGACCATTTATCGCCCTTATGCTGAATTTATTAAAGCAGTGTCTGAAGGTGAGTTAGTCCGCATTAATGTGGTGAATGAGCAAATGGCTGCCTTTGCAAAGGAGCAACTGATGACTGTTGGCGTTGATCTGAAAAAGATTGAGTTCTTCGAATTCCCGACCAATGATGCCTGGTGCCGTGATCACGGGCCAGCGTTTTTGATCAATTCAGATACTAAGCAAAAAGTAATTGTCGACTGGGGTTATAATGCCTGGGGTGATAAATATCCTCCGTATGATCTGGACGATGTGATCCCAACTAAAATTGCCAATCGTTTTAACCTGCCGGTTTATCATCCGGGCATTGTGATGGAAGGCGGCTCGGTAGATTTTAATGGTAAAGGAACTGTTTTGACAACTACTGCTTGTCTGTTGAATGAGAATCGTAATCCGCAATTGAATCAACAGCAAATAGAATCGTACCTGCAAAACTACTATGGTGTAGAGCAGGTGCTTTGGCTAGGCGACGGTATTATTGGTGACGATACTGACGGTCATATCGACGATATTACCCGCTTTACTAATGAAGATACCGTGGTGACAGTTGCTGAAGAAAACAAAAATGACGAGAACTATCACATCCTCCAAGAAAACCTGGAAACGCTTAAAACCATGCGCCTGCTGAATGGCAAGCAATTGAATATAGTAGAGCTGCCCATGCCTGACCCGGTTTATTACGACGGTCAGCGTTTGCCAGCGTCCTATGCTAATTTTTATATCAGCAATGCGGCTGTGGTAGTACCTACTTACCGTTGTAAAAATGATGACAGGGCATTGGATATTCTGACGCAATGTTTCCCTGATCGTAAGGTTATAGGTATAGATTCAACAGATATAATTTGGGGACTGGGTAGTTTCCACTGCCTTAGCCAGCAGGAACCTTCGGTATAAAATATCGGTATTCAACTTTCACTAAAGAAGAACTTATAATAGTGATACCGTTGTTATAAATTCTTTCGTATTTTTACGACCAAAATTTTCTAAACCTTTCACAAATGAAAAAATATCTCCTCGTTTTCGTTTCAGTAATTGCTCTTTTATATTCCTGTAAAAAAGACAATCCGTCAAACAACAATAACACAAATCAGCAAACTAAAATCTCTGGCAAATGGTATTATATGCAGGATACCGTTCTGGAATATAAGAACGGAGTTTTAAGTCGCATAGTAAATCAACTTTCATCAACAACTATTGACCCCAATTATTATATACAATTTAATGATGATGGCACAGGTATTTCTTCTGGCGATTCAGGAAGCATTAATTTTACCTATACACTTTCCAACAATAAACTAACCACAAATTACCCTTCTCATACAGAAAGCTCACCGGGAGGCGCTATAACTTTTCCTGCATTCAGCAATCAAGGGACTGTCAAAATGCTTGCCGACGGCAGATTGGAGTTATTCTATGATGATTCGACAACGGACGGCTCAGGAAACGTAATACGGGACACCGAGGCGGCCTATTATATAAAACAATAAACCCTTTCAGCAACACTGTAGTCTCTACCCGTTGAACTAAGCATATTGTTTTTTCTTCAAATCCAGTATCGAAAAATTACTATCGGCTTTTTTGATCACATTGCTCAAGATGCCTAAACCGGTTACTTCCATCTCTACCAGATCGCCGGGTTGCAGCCATTGGGTCTGATAATTGGGATCATTGAGTAATCCTGTGCCATTCAATTCCAGAAAACAGCCTGTCCCAACGGTGCCGGAACCAATCACATCGCCAGGCAGCACATTACAACCATAAGCACAACGCTCAATGATCTCGGCAAATGTCCAGTCCATATCTGCCATATTTCCGTTGGATACTTCTTTACCGTTAACATGGCATTTCATATTCAGCTTATAATTATTGCCTGTATGACCAGCTTTTGCGGGTACTTTATACTGCTGCAACTCGTCAGGCGTAACCAGCCACGGACCTATCACCGTCGAAAAATCCTTTCCTTTTGCGGGACCGAGGTTCAACAGCATTTCCTCCATTTGCAGGGTACGGGCACTCATATCATTCATGATCATATAACCCGCGATATAGTTATCGGCTTCAGATGCTTTAATATTTCTACCTTTCTTATTCAGTGCAACGGCCACTTCCAGTTCAAAATCAAGCTTATTGAAATGATCAGGCATGCATTCTATCTCCCCTATTCCCTGTATTGCGTTGTGGTTGGTAAAGTAAAAAATAGGGTACTGATCAAACTCAGGTATCATCCCAACTTTACGATTCCGTCTTGCAGCTTCCACATGCTGGCGAAAAGCGTATCCATCCCGGCATGAGGTTGGATGAGGGACGGGTGCCAATAATTCAAAAAACAATTCCTCTTTAGCTTCCAACTTTCCCGAGGCAATATCATCGTTCACCTTTTTAGCCCTATCCATCAACTCATCACCACCCCATAAAAAATCATTCATATTATCGGGCAGCAGTTTATGGCACGAGTTAAGGTTATAAATATGGCCGTTAACATAGATGCCCAGGTGCTCACGGTCTTCAGTTTTATAGGATACTAATTTCATAGTGGGGTTAATTGGTGCGTCAAAGCTAAGGATTTTGGTTGATTGGTTGATTATGTTGATTGAGTGAATGGTTAATCCCTTCTCATTAAAATTAAACCAACCATTTAACTCAATCAACCACTTAACCACTCACCAACACTATGCTTGCATATTAATTTAAACTAACCTAACTTTGTATCATCATGCTGCGCATACAAAAACATTTCTTGTTTTCCCTTGGGCTCACTTCAATGAGCGATGCCTCTTCTTTCAGGGATGCCGTGCTGGCTAAGATCGTGCTGGCGCAGTACTAATTTCTGTTGGAGAGTTGTAAGGTTGGAAAGTTGAAAAGTTAGCCTTACAAATTTAAACTATCAGCCCCGACTATTCGTTTTAATTATATCAAGCTGACATGCTGTAAGTTAATGCCAATTTTAACCTTACAACATTTCAACTTTACAACATTACAACCAAAGAAATAAACCATGCCTGTATATCATAAATTGGGGAAAATTCCGCCAAAGCGGCACACGCAATTCCGTAAGCCTGATGGCACCTTATATGCCGAAGAACTGGTATCTACCGAAGGCTTTTCGAGCCTTTACTCACTGGTGTACCATGTTTATCCGCCTACTATCGTAAAAACTTTGGGTGAGCCATATTCTGTCGAGCCGAAGATAGCACGCGAAAAGCACCTGAAACATACCAGCCTCATCGGGTTTAAAGTTGAGCCTGAGGATGATTACCTTAAAAGCCGCAAGCCCGTTTTGGTCAATAGCGATCTGCATATCTCACTGGCAGCGCCGCGTAAATCCATGACTGACTATTTTTATAAGAATAGCCAGGCCGATGAAGTGATCTTCATCCATGTAGGTTCGGGTACGCTGAAAACAGGCTACGGAAATATCCCATTTGAGTATGGTGATTATTTGATCGTTCCGCGCGGCACTATTTATCAGATGGAGTTTGACAGTGAAGATAATCGCCTGTTTATTGTAGAAAGCTTTAGTCCGATACGGTCACCAAAACGTTATCTGAATCAATATGGCCAGTTAATGGAACATGCCCCTTATTGCGAGCGTGATCTGAAGTTGCCCGCCAATATCGAAACCCATGATGAGAAGGGCGATTTTAAGATCCTGATTAAAAAACAGGGTTTGATCTATCCTTACATCTACGGCACACACCCTTTCGACTTTATTGGCTGGGATGGCTATCATTATCCATACGGATTTTCGATCCACAATTTTGAACCGATAACAGGCAGGCTGCATCAACCGCCACCGGTACACCAAACTTTTGAGGGCCACAACTTCGTGATCTGCTCGTTTGTACCGCGCAAATTTGATTATCATCCGCTATCTATTCCCGCACCGTACAATCACAGCAATGTGGACAGTGACGAGGTTTTATACTACGTGGACGGTGATTTTATGAGCCGTAAAAGCGTAGTAAAAGGACAAATCACTTTACACCCAGGAGGCATCCCACACGGACCGGCACCAGGTGCAGTAGAGCGTTCAATAGGTAAAGAGTCAACCGATGAACTGGCAGTAATGATCGACCCTTTCAGGCCACTGATGCTGACAGAAGACGCAATTAAAATTGAAGACCCGGATTATTACAAGAGTTGGGCTGAATAAGCTGAAAGGCGAAAGCATAAAGCTGAAAGCCATAAATCACTAATTCACTAACTCACTAATTCACTCATTAAAAAAATGGAAACACTAACCATAGATAAGAAACAACAATCAGCAGATTTTTTACCGTTGAACGGTACAGATTATGTTGAATTTTACGTAGGCAATGCCAAACAAGCGGCTCACTTTTATAAGACGGCCTTCGGCTTTCAAAGCCTGGCCTATGCAGGACCGGAAACAGGAGTTCGCGACAGGGCATCATATGTACTGAAACAGGATAAAATACGACTGGTACTGACCACTCCTCTGCACTCGGATCACCCAATAGCCGATCACCTGAAAAAGCATGGTGATGGCGTTAAAGTACTGGCTTTGTGGGTGGATGATGCTTATGATGCTTTTGAGCAGACAACCAGGCGTGGTGCTCAGCCGCACCAGCAACCGCAGACTTTAAAGGATGAACATGGCGAGGTACGCACAAGCGGCATCAAGCTTTATGGAGAAACAGTGCACTTATTTGTTGAGCGTAAGAATTACAACGGCATCTTTCTGCCAGGCTACCAGGAGTGGCATTCCGATTACAACCCTGAACCTGCCGGACTAATGTATGTCGACCACTGCGTAGGTAATGTTGGTTGGCATAAAATGAATGATTGGGTGAATTTTTATGAAGAGGTAATGGGCTTTAAAAACATCCTGACCTTCGATGATAAGATGATCTCGACAGAATATTCAGCCCTGATGAGTAAGGTAATGAGTAACGGAAACGGCTATGTAAAATTCCCGATAAATGAGCCAGCTGAAGGCAAAAAGAAATCGCAGATAGAAGAATATTTGGAGTTTTATGAAGGTGAAGGTGTACAGCATTTGGCACTGGCTACCGATCATATAGTTGAAACGGTGACAGAATTAAAGAATCGCGGTGTTGAGTTTTTACACGTCCCTAATACTTATTATGATGACCTGATACAACGTGTAGGCCATATTGATGAAGATTTGGAACCGCTTAAAGAGTTAGGCATATTAGTAGACCGTGATGATCAAGGATATCTGTTACAAATCTTCACCAAACCATTGGAAGACAGACCGACAGTATTTTTTGAGATCATTCAGCGTAAAGGAGCACGTTCATTTGGTGCCGGCAATTTTAAAGCGTTGTTTGAAGCTATTGAACGTGAACAGGAATTGAGAGGGAATTTATAAGAAGTTAACTAGTAAAAAAACTTCTATATATGTTCTTTAATGTAAATATTGAGGTAGGACTACTTATTAATACTTTTATATATTTACCTAGATATATAAAAGATCATAAACATGAGAATTATTCGCTTAAAGTATGAGGATTTAGACAGCGGTTGGACTCTTAGTAATGTAAGTTTTAACAATACGACTTTGCTTGTTGGAGCTTCAGGAGTTGGTAAGACTCAAATCTTGGAGGCTATTATGAGATTGAAACGCATTTCAAGCGGAGCATCATTCTCGGGTCTAAGATGGGAACTGGAGTTTATTACTACTCATAATAAAACTTGTTTATGGACTGGACATTATGAGAGTAAGGGATTGAGTTACTTTCAGCATACTGATGAAAATGAAAGAAACCTGCCTAAAATTATTAGTGAACAATTGCTTATCAATTCAAAGCTTGTTATAGATCGTGACAAAGATAAAATAGTCTTTCATGACTATAAAATACCCAAACTATCGCCCCATCAAAGCGCGCTAAATTTATTAAAGGCTGAAGAAATGATTAAACCAATTTTTTCTGCCTTACAAAATATAATTTTCACAGAACATTCATCATCTAACAGGCGAGAGGAGTTTATAAATACCGATTTTCTTGACAAAGAAAGACTTTTAAGAAAGTATAAAACGCTTGAAAGCATAAGGGAATCGGAAGAAAAACTCGAGACAAAATTATTTCTGGCGTTTCAAAATTCAAAAAGGATCACTTCGCAGATTAAAGAACGATTTATTAGTGTTTTTCCTTTTGTAGAAGACATAAGGTTTTGTCCGTTTCAAAGTGAGGTTAAAAATATGCCTCCGTTTGTAAAAGACATGCCATTTATTCAACTTAAGGAACTGAATGTTGACAAGTGGATCCCTCAATTCAAGATTTCATCTGGAATGTTTAGGACACTTATGCAAATTAGTGCAATCTACTTATGTTCTGAAGGGACTGTTTTATTAATTGATGAGTTTGAAAATAGTTTAGGTATAAATTGTTTAGATGAATTAACTTCTGAACTACTAAGTGGTGAAAGAAGAAGTTTGCAATTTATTATTACCAGTCACCACCCATACATTATAAATAGAATAGATGTCATGAACTGGAAAATTGTCACGCGAAGAGGTAGTTTAGTCAAAGCTCAGGAAGCCACCCGATATATAGAGTTTGATAAATCAAAGCAGAAGGCATTTATTCAATTAACTCAATTAGACGAATTTACTACTGGCATAGAAAGGTAATGAATTTATATTTTTTATTGGAAGGAGCCAGTACAGAAGTTAAGTTTTATCCTAAATTGGTGGAGTCTATTTTCGAGGATAGGCTTTTAAAAATAAATAAAGTTAGTGATGTTACAGGACAAGATCATTCATACTTTATTTTGACTGGCAGTGGATATCCTCAAATCTACACGCATATTTTAGCTGATACTCTTAGTGACATTCTTCAATATCGTGATTTCACCCACCTTTTTATATGCATTGATAGCGACGAATTATCGATTGATGATCGTATAGCAGAATTCAAAGATATCTATGAAAGATTTCTTGAAGATGGTTTAAATGTGGAAGAATTTTGTGAAGTAAATTTAATTATTCAATATAGGTGTATTGAAAGTTGGTTTTTAGGCAATAAAAGATTTTATAAGCAAAATTCTAACAATCCAGATATGCTAAAATTCAATCAATTCTATAATGTCAAGCTTCAGGACCCTGAGCAGATGGGATTTGACATCGATTATGATAGTCACGCATCATATCATTACGCATATTTGAGACAAATGATACGCGAAAATAGAAGGCAATACAACAAAAGCAATCCATCCACTGTATGTGAGGCATCTTATATTCAAAGATTAAAAGAAAGATTTTATAGCGATCAGCATATTGGTTCATTTGGATATTTGATAATCAAACTTTCTGAATTAAATGATAAACTTACGGGTGACTAATTTTAGATTAGCCAAAGGTGTCAACTAACCACATTGTAAATCTCCTAAAACAATATTCCGATCCCAAATACCTTGAAGGCATGAAGCGCTTTAGCGTGGACAATTCAAAAGCTTTGGGTGTATCATTACCTAATCTAAGAAAAGTAGCCAAAGGAATTAAGAAAGACCATCAACTGGCGCTTGAGCTTTGGGCTACCGATATACATGAGTGTCGGGTATTGGCCTCGTTAGTAGATGACCCTAAGCAGGTTACTCCGGAACAAATGGACAATTGGGCTGCAGAGTTCTATTCATGGGATGTATGTGACCAGATATGTGGTAATCTATTTGACCGTACGCCTTATGCTATCGAAAAAGCGTTGGAGTATAGCCGATCTGAAAAAGAATATATCAAACGCGCTGGTTTTGTATTGATGGCAGAATTTGCTGTGCATGATAAGAAAGCGAGTGATGAAGCTTTTATGCAATTCTTCCCTATCATCGAAAGAGAAGCATGGGATGACAGAAACTTTGTAAAAAAGGCAGTTAATTGGGCATTAAGACAGATAGGGAAAAGAAATAGGAATCTTGGAAAGGCAGCGAAAGAGTGTGCATTACGGATAGCTCTACAAGAAAGCAAAGCCGCCAAATGGATAGCTAAAGATGCTTTGGCCGAATTTGAAAAGAAGTTCGGGGATTAGTACATTTATCGTACTAATCAATTTAATCATGGTACGCAACCTGCTTATCGCGCTGTTATTGATCGGAAGCATTAATAGCTTCGCGCAATCAAAAAATCCTCAATATGATGCCCAGTTAGCCCAAAAGCTTGGGGCTGATGATTATGGCATGAAACAATATGTGATGGCATTCTTAAAGGAAGGGCCGCACAGGTTAACAGACTCTGCTGCACGCATGAAACTGCAAATGGCTCATCTCAAAAACATTGGTCGTCTTGCAGACGAAGGTAAGCTCATCCTTGCAGGTCCATTTATGGATGATCAGCCTATCAAAGGTATTTTCATTTTCAATGTGACCACCATTGAAGAAGCAAAGAAACTCACCGAAACAGATCCCGCTATACAGGCAGGTTCATTGGTGATGGAACTGCATCCATGGTACGGTTCTGCGGCATTAATGCAAACCGTCGAGACGCATAAGAAGCTTCAAAAGAAAAGCTTCACTGACTAAGTCTGTTACTTTTGAGGTAATTTTTTCATAAAATTCCACTTTTTTAGCTATTGGGATACTCATTTGAACATCAGTTATATATGGGTAATTTATTTCCCATTTTAAGATGCTCAACACGGGGAAAAATGCAAAATTATATTCTGTAGCGGAACTTTATGCCCTTTTTTAACGTAAAATAACCAATTGTAAATGAAGTAAATAAGAGATACATTTAATCCTTGTTTTTTACTTCAAATGATTGGTATTTAATTTGTTATCATTGACTGTTATGATGATAAATACCCGTCATCTGATTAATTTGAACTAATGACTGAACTATACTTTAACCATCATAAAATTATTGTGAACTATCTGAAAATATGAGCGTTACAGAAGGAGACAAATTTTCTTATGATGGCGATTTCCATGTTACCGACCTTATTAACGCAATAAACACAGGTATATGGGAATATAACATCATTACGAAAGACGTGAAATGGTCTTCCGGTTTTTATTCTATTTTAGGATATGATCCGGGTGATATACCTAACACGTACGACTACTTCTTTGAAAATCTTCTCTATTACGAAGATAAACCCGTATTCCAGAGATCATTAAACAGACATCTAAGCGACCCTGCCGAAACTGTATTAATACGCCTTTTAACCAAACGAAAAGGCTATCATTGGTTTGAAAGCACCGTAAAAAAATGGGGTGACAAAACGGAGCCTAAGATCACAGGTTCCATTGTAGATGTTCACGACTTTAAATTATTAGAGCTACAAGCCAACCGCAATGATTTTCTTTTTAAAGAGACAATCAAGGTGGCCAAAGTTGGCGGTTGGGAGATTGACGTTAAAAGCAGGACGATCACCCTGTCGCGCGAGGCTTATGATATATTCGAACTACAAGATAAGGTTAAGCTTACCATCGAGGAAACCATCAGCTTCTTCGAGCTGCAGTACCGCGAGGCAATTAGTGGCGCAATTGATAATATCATTCAATACTCACAGCCTTTTGATCTTGAGCTTTTGTTCCGCACCGCACGCAATAACCAGATTTGGTTACGCGCGCGAGGCATCGCTGTGATTGATGAATACGGTCAATGCATCACTGCGCGTTGTATATTCCAGAACATCGACTACATCAAAAAGAAGGAGATGGATGTTCAGAATGCCGTTAACCTATTGAGCGACCAGAACAAACGTCTTCAAAATTTTGCTTACATCGTATCACACAACCTGCGTTCACATACCGGCAACCTGCAGTTTATGGTTAACCTGCATAATCAGACTGATGTTGCCGATGACAAGAAAGAGATCTTCGCCCACATTAAATCGATCAGCGAAAGTTTAAAAACCACCATCGATCACCTGAGCGAGATCGTTAAAATACAAACGGAGATAGGCAAAGAACGCAAGCGCCTGGATTTTGAAACAACATTCAAAACTGTAATGTCAGCGCTTGAAAGTAATATTGAATCTACGCATGCTAAGATTGAATACGATTTCAGCAAAGCGCCTGAAGTAAATTACATACCGGCATATCTTGAAAGTATTTTACAGAACCTGTTAACCAACGCCCTGAAATACCGTGATCCGGCCCGCACACCTATCATCAAATGCAGCACCGCAAAAGACGGCAATCATATTTACCTGTATTTTGAAGATAATGGATTAGGCATCGACATGGAACGTTACGGTGACAGCGTATTTGGCATGTACAAAACCTTCCATAACCATCCTGAAGCTAAGGGTATCGGCCTGTTTATCACCCGCAACCAGATAGAAGCGCTTGGCGGCTCCATCAGCGTTGAAAGTAAGGTGAATGATGGAACGAAGTTTACTATTAAGTTAGTTTAGTGACTAGTTAACCGGTGATCAGTTAACCAGTTTTTTTATTGGTCGTTATTTCCTGACAACTGATTAACTGATCACTGGTCACTATCCCTCGATATAGCTCTCCAGAATCTTAAAGCCTTTTGTAGTTTTTAATTCGACTGAATCGATAGTCTTTGGAAGCAGAATGCACTCTCCCATTTTAACAGAATATTGTTGGCCATCGACATCAATAGTGTATTCGCCTTCTACACAAACATGAATAACGAAGGAATCCAGGTTTGAATAATCTTTTGAAGTATTTTCTGTAAAGTCCAAAACGTTGGTGGTAAAATAAGGGCACTTAACCAACTTTACAGTTTCATTCTTTTCAGGGTGATATTTGGTTTTATAATCCGGGTAGAAATTATAGTCTATAGCCGCCAACGCTTCTTCGGTATGCAGTTCGCGTTTGTGGCCCTTGTCGTCTACGCGGTCAAAATCATAAATACGGTAAGTAATATCGGATGTCTGCTGAATCTCAGCAATCAGCAAACCCTTACCGATGGTATGCACCCTTCCGGCAGGTAAAAAGAAAACATCGCCTGCAGAAACGTCTTCGCGGTTCAGGATATCCATAATGTGACCGCTATTCAACTTCTCTACATATATCTGCTGATTTACCTGCTGATTAAAACCTGATATCAATGTCGAACCCGGATCAGCCTCGATCACATACCACATTTCAGTTTTACCGAATGAGTTATGGCGCTTTTTGGCCAACTCATCATTTGGGTGCACTTGTATCGATAGGTCATCATTGGCATCAATAAATTTTACCAGCAACGGGAAGATATTACCAAAATGATCATAAACCTTTTTTCCCACCAGTTGATCCTGGTATTTTTCCAGAAGACCAGCCAATGATTGTCCTTCTAATTCACCATTCGCGACAACTGAAACATCCGACTTAACACCCGATATCTCCCAGGTTTCGCCGCAATTTGGCAGCTTGCCAAAATCTTTATGCAGATAGGTTTTGATCTTTTGACCACCCCAGATCTTGTCTTTATATATGGTTTTGAATTTTAAGGGATATAATGTTGGCATAGTATAGTAGATTGAATATTATACAAAAGGGATTTCGAGTTGTTTACAGATCTTTTTACAAAGCAAATTATCCAATTCCTGGTGCCTACTTACAGCAGTTTGCTTTTGATTTGCCGGATTAAAGTAAATGGCATGATTAGCACCTTCACGCAAAAGTCGGCAGCCATTCTTTTCGAGATGTTTTATTAAAGCAGAACGCTTCATTATATTAATTCGAGTTCTTCTCTAATAATTGCTTTTCCTGAATATTCTTTTTCTGTAATTTCTCTATTCGTATCTAACAACAATTTTATAGCATCAAGCAAGTTGTCCTTCAACTCTTCAATAGTTTTGCCTTGCGAAATAGCGGCGGGCAATTCCTCCACCTGCCCTACAAACCATCCATCTTCACCTTGTTCAATAATTGCTGTGAATTTCATACCTCAAAAATAGGCAAATAATTTCAACAAAAAACCCATTTGCTTGTGCAAATGGGTGCGATATTACGTATTGTTATTGATTATTTACCCAACCTTTTCTTAAGGTTCTCGTCAATCGCTTCCAAAAACTCTTCGGTGTACAGGTAATCTTTTCCGTGCTCCACTTTTGGTTTTATGGTGATCGCAAGATCCTTGGTCATTTTGCCGCTTTCAACAGTTTCGATACAAACTTCTTCCAGCGTTTTGCAGAATTTGATCAATTCTTTGTTGTCATCTAACATACCTCGGAATTCCAAACCTCTTGTCCATGCGAAGATCGATGCAATCGGGTTAGTTGAAGTTGGTTTGCCTGCCTGGTGATCGCGGTAGTGACGGGTTACAGTACCGTGTGCAGCTTCTGCTTCCATAGTTTTGCCATCAGGAGTAACCAAAGTAGAGGTCATCAAACCTAATGAACCGAAACCTTGAGCTACAGTGTCCGACTGTACGTCGCCGTCATAATTTTTACAAGCCCAAACAAAGTTACCGTGCCATTTCAGAGCAGAAGCCACCATGTCGTCGATCAGGCGGTGTTCGTAGGTCAGTTGATTCGCTTCAAACTCCAGTTTAAATTCGTTCTCATAAATTTCCTGGAAGATATCTTTAAAGCGACCGTCGTATTTTTTAAGGATGGTGTTTTTGGTAGATAGATATAGAGGCCATTTTTTCAATAAAGCCTGGTTAAAGCAGGCACGGGCAAATCCTTTGATAGATTCATCTGTATTGTACATTGCCAAAGCAACGCCATCGCCTTTAAAGTTGAATACATCATATGATTGTACTTCGCCGCCATCTTCCGGTGTGAAAGTGATGGTTAATTTACCTTTGCCTTTAGTCAAAAAGTCGGTGGCACGGTACTGGTCGCCAAATGCGTGACGGCCGATACAGATAGGTGCGGTCCAGTTTGGAACCAAACGGGGAACGTTCGACATTACGATCGGTTCGCGGAAAACAGTACCATCCAGTATATTACGGATAGTTCCGTTTGGCGATTTCCACATGTGTTTCAGGCCAAACTCTTCTACACGGGCCTCATCAGGAGTGATAGTGGCACATTTGATACCGACACCATATTGTTTAATTGCATTTGCTGCATCAATAGTTACCTGGTCGTCTGTCTGATCGCGGTATTCAATACCCAGATCGTAGTATTTTATATCCAGATCAAGGTAAGGGATGATCAGTTTATCTTTGATAAATTTCCATATAATACGGGTCATTTCATCACCGTCAAGCTCTACAACGGGATTTGCTACTTTAATTTTTGACATAACCTGGTTTTATTTTCTGTTTTTAAAGGGCTCAAATATATAAAATTGGTATTCCTAATTGTTAAATACTTTGTTGAAATTATTATTAAGCCTGGTGAACAAATATTTCATTTTCAGCGTTAATTAATGAAACATTCAGGTTATTTTTATAAAATTGTGACATATTAAAGAAATATTTGCCAGCCAGATATAGGGCCACCCTCTGATTATGACAAAACTTATTGTAAGAACTGCACTCCTAACTCTCCTTACATGTTTAACCTCCCTTATTTCAAAAGCCCAGATTGGTTATGACTATGGAAGATACGATGTTGGCTTTTCCGTCGGCTTCAATCAATTCTTCGGCGATGTAGTGACCCCTAAAAGTACTAAAGCGGTCAATTTCAATTTCAACTACAACCAGGGGCCATTTGTCAATTATATTTTTGAGGCACAATTCGGTAAGCTTGCCGGTGGAGATGCTATTAATGATCCGCTGGGAAGACAATTTGCTGCAGATTATCAATATTATGCATTCCGGTTGCAATTACAGGCCGGTGAGCTGATCGATTACTCGCAGAATGGTCTGGCCAACGCTTTGAAAAACCTGTATGCAGGCGCAGGCGTCGGCATCATCTATGATAATATATCCAGCATAAACAGATATTCGATACAGTATCCGGGTTATTATACGCCGGGCCTCAATAAATCAAGCGAGGTATTTATTCCATTTCGCATTGGTTATGAGTTTAAGATTTTTAACAAATACTCACGCCCGGACATCAAACTGGACATCGGGTACCAATATAACTACGTATTTGGCGATGAACTGGATGGCTTTAAAGCCGGACACCTGAACGATGCTTATACCCAGTTCACCATTGGTGTAAAATTCTCCCTTGGCGAGGTAACTTCGTACCGCAAGCAGATAAATTTTTAATCGCAGATTTATATCATTTTTTCAAATCCTTAGCCGAACTTTATTGTTAAATTAAGAAAGGATAAGTTATGGCTAAGAGAGCATTTTCTCCTGAATTTGACGATCAGGATGACAGGGACAGGACATTGAAAGACCAATTAGGTGAAGAGTCAGACGTAGAAAACCTGAACTTCAACGAAGATGAGGACAGCTTTGAATACGATGTAGAAAGCGACGACCCGGATTATGACCATCCAGATCCTTACCATACATCAGCCAAAAATGGCGCCGACATGGACTCAACCTATGACGAAGCCAATCCATATGATACTGCGGACGAATACATTCCTAACGAATCGCTTGAAACTGACGTTAATCAGTTAGGCATGCATGTAGATAACATCGGAAAGATTGTGGAAGTAGATCCAATAGACGATATACTTTCGCGCACTCCTGAGGACAGTCGAACTGACCTGGATGAGGAAGGTTATCCAAAGAATGATCGTAAAAGATGACGGAGGTCAGAGGTCTGAAGTCAGAAATTCGAGTTTAGAGCTATGATTTCCAGTTTTGATGTAATTTGAACAGTTTGGAACCTATTATCTCGGAATCTTCTGCAAGCTTATTATGCTCTTCGATATCGATATACTTGCATTGTAAAGCAAATTGCAGCCACGATTTGGTTTCTTGTAATGAACCCATCGAATAAACGAGAAATCTCTTAAACTCGCCCTCATAAGTGCGTCTACCCCAACCTTCGGCAATATTAGCACAAATCGATCTCGAAGAATCGACTATCTGACTAGTTAATGAATAGGTTTCTGATTTCGGAAATGATCTCGTTAACAAGAATATCTTCATTGCATACTCATTTCCAATGCGATAAACGTCGAGGTCGAAAAAGGTTTTGATCATATATAAAATAAAAGGAAATGCTTATGCACATCCTGATTTCAAATATAATTTATTCGCATCACTTCTGACGTCCGACTTCTGACCTCCGATATCAATCCAAATCAAGATTAAAACGACGTCTTAACTCTGCCAGTTGTGGATTTTTGTTAGCCATATGCTGATACTTCTCTGTCGTGGTATATGGGCGTTTGGCGGCTTTGATCTCATCAATTCGTGTAGTTACTTCGATATTGAAGTTTCTTAATCCTACGCGCAGAAAGTTAAGCAGGTTATGCTTGTCCTCTCTAAACTGGTTTTCCTGGGTCTTGTTGGCTAAAATTACCTCAAACTCATACGGTTTCAGCATGGTTGGAGCATTAGCAGTAAATATGGTGACCAGCGTCATATTGCCATCGGCTTTAAGTTTGGCTGCGTAATCGCTCCAATGCTTCAGGAAAGCGTCCATAGTGAAATCTTCGATAGCATCGCCTTTTATATAAGGGTCATCTTCTTCTGCCATTTCAGCAGCGGTTGTTTTACCTAAATCCTTTAAAGATGGAATTTTTATTGATGTAGAAGGAGAATTTAGGTTAGGAACAAACGATGATTTCGGCTTTTCAGCAGCTATCGGTTCGCTTCCATTTTTTACAGATTCTTTAGCCGGTGTTGGTGCTTCGGGTTTATCCTGCGTAACAGGCTGAGGGCTTACGGGTGATGCACTATTCTCAACTTTTGGCGCTACGGGCTGACTTACTGCTGGGGTATCAGGTTTTTTTTTTACCTGCCCATCTGTAGCAGTCATTTCTACGGCAGGCGCGGTGAGCATATTGAATGCCGAGGGCAAATGACACATTTTGAGCAAGGCGAGCTCAACTTGCAAGCGCTGATTCTTGCTTAGCTTATAACTCAGATCACACTGATTGGCTATATTCATTGCCGATAATAGGAACGATACGGATGATGCCTGTGATTGCTGCAAATACTTCGCTTTAATCCCTTCACTTACTTCGAGCAGCTTTAATGTGGCTACATCTTTGCTTACCAGCAGATTGCGGAAATGTTCTGATAACCCAGATATAAAATGAGCACCGTCAAAACCTTTGGATAAAATCTCATCAAATAACAATAAGGTATTAGCGGTATCTTCCTTTAACAGGCCATCGATGATATTAAAGTAATAATCATAATCAAGAATGTTCAGGTTATCGATTACTGTACGATAAGTAACATTCCCATCCGAGAAGCTAACGATCTGGTCGAACATCGATAAGGCATCACGCAAACCGCCATCAGCTTTTTGGGCGATGATATGCAAGCCATCTGCTTCGTATTGAATATTTTCCTTTTTAGCGATCGACGCCAGGTGATTGGCCATATCCTCCACCCGGATACGGTTAAAATCGAATATCTGGCAGCGTGATAATATGGTAGGAAGTATTTTGTGCTTTTCGGTAGTGGCTAATATAAATATGGCATAATGAGGCGGCTCTTCCAACGTCTTTAAAAAAGCATTGAAGGCAGCTTGTGATAGCATGTGCACCTCATCGATGATATATATCTTATATCTGCCGGCTTGCGGCGGTATGCGCACCTGGTCTATCAGGCTGCGGATATCGTCAACAGAGTTATTGGAAGCAGCATCCAACTCGTGGATATTGAAAGAATTTCCGTTCTGGAATGAAGTACACGAAGCACACACCCCGCAGGCCTCTCCGTTTGGTTGAAGATTCTCACAATTGATGGTTTTGGCAAGAATACGGGCACAGGTGGTTTTACCCACACCACGCGGACCGCAGAATAAAAATGCCTGTGCAAGCTGATTATTCCTGATCGCGTTTTTTAGCGTATTGGTTATATGCTGCTGACCTACAACACTTTCAAAGGTAGCCGGACGGTACTTACGTGCCGATACAATAAAATTCTCCACAGCCACTAAGGTAGCAAGAATATGCCTTAAGTTAAAGACCCGGTAAAAGGAATGTTGAGAATATTAGCGAGGCGATTATTCATCATCCTCATCTTCATACTCATCCGGGAAATGATCGTCGTCTTCAGGATCAGGTTCGCCGATATCGTCATCAGCCTGGATCTCATGCAGGTCATCCATATCCTGGAGCCTGTCGTCAAAGTCCTCATCCTCAAAGTCTTCATCATCTTCGTCTTCCCAGCTATCGTCTTCAGGTTCCCATGAGGAGTTAACCATTAATTCCTCATCCATTTCAAGATCAGTGATTAGCATGATCGTATATTTTAAATAGTTAGCGTTTGCGTTTATTTGATATACAATGTTATATAAGTTTTGTCAAAAAACATAGATGGATTTTTGATAAAAATTTTCACATTGTTATTACCCGGAATATTAATCTGACCGCTCAGCCGCACCAGGGATTGTAGCGGATACCGGCCCGTGGCTAATGCCTGTGCAGTATGAGCGAAAAGCCCGCCCGGGTGCCCGTATCTTTAATTAGCAGTTGACAGTGGCAGTTAGCAGTCTTCAATTCTATTAATTCGTTAATTCTACAAATTCAGGTTCTGACAATATGCTGTACAGCCCCTCGCACCGCACTTCGAGTGCCTGCATGACACCACCTATTTTGGGTTTGATGAGCGATCATAGTAATCCTTTAATCAGCTCAATCATAGTTAGACAATGTTTAGCCCCGCATATTCGCCCTGTTTAGCATGCGATTGCTTCGTCGCCCCTGCACACCACCCACCCTGCTCCTCGCAATGACACAAAAGAAAAATCGCCACGCGCCAAGCATCACACAAAATAACCCTCAAAATTCTTTGAAAAAACGAAAACTATACCTACATTTGCAGCCCCGTTCTATACGGGTAAAACATTAAAACAAAGCAAGATAATGCAACAGTACGAAACCGTAATCATTCTTACCCCGTTGTTATCTGAAGAAACTGCTAAGGAGGCTATTGCCAAGTACAGCAAATTCTTAAAAGATAACGGAGCCGAAATTGTCCAGGAGGATAATTGGGGTTTGAAGAAACTAGCGTACCCTATTCAGAAGAAAAATTCAGGGTACTATCACTTAACTGAATACAAGGCTCCGGGTGAATTAATTAATAAATTGGAGATTGAGTTCAAACGTGATGAGCGCGTATTGCGTTTCCTGACTATTGCGCTTGACAAACACGCTATTGCTTACAATGAGAAGAAACGCAGTGGCGCTTTCAATCAAAAGAAAACCGTTAAAGCAGAGGAGGCAGCAAAATAATGGCTAACGAACAAATCCAATACGTTACTGCTCCCAAGGTGGACGATACACGTAAAAAATACTGCCGCTTTAAGAAAAACGGTATCAAATACATCGATTACAAAGACGCAAACTTTTTATTAAAGTTCGTAAACGACCAGGGTAAAGTATTACCACGTCGCTTAACAGGTACTTCATTAAAGTTTCAGCGTAAAGTGGCTCAAGCTGTGAAGCGTGCACGTCATATCGGTTTATTACCTTATGTAACAGATTCTTTAAAATAATCAGGAGGTTTAAACAATGGAAGTTATTTTAAAACAAGACGTAAAGAACCTCGGTGAGAAAGACGAAATCGTAAAGGTAAAACCAGGTTATGGCCGTAACTACCTTATCCCGCAGGGATTTGCTACTCTGGCTACTGAATCTGCCCGCAAAGTTTTAGCTGAAAACCTGAAACAGGCGCAATTCAAACAAGAAAAGATCCGTAAAGATGCTGACGCTATTGCAGCTAAACTGGAAGGTGTAAAACTGACCATCGGTGCAAAAGCAGGCGAAAGCGGTAAAATATTTGGTGCGATCAACACTATTCAGATTGCTGACGCTTTGAAAAAAGAAGGCTTTGAAGTTGACCGTCGCCGTATCACTTTTGATGCAGAACCAAAAATGCTTGGCGAATACACTGCCAACCTGAACCTGCACAAAGAAGTGAAAGTTAAAGTTCCGTTTGAAGTAGTAGCGGAATAATTGAGTTTGGAGGTCGGATTTCCGAAGTCGGAATTTTGACTGGAGAATTTGAAACTTATAAAAGGTGCTTAGTATATACTAAGCGCCTTTTTTGTTGGCTGTAATGCCATTATTTGTTATTGCTGTGTAACAATTTAACAGTGTATAAATTAACTGCCGGGAAAAACCCGTTAATAGTTCTGATTGTTATTTAATTTTGAAATATTGATATCTTATTAAAATGAATATTAAGAAAGCCTTACTTTTAATTGCGGTTCTGTTAGGTGCAGTGTATCATGCAAGTGCACAGTATAATCCGTTATACAATAATTCCCGGCCACTAAAACTTGATGTCGGCATCAATTCAGGGTTTTCTACAGGCCCGGTTTCGGATTATTTCCCTGAAGCGGGAGGTATTTCAGTTGCCCTGGAAGTGCCGCTTAAACATTCGCCGGTAAGTGTGCTGTTTTCGACCGGATATACCTTTTATGTATCAGGTGGCGGATATGATGTGGGGTATGACCCTTATTACGGATATGATTATGGCACCTATTATTATGGAGATATCGCGTCGTTTATCCCCGTTGAAGCCGGCCTGAAGATATTTCCTATTAGACGGTTCTTTATTGAAGGTCTTGCAGGTGCATCATTCAACGTTAATAATTACAGTTCTGACTACACTTATAAACCTACAGCATTTATTTATTCAGCTGGCGGGGGATATTCTTTCCCGCTGGGTTTCAGAGGGCGAAACTCTACCGACCTGAGCCTTTTTTATGAAAACCGTCCTGAGCCGGGTGGAGGCTATAGCCAGGTAGGCGTAAAAGCTACTTTCAACTTTGCGCTTCATTAAGGCAATTGAAAATAGTGGAAGTAGGATTTTCTTGAAACTTATAAAAGGTATTTGGTGTAAAAGTCAGATACTTTTTTGTTTGATTGGTACCGATAAAATCTCTGTGAACTCTGCGATCTTTCTCTGTGAACTTTGTGGTAAATTTTTTTAAACCACAAAGGACGCCGAGAGTTTTCACAGAGAGACACTGAGATTTTGATGAGTAAATGAAATAAATCCGAAATCAAAACGATATTTTCGAAACATGAAACGCGGCGGCATCCTGAAACTTATCCTACGCATCCTAAAACTGGCCCTGATCCTTTTCTTTGCGGTCAGCATACTGTGGGTATTGCTGTATCGTTTTGTGAACCCGCCGGTTACCTGGTTGATGATCAGTCGCGGGTTTGAGCGTAAGAGCGACGGCAAAGACTGGAAGATCGATAAAAAATGGATCGATTTTGATGATATCTCCGACCCCATGAAACGTGCTGCCGTGGCTGCTGAAGACCAAAAGTTCCTGGACCATTTTGGCTTTGACTTTAAAGCGATGGAGCAGGCCATAGAGAAAAATGCGCACAACCATAAGCTGCAGGGCGGCAGTACCATATCACAACAAACAGCAAAAAACGTATTCCTTTGGCCGGGACGCTCTTATGTCCGCAAAGGCTTTGAGGCGTATTTCACCATATTGATCGAACTATTCTGGAGCAAAAAGCGCATCATGGAGGTTTACCTTAATGAGATAGAAATGGGCGATGGCATTTATGGCGTGGAAGCGGCTGCGCAAAACTACTACCACAAATCAGCCAGCGACCTGAATACCTACCAGGCTGCGGCTATTGCCTCGATTTTTCCAGATCCATTGAAATGGTCGCCTACTAATCCGAGCGATTATGTAAGGCACCGGCAGTATTTGATACGTAAGAATATGAGAAGATTGGGGCCGTTGGATTTTTAAGTATCACTCCCCCCTCTTGTCATGTTGAACGATAGTGAAACATCTGTCGCGAGTAGTATCTTTTTTGCTATGCGTTTCATTTGAAACTACTACAACGTAGCAAATTCCGTTATAGATTCTTCGCTCTCGCTCAGAATGAACTGTGTTTAAAAGCAAATATTTTTTG
>JAFDZM010000045.1 GCA_018266915.1 Bacteroidota bacterium | reverse complement strand
AGGCCCAGCAACAAGCACAGCAACGTCAGCAGCAGATGCAACAACAACGCCAGCAACAGGCACAGCAGCAAGCACAACAGCGTCAGCAGCAAATGCAGCAACAACGTCAGCAACAGGCTCAGCAACAACGTCAACAGCAACAACAGCGTCCGCAGCAACAACCGCAACGTGAAAAGAGGCCGGACGAAAGACGTTAATATTTTATAAATAACAAATAGCACCTATATCCGTAAAAAGGTATATGTGCTATTTTTATGCACTTATTATAGTATGATGAAGTACAAAAAACTACTTTTGGGAATCGTTACATCTTTTTTGTTAATCCTTTCTCAGGCTCTTGTAAAGGCGCAGGAGCATGCAGATAATTCAAAGATCGTATTCATTGAAGATGACTGGAACGAGGCATTGAAGCAGGCGGCTACACAGCATAAATATATATTTGTAGATGCTTATGCCACCTGGTGCGGTCCCTGCAAGATGCTAAAGGCTACCACCTTCAGGGATAAAAAAGCTGCCGAATTTTATAATAAAAACTTCATCAATATTGCCATTGATATGGAAAAAGGCGTAGGACCACAACTCGCTGCTCAATGGGGTATGCAGGCCTATCCTACACTCATCATTTTTAACTCAAAAGGTAACCCTGTTTTAGGGACAGTAGGATATATCAAAGCACCCGATCTGATCCGATTTGGAGAAGCAGCATTAAAAAAGCAGGCCTCAGACTAATTTTTTCTCGTGTAATAAGATTTACCAAAAATTTAAAAGAGGGCCATTCCTTTTTTGCAATTGATATTTTTTGCCTTTATCATCCTTCTGTAATTATTTAATTAATAATTTATTAGGTATTTTTTTAACACAAACTCGTAGATTTATTCGACTCTTTTAGAAAATCGCAATAATTAACTTGCTTGTAATAAGTATATTAAATACATTTGCGCGCTTTTAATACCCTTAATTGGTCGCATGAACCCCCATCTTAAAAAAGTTTCAGCAGCAGGGCTGCTGATCACCCTCGGAATCATTTTTGGAGACATCGGAACGTCCCCCTTATACACGGTTCAAACATTGTTACAAGAAGGCGGCACCTCGTCGCAGGATTTTGTTTTTGGATGTATTTCCTGTGTTTTCTGGACGCTGACGCTTCAAACAACATTTAAATATATTGTAATAACTCTTCAGGCAGATAACCATGGTGAGGGTGGTATATTTTCGTTGTATGCATTGGTTAGAAGATATGGCAAATGGTTAGCCATACCGGCCATAGTTGGTGCTGGTACACTACTTGCCGATGGTATAATTACGCCCCCCATTTCAGTGTCTTCGGCAATTGAAGGGCTGGGCCAGGTACCAAAACTGGCGAATATAATGGTGCCGGGCAGTTGGCTCATTATTGGCATCGTTATCGGTATCATACTCCTGCTGTTCTTTTTCCAGCAGTTTGGTACCAAAGTGGTTGGCGCTGCGTTTGGCCCGGTCATGTTAATATGGTTTTTAATGATAGGTACGCTCGGTGCGATACAGGTATCGCACAACCCCGGTATATTGCAAGCATTAAATCCATACTACGGCGTCCGGATGTTGATCGTCCATCCCAATGGTTTCTGGCTGTTGGGTGCGGTTTTTTTATGTACTACAGGAGCAGAAGCGTTGTATTCAGATCTGGGACACTGCGGACGTAAGAACATCCAAATGGCATGGATATTTGTTAAAACCTGCTTGCTGTTAAATTATTTTGGCCAAGCTGCGTGGGTGCTTTCACAGACAAAAAGACCTGATTTCGCTCTGGTCAATCCATTTTATGCCATCGTACCACATACCTTTTTGATCCCAAGTGTGATCATTGCAACGTTCGCAACCATTATCGCAAGCCAGGCACTAATAAGCGGTTCGTTCACGCTGATAAGTGAGGCAATAAGTATGAATTTCTGGCCGCGTATCACAGTGAAATATCCGTCTAATGTTCGCGGACAGATTTATATCCCGGCTATTAACTGGGTGCTATGCTTTGGCTGCGTTGCGGTGATCTTATACTTCCAGACTTCTTCAGCAATGACCGCGGCATATGGGTTCTCCATTACCATTGCAATGCTGATGACCACCATCCTGATGTATTATTACATGCGTTACAAAAGACACTGGCCTATTTGGATAGTTACTATCATACTTTGTGTGTTTGTTACTGTAGAGTTTTCTTTCTTCCTGGCAAACTCGGTGAAGATACTTAAGAGATTGTTCTTCCTGGTATTTGAGTTTGGTTTGATATTTACCATGTATGTATGGTACAAAGCCCGTAAGATCAATAACCGCTTCTTGCATTTTATCGATCTTAAAGACCAGATACCACTGCTTAAAGCGCTGAGCGCAGATGAGGGCGTATCAAAATATGCTACCCACCTGATCTACCTGACAAAAGCAAACAACAGCAAGCAGATAGAACAAAAAATAATGTATTCTATTTTCAGCCGTAAACCTAAGCGGGCGAATATTTATTGGTTTGTGCATATAGAGCGTATGGACGATCCATACACCATGGAATACAGTGTAGAGGAGATAGAAGAGAATAAGGTAATAAGGGTAGAGTTCCGTTTAGGGTTCAGGATACAGCCGCGTGTGAATGTGTTGTTCAGGAAAGTGGTAGAGGACATGGTATCACGTAATGAACTGGATATTTTGAGCCGTTACGAGTCACTAAAAAAATTCCATATGGCTGCCGACTTTCAGTTTGTGATCATCGAGAAGTTTCTTTCCTATAACAATGAGTTCAGTATTTCCGAAGGCTTTATCCTGAACAGTTATTTTGCTATTAAGAAGCTTGCACAAAGCGAAGCGAAGGCTTTTGGTTTGGATACCAGCGAAACGCGGGTCGAAAAAATACCTCTTATTGTGAAGCCGGTTAGCAATATTGTTTTAAAGCGGGTTGACCCGGTATCGCACTATAACAGGGGCGAATCATATTAAGATATTTCTGATAATGTTCGAAGTCATAACTATTTCCATAATAGTGATTTACAAGGCTTATATACAGCTACGGATATCTCCGGGGCTGTTTTTCTTTTCAGATAGATTTGTTTTTTTGAGCTTGTTTCCTATATTTTTGCTTATGTAATAGCTATTCATGCTATTGCTTTAACTACCCTATAGAAAACTAAATCTCCTCAAATCTGTTTACCTAAGCATGGCTCAGAATGTATATTTATTGGCTACTGATCCCAACAACCCCTGCAGGGATGTGATCCACTCAAGAGATACTAACCTTAAGGTTAAGGTATTTTGCCTTGATAAAGAAGCTTTTCACCAGGATTCGAGCGAGATACAACTTTATGGGTTGTGTGATGATGGCCTGTATGCTTTTGAAACGATTGGTATCGCTTCGGATGACGCTGTAGATATTGTGGAGGCAATACAGTGGTATGCTGCTTACATTCATTGTCCTGAAATGGAGATACTACCCGAAGACCCCCGCCAGGGTACGGATATAGCCATGTAATTTCTGTTTATTATTTACGTTTTCCACCAATTATGATTAACCTAAAAAAGGACTTGCATACGCTTTGCGTCAATTATGTAAAAACACGTATCGAAACTGCAAAACAGGCAATTGACGATGCGCAGCAGTCGGCCAGCGAAGAAACAAAAAGCAGCGCGGGGGATAAGTATGAAACCGGACGGGAAATGATGCAGCAGGAAACCGACCGCAACCAGACGCAACTAAACGAGGCCAATAAATTATTAATCGCATTAAATCAGATCAATGTAGATGGTTCCTCATCGTCAGCTACACCGGGTAGCCTGGTGATAACCGACAATGGAAAATTTTATTTATCTATCAGCGCAGGTGCCCTTAATTTGAACGGGGAGGGCTACTTTGCCGTTTCGCCTGCATCGCCCATCGGAGGTAAGTTACTGGGACGTACAACAGGAGATGAATTTAATCTGAACGGGAAGCACTACAAGGTTAAAGAAGTGATTTAATGGATAATGATGTGCTTTTTTAGCTCATCAGTAATGCTTTTGGCTTTGTCTATTAATTCTTTATCATTAATGTAAGCATCCACGTTAAAAGCTTTGCTCAGTAAATTTTTCTTATAAACTTCATTAAATCCATGATATTGAAGTTTAAAATGCCATTTGCCGGTTAAAAAGGAAAATACCTCCTTATCGCTTTTTTCGAGTAAGGAGTAATTAACTACCATATAATCTTCTGGTGCAAGCTCCTTTAATGTATGTAAAATATGCTGGTTGTATTCTATATATACTTTCAGGTAATCTTCGGCATGAGCCTTATAAAATTTACGTGAAGTTTTGTGCCGCCTAAAATACAACCAAAGAAAACGCTGTAATTTTTTTCCGCGTAAATATTTCTCTTCATACTCGGCAAAATCCCTTTTCAGAAGCGAATAGACCACCGCAGCATAATCGCGTACAATAACAAGGTATTTAGAATTAGGCAGCAATTCGCGGTAAAGGTCCAAGAACAGACAGGTGCGGGGTTCTTTCCACCCCCATTGACGGTAAAGCTGGTTTTTTACCTTGATAACGCTTTTCAGTTTCTCGAGATGATAAACTGAAATATCAATTACTTTGTCGTAAACGTATCCTGAAGCTGGAAATGCATTACTGGTCAGTATCTCTTCATGCATTTTCAAAAATTCAACATCTTCAAAATGTCCTTCCGCATTACCGTTGCCTGCTTCAAGCAAATGTTCACCTAAGTGTAAGCCACACCGGTACAGCCAGTTTGAAATAAGGGAGGTACCTGAGCGGTGCATCCCCACTACCATCAGCGTTTTCGATTGCATCAGTTAATTTTATCCGGTTAATCAGACTGCCACATTTGCAAAAGGATTAATGGCGTAGTTCTCTTTTATAATATTTCGTAAAACGAACGTATAAACTTCGTCTGTGCTTTGTTTAATATTTAATTGGCTCGTGTTCAAATAAAGGTCCGGGTTTTCGGGAGCCTCAAAAGGGTCATTGATACCTGTCAGATTTGATATCTTATCAGGATGGTTATCTGGTAACAATGCTTTTTTGTAGAGCCCTTTTGTGTCGCGTTTAATTAATACATTGATATTGCAATCCACATGCACTACCTTAACATTAGGATAGGTGCCTATAAGTTCTTTACGAATTTCATCGTATGGGTTTATGGCGCTTATAATAGAAATAATATTCTGCGACGAGAACTTATTAGCTATAAACCCCAGGCGCCGTATATTTTCATTGCGGTCTTTGCGGGTGTAGCCCAGGTCTTTAAACAATTTTTGACGATATTCATCAGCATCAATTATCTCAACTGGTATGTCGGAGCGCTCAAGCTTGTTTTTCACGTGGGCGGCCAGTGTAGATTTACCGGCTCCTGATAGCCCGCAAAAGAGTAGAATCATAGTTTTATCAAATTAATTTCCATGAAAGTACTATTCCACTCTGAGGGGGTAATAAGTGTTATAGTTAAAAACATTCGTAAAACGTATTGGTTTGCAAATATTGCCTGAGAATCGATAGAAAGGACTTTTGTATCGATTGTTTTACAAGAGAGCTGTAGCACAAACCCGTGTTAATACGTAGCAAATACCGTGAAAATACTACTTAATATGTTGTAAGGGGCTTTTAAATTTGATTGTAAAAACTTTATGACACCCCGGCATGAAGAAGCTTATTTTCATAGACGATAGTCCTTTGGATCATTTTATCCTGAAAAGGATATTGAGCAAGTACCAGCTTGAGTATGATGTAATGTGCACAGCAAACGGAGCTGAGGTAATTAGTTTCCTGGAACTGAATAAAAATGACATTAACAAACTGCCCGATGTAATATTGGTTGACTTGTATATGCCGGGCTTTAATGGATGGAACTTTTTGGACAACGTACAGCATTTATACCCCAACCTTATTAAAGCCATAAGAATATATATTCTGTCCTCTTCCATCAATCCGCAGGATATGGAACAATCAAAAAAATATTCTTGTGTGAGGTCATTTATCTTTAAACCGATTACAAAAGAAGTACTGGAAAAGCACATTGATGATGAGTCATCCGCAGCCTGATTTTTGGTTGCTTAATGGTTTATTTATCAAGTAAAAGTTAGGCTAATTAATCAAAAGGAAAGGTGTTATAGTCGACTCATAATCAGCGGGTAGTAGTTAACAATTAACGTACAAATGTTGATAAAATCTTACCGGGGCGAGCAAACAATTCGCTATTTTTATGTTATGAAGCAGTTGGTAGTAATCCTTATCATTTCGACACTCCTTTATTTGGATGGGTCAATCAGAATGGGCAAGCTGCGGGAAGAGTGATTTTAAATCCTAATAATCTAAACAAGCACCCCTGCTTGAATTATGAGATACCCGCTAATGCACTTCCAGGAATAAGAAAAACTGGAATTTCCAGTTTTTCTTATTCCTGGAGCACTATTATTATATCCTTTAATCAGATTAGCAATATTGTTCAAACGCACCGATCAGGTTATCGGCAATCATTTGCGCCGGGCGGCCTTCAATCTGGTGGCGTTCGATCATGTGAACCAGCTTGCCGTCTTTAAATAAAGCCATTGCTGGTGAAGATGGAGGATAAGGCAACATATAGTTACGTGCGGTATCAACTGCATCTTTCTCCATACCGGCAAAAACGGTTACCAGTTTATCAGGGTGCTTTGCATTTTGTGATGCGATCCTTGCAGCCGGGCGGGCATTAGCGGCAGCGCAACCACAAACCGAATTCACCATCACAAACACAGTGCCTTCGCTCTCAATAGCATTTTTTACGGCGTCCGCATCTTTTAATTCTTCAAAACCTACTCTTGTCAGTTCCTCTCTCATAGGAGCAACCAGGTATTCCGGGTACATCATCACTTTTAAAAATTAAATTTTTGGTAAAAGTACTAAATGATTTAAAAGTAAAATATTTCTGCTCAGAATAATAACATTTATCTGACGAAACACGTACAAGAGCATAATACTGATTTTTGTTGTGAGGGAGACTATATTTTACGCACAGGAATCAAAATAAATTGGTTTTTTGTGCGTCTATTGTCTTATATTCATGCCCTATTAACCCCCTAACTAAGATATGAACCTGAAACTTACAAACTTCAGTACCATCATCATTGTCAACAAAAATCAGGAGCAAACCCAGGCTATCCGGGTAAAAACCAAGCATCTGAAAAGAATCAAGCACTACATTGCTTCAGTCGTTTTGGTTGTCGTCGCACTTGTCGGAGCCATTATCTATCTGAATTCCAAGGACAATGAAAGCCAGTTGGAAAAGCAAAAATTGCTGACGCAAATTTCACAGCTAAGAGGTAAAGTGTCCACAGCAACCGCATTAACTGATGCCGCTACTGCATCGACCAATTCTGCAACGGGCTATATCCAATCTATTCAAAGCAAGCTTGAGAAAATAAACGACTACCTGAGAAAGAGAGGATTGAAAGGTTTTTCTACTAACTCAATCGGCGGAGACAAAAATATTGCGTCGGCCACCATGAGCGACAATGAGAAATACTCTTTATATGATGAGTATATGAGCCGCCTGCTTAACAGCGTAGCATTTACTCCAATGGGCTATCCTCGCTTAAGCTCTATTACTTCGGCATTTGGTTATCGCAGTGACCCGTTCGATGGGGAAAGCGCAGAATTACATCCCGGTATAGATTTTAGAGGAGCCACCGGCGACCCGGTGCACGTAACCGCTGATGGTAACGTAGTTTTCACAGGGCGAAAAGGTGGTTATGGTAATTGTATCATCGTTCAGCATAAGAACGACTTCCAGACGCTTTACGGGCACTTATCACATATCAATGTAAAGGAAGGCCAGTCGGTAAAAACAGGCGATGTAATAGGTAAGGTGGGTTCAACCGGACGCTCTACAGGCAGTCATTTACATTATGAGGTAAGAAAAAATGGAAAACCCATTAACCCTGTGAAGTTTTTAACGTTAAACAATTAAAAATCCTTAGCGGGTGCAGGCCGGTAGATTCCGGCCGACAAATAACTAAATAAAACTACTGCAATGTTTAGAAAGAAAAATAAAGTTGATCTGAGCCAGCAAGTGATATCTACGCTAATTAGCGAAGGTTGTGTTTTTGAAGGGAACTTGAGAGCACCGGCCAATGTGCGGATTGAAGGTCAGATACTGGGCGATGTAACCATCGACGAAGGTTTGATACTGGGCGAAAAGGGTGTGGTAAAAGGTAGTGTTATCACTAAGGAGTTGATCGTTTACGGACATATTCACGGCCATGTGAATACCCATTCATTAGAAATAAAAAGTACGGGACGTATTACCGGCGATATCAAAACACAGGTATTGCAGGTTGAACCAGGAGGCTCACATAATGGTAAACTTTCAATGTCGCCAACGCATGATAATACCGCAATCAGGAACATGAAACCTGAGAGTATTGCAGCAACTAAAGACGCCAAAAATGGTAAACCTGAAAATGGTGCCAAGGTTGTGAAGCCTGAAGCTGCAAATGGCTCAAAAGATGCAAAAACTGAAAACGGCGCTATCAGAAGCATAAAGCCCGAAAGCGGGGTTGCACAGAAACAAGTAGAAAAAGCAGAGGCAGTAACTGCCTGATTTCATTTTTCATTAAGATATTTCTATTGCGTACCTTTGCAATTCAAAAATCTTAAATGATATGTCATCATCTGTAGAAACTACTTACACCAAATACAAAGTAAAAGATTTGTCGCTGGCCGAGTGGGGCCGGAAAGAAATTGGCTTAGCTGAAGCAGAAATGCCGGGCTTAATGGCTTTGCGTGCCGAGTATGGCCCATCTCAGCCACTGAAAGGCGCCCGTATTGCAGGCTGTTTGCACATGACTATCCAGACTGCGGTTTTGATCGAAACCCTACAGGCTTTGGGTGCAGAAGTTACCTGGTCATCATGCAATATTTTCTCAACCCAGGATCATGCCGCAGCAGCTATTGCTGCTGCCGGAACTTCAGTTTATGCCTGGAAAGGTATGAATGCCGAAGAGTTTGACTGGTGCATTGAACAAACCCTACACTTTGGCGAAGATCGTCAGCCTTTGAATATGATCCTTGATGATGGCGGCGACCTGACCAACATGGTACTGGATAAATATCCTGAACTGATTGCCGGGATAAAAGGCTTATCAGAAGAAACTACTACCGGTGTGCATCGTTTATATGATCGTGTAAAAGCTGGCACCCTGCCAATGCCTGCTATCAATGTGAACGACTCGGTTACCAAATCAAAATTTGATAATAAATATGGCTGCCGCGAATCACTGGTAGATGCTATCCGCCGTGCTACTGACGTAATGCTGGCTGGTAAAGTAGCTGTTGTTTGCGGTTATGGGGATGTGGGCAAAGGTTCGGCAGAATCATTAAGCAGCGCTGGTGTTCGTGTGATTGTGACCGAAATCGACCCGATTTGCGCCTTACAGGCTGCAATGGAAGGCTACGAAGTAAAGAAGCTTTCAACTGCTATTGCCGAGGCCGACATTGTGGTAACGGCAACAGGTAATTGCGATATCGTTCGCGAGAAGCATTTCCGTGCGTTAAAAGATAAAGCCATTGTATGTAATATCGGCCACTTCGATAACGAGATCGATATGGCGTGGTTGAACAATACTTATGGCAATACTAAAGTGGAGATAAAACCACAGGTTGATAAATATACCATCGATGGTAAAGACCTGATCGTACTGGCTGAAGGTCGTTTAGTAAACCTGGGTTGCGCAACCGGTCACCCAAGCTTTGTGATGAGCAACTCATTCACAAACCAGACTTTGGCTCAGTTAGAGCTTTGGTTACATGGTGATAAATACGAAAATAAAGTATACACCTTACCAAAACACCTGGATGAAAAAGTTGCCCGTCTGCACCTGGCCAAGATCGGTGTGGAACTGGAAGAACTGGATCAGCACCAGGCCGATTATATCGGTGTTGCGGTAAGTGGTCCGTTTAAACCGGAGTACTATCGTTATTAAGAAGGTGAAAGCTTAAAGGCGAAAGCTGAAAGGTTTTCTATCTGAAAATATTAAGGGCATGGTTTTGGGACTGTGCCTTTTTTGTTTTACTCCGGTTTCTCAAACTCCAAATAACACTTCTTAATATAGATCATCATTTCATAATCGCTCATGGTACGGGCGACCCCGGCGGATGGGCGGTATTTGTCCATAAAGTTTTGCAAAGAATCTCCCTTGAGATGGGTTAGTTCAACCACTTTCTGCCTGGAAAATACCTGGTCGACATAGTTCATTTGTTCATCCTTGAGAAGCACCTGCTGCAGCTTTGTTGTGGGCGATTTGCTTTTGCCAAGCCAATCAATAACCTGGAGCAGGTTAACACTAAGCAGAGTTGCGGTACTATGGGTTGAAGTGATAAAGTCGTTGTAAGGTTTAATATAGCTTGAATTGGACATAAAAACATCCTTAAAGCCGGTTCCCTTGTAATTGAACACCGATCCAAACTCTTTTCTCAGCTTGATCGAATCGGTATTGGAAGGCCGTTTGCCAATGATAACAACGCTTTTCAATGACGTCGCGGTTTGCTCTAAATAAACAGGAATGGTATCGGTTACTTTTTGCGAATAAACCAGGAAATGCGGCTTATATCCTACAAAAGAGATTTTGATGGTATCGCCACGGTGGAGGCTATAGGCAGTAAACAGTCCTTTATCTGAAGTAAAAGTTGTTTGTTTAGGGGTAATGATAGTTGCATGCGGAATAGATTGCAGGGTTTTGCCGTCCACTACACGGCCGCTTAATTGCTGGGCATACAGTACGGGGCAGGATGCCATCAGCAAGAGTACAATTGAAAGCTTTAAACTCTTCATTACAATGGGCAGATCAGGTTTAGTATAAATTTAACTGGTATTTTAGTTAACCGCTAATTTTTAACAAAACTTAACATAGTGCCTGGGCAGGAAATCATAACAGGTCGTAAGATTGTTTTATTAGAGCATATACCCTTGGAGTCAGTTTATCCAACGAAGTCAGCCGGATATAGTTTTCATACTTCTCGGAATAAAGCGTACTTTTAGTAACAATGGAGTTTTCCGGTGCTTTGGCTGAGTAAAATTTGAGATCCAACAAACCTTTCATCGGCTTTATTAAAAAGAAGGTTTTGTTGCGGACAAACACAATATAATTTTTAGAGCAGCTTATTGTTACATCCTCCCAGTCGGCAATTTCGGCAAGTAATTTATCAACTGCCAAAACGAGCTCATCGCTCTGGCCTTTTAGCAGATCATCCAGGCTAACCTTAATGCAATAATGCGTTTGATTGGGCCCCTTTAACTCGCGTTCGCATTTTGGACAAATCCAACTCATGTACGCAAAGATCGTTAATCTTAGTGTAAAGAAGGTGCTTGTTGTGGCATGCTATCTTCCATGAATGGTTTGATTTGTGATGGTTGCGTGACCCGGATCGTCGCTTTGCCTGTGTATTTATCTTTTTGTACAACACCGGTTACGCAAATGTCCTTTCCCCTATAATAATCATCAAAGTGGGAGTTGTTCTCAAAATGGCCTTTTAAGTTGGTTTTGAAATCGGCCTTTATTACTACAGTTATTAACTCATCAGGATGGTCTGCACCGAGGTATAAGGTTGTTACGCCTTTCTTAATATTTTCGCCAAAAACCTTGTCGCAAATTTTTACTTTTTTACCGATGTGTTTTAAAGCATCTTTTGCCGGGATGATCCTTTGTGCCTGCGCACAAAAAGAAAACAGTGCCAGTGTTAATGTAATAAGGGTAGTGCGTTTCATGCCTAAAGCTAAGTAATTAAACCGCAGCTATATGTTAAATCTTGTTAAGATTAAGCCGGTTAGTTATCCTGGGGAGGGTTTTTACCTAACGTTCTGAAATTAACATAGAAAGGGTCGGCATCGGAGCCATTTGCTTCAGATATTTTGATATTGAAATTGGTAGCGCCGGTATCCATATCCGCAGTGCCTTTAACCGGAATTTTAACTGTAGTCTGCCCGCCGGCAGGTAAGTGCGCAATAGTAAACTTTGGACTGTATTCAACTCCCTTAATATCGTTTACATCCTTCACAAGAACTACCATATTATAGGCATCACCCTGGCCCTGGTTAGATAAGATAAACCTGATCTCGCCGCTTTCATTAATGTTAAGCACATTGTCTTTATTTCCGCTGTTCTCTACAAACTGTGCATTAACAATCTCCAATACAGCCGGTGATTTCGGCTTCGGAACATTTTGAATTTCCTCTTGTTTTGGTTCACTAACCGGCGTATTATGTTTTGGGGCTGAGGTATTGTTACTTGTCGTAGTATTATTATTGTTGGCGTTGTTAGTCGGTTTTTCTTTAGGTGGTGTGTTGGTGATCGCAGGTTTTTCCTGTACCGGAGTTGCAGCCACGGCAGGTTTTTCTTTAAGGTGATTCTTTTCTTTGATAGCCGCATCCTTTTCCCTGGTTGTGGCACCTTCTCTTACCAGCACGCCATCGCGCCATTCGCCTGAACTTCTTTTTCCGTTAGGGTAGGTCATTGTGCCAATGCCGTTTACCTGGTTGTTTTCCCATTCACCATTGTAAACTTGCTTGTTGCTATAGTAAAATATCCCCTGTCCGTCCTGTTTATCATCTTTCCATTCGCCATCATACTTTTCGCCCGATGGCCATATCATTTGCCCTTTGCCGTTACGCATGCCATCCTTAAACTTACCCAGGAATTTTTGCCCTGATGGCCAGGTCATCAGGCCATCACCTTCCTGCTTATCATTCTTCCAGTCACCGATGTATTTACGCCCAATTGCAGAAATATAAGTGCCCCGGCCCGATTTAGCGCCATCTTTCCACTCACCCTGGTACCGGCTTTCATCGCCACCTATTTCCATACCATCGCCATTCTGGAGGCCGTTTCTCCACTCGCCGTCGTATTTTCTGCCATCCGGCCATATCATGGTGCCTTTGCCGTCCATCTGGCTATTTCTCCAGCTACCGGTATACTTTCTGCCATCATCAAATACCATCGATCCTTTACCGTCGCTGCAGTCGCCCAGGATACAACCTGTCTTGTCATCGCCCGCTATAGCCCGAGGTTTAATAAACTCCCGTGTCCTGAACGCCAAATAAAAAGGCCCGGCATCATAACCTCTGCCTTCGTGAACCTGTATCCTGAAATTCGCCTCGCCTGTTGGCAAATCTACCTTACTGGTCAATGGTATTTCAATAAGCTTTTCAGCGCCTGCAGCTAAGGATGCATAAGTTTGTCTGGGGGTATAAGTTATCCCCTTGGTAAAATTCAGATCCGAAATCTCGATGATCAGGTTGCTGGCATTTGCCATGCCTGTATTGGCAAGCGTGAACCTGATCTCGGCCCTTTCATTGGCATCAAGCACTTTGTTTTTGTTGCCGATGCTGTCATTAAAAGTTAAGCCGGTCACATGCAGATCAGGAGTGGATGAGGAAGAAGATTTGACTGGCGTTTCAACACGCGTTGCTGCCTGCAGGGCCGCTTTTGATTCATCAAACACATCATCCTTCCAAAGACCGCTATGCTTGGTGCCATTGGCGAAGGTCATTGTTCCATTGCCATTCTTCTTGTTATCTTTCCACTCACCCTCGTATTTGCTGCCATCGGCATAAGTGGCTATACCTTGGCCTTCTTGTTTATCAGCTTTCC
This sequence comes from Bacteroidota bacterium, assembly GCA_018266915.1. Taxonomy (GTDB): domain Bacteria; phylum Bacteroidota; class Bacteroidia; order Sphingobacteriales; family Sphingobacteriaceae; genus Mucilaginibacter. Next base: position 258,290 of record JAFDZM010000045.1, on the reverse strand, counting down.
ATTGGCCATCATAACGGCTTCCATCGGCATAGTCTTGTGTGCCCCGGCCTTCTCGTTGGTTGTCAACCCAGTCGCCAACGTATTTTTCGCCGTTTTTCCAGGTTTGCACACCGTTGCCGTTTTTCATGTCCTTATCCCACTCACCCACGTATTTCTTGCCGTCGGTCCAGGTATAAGTTCCGCTTCCTTTTTTTTGATTGGCTTCCCACTGACCGTCGTATCTGTTGCCGTTAGCATAATCATTGGCGCCTTGTCCGTCACGCAAGTCATCTTTCCACCCGCCAACATATTTTTCGCCACCCGGCCAGGTCTCTAATCCCTGCCCTGTTTGCGTATCATTGGCCCATTCACCTACATATCTTCTGCCGTCAGGAAAATTCATGGTACCCTGGCCGCTTCGTTTGCCCAACTTAAAGCCGCCAACGTAATATTTCTTCTGCGACCAAAACTCCGTTCCTTGACCGTCTTTTACGCCATATTTCCATTCACCCTGGTAATAGTGCCCATCGGGCCAGGTAAAAGTACCAGTGCCCGAATAACGGTCATCCTTCCAGGAGCCAACATATTTTCTTTTATCCGGCCAGGTCATAGTCCCTTCGCCGTTCATTTTGCCGTTCTGAAATGCACCCCCATATTTCCGCCCGTCAGGGAACACAATGGCCCCAATGCCTACCTGGCAGTTCCCCAAAATACAGCCTGCCCTTTTTTGCTGGGCATAGCTATGGAACGACCAAAGCAGCAGAAACAAGATTGCGCCTTTTACTCTATTCATTATTACTCAGATAGTTAGTTTGATAAGGTTTAAAACAGCGGTCCCATCAAACAGAATATCAATTAGGTATAAATTTCAAAGCCTAAAGATAGGAGTTTTTGTTTTATCTATTGGTTTAACGTAATAAACTAAGGTAAGTATACAGAAATTGAGTTAAACTTATTGAAATAAGACAGGAAATCCATTTTATAGCCTGAATGTTTCTATATATTTGTTATACACGGCATTAAGCCCGACCAATTATTCATCCCGCCAATTATTTGTTATATGAACAGGAGAGACTTTGTTAAACAATCTGCTGTGCTATCAGCAGCAAGCCTTTTATTTTCATCAGAAGTACTTGGAAAACCGAGACTGATCGAAAGAATCGGTATCCAGTTTTTCTCATTGCCAAAGATGCTCGAACATGACTTCCCCGGCACATTGAAGATGCTATCAAAAATGGGTTATAAAGAGGTAGAACTATATGGCCCTTACACTTTCAGCACCGATGCCGCAAAGAAAAGCTGGGATGCGGTTACTCCTTCGCTTGGTTTTAAAGGGAGCGGCTTTTTTGGCCGCACAGCAGCAGAAGTGAAGGGTTTAATGAAGCAAAATGGATTGACAGTGCCATCGATGCACACAGACCTGGATACACTGCAAAACCGGATGGACAAGCTAGGCGAGGCGGCGCATGTGTTAGGGTCGGAGTTTGTTGTTCTGCCTGCAATTCCAGAGGACAAAAGGAAAACATTGGACGATTATAAACGGATGGCGGAAGCGTTCAACAAAATTGGCGAAACTGCAAAAAAGAATGGTGTAAAATTCGCTTATCATAATCACGGTTATGGATGGAAAGCAGTGAACGGACAAGTTCCGATTAAGTTGATCTTAGATGGTACCGACCCTTCGTTGGTATTCCTTGAAATGGACCTTTATTGGACTACCGCCGGGGGCGCCGATCCTATAGAATTGCTTGAAAAGTACAAAAACCGCTATCGCCTGATGCATGTGAAGGATATGTCGAAGAAAGTTCGTTTCTCAGGAGATGGTGGCGATTCCAAGCAATGGATCGAACTATTCCCTTACATGACCACAGCAGGTAGCGGGGTGCTCGACCTGAAAAAGATACTTCCGAAAGCAAAAGAAAACGGTGTTCAGCATTTTATTGTTGAACAGGATATTGTTGCGCACCCGGAGATAGCTTTGAAAAAGAGCTGTGATTATTTGGCTTCGCTGTAAATCTTATTACTATTCGGAGCTTCCCGCCGCATCATCCACACTTTCGCTCAGGTCATAAAGCAGCCATTGCTTTTTAGCGATCTGCTTGGTTTTTGACTGGAGCAGCTTGATGAAATCCGCGACCCCAACAGGCTCATTGCCATTACCGTGTATCAACACGATGCTGCCTGCGTTGGGCTGCTGGCCTTTTGCCAGCCATGCGTCGGAGCCGATAGGGATCAAACCGAAATCCGTGATCTTATATACCAATTGCTGATCAGAAACCAATCCCGGAAAGCGGAAAAATGCTGATGGTACCAAACCATTCTTCAGCATTAATTGTTCTGTGGCAAGTACTTCATAATTGATATCAGTGCCGGGTTCAAGCAGGAAATTCTCTTTAAGAGGTGCAGTTTTGCTTACGCGATGGTTGTAAGAATGATTTACCCAGGTAATACGTATTTCACCTTCGTTACGCAGTTGTTTTAACCATTCCAAATCCTCTTTATGATTAAGCATCCACAACCCACTTACTGATAAAGCAATCGGCGCAGGCTTTTCTACCTTCTTAAACTCATTGAACATGGTGGTAAATATCCTTCGGTCGAGTGGCTTATGTGATGGACACAGATCAGCAGTAAGACTAATGCCTGTTTCACTTGGTATACCGCGTTCTATTCCCGCATCCTGTATGTTTACTGATTGTTTTTCGGCTTTGCCAATGGCTTTTTCGTAAGGTGTGTTTTTAAAGGCGACACGCGTTTCAGCCAGCGTCATCCGCTTAACCTGGTAAAAGCTGCTTTCATTCACCTTGGTTTGTAGCGTTTGCGGGTTTACCAGCAGGTAGTATTCTTTGTCGCGGTTTTGAAAACGGCGCAGCACGATCCAGTCCTGTGGGTAGTTATGCGCCCATCCATAATACACTTCATATTTGGTAATATCGAGGAAGTTTTGTTGGGCGCGAGCTAATGCCGAAACAATTAAGAGGAATAATAAGAGTGATAATCTGAGCAGGGGTTTCATATTAAAGTCACAAATAAACGAATCCTAAAATTGTTTCATATGTTAGTTAAGTATTAAGGATATTTGCTGCTGTAAAAATATTGGATTAAATGACCCGTCTATCTGTCAATATCAATAAAATTGCCACCCTGCGTAATTCCCGAGGCGGCAATAATCCCGACCTGGTTCAAGTTGCAAAAGATTGCGAGCGTTTTGGCGCGCAAGGCATCACCGTTCACCCTCGACCAGACGAGCGGCATATCCGTTACAATGATGTTTTTGAGTTGAAAAAGATAGTCACCACCGAATTTAATATCGAAGGTAATTGCCAGGAACAAAAGTTCATAGACCTGGTATTAGCTAATAAACCAGAGCAGGTAACCTTAGTGCCTGATGCTTTAGGGCAGATCACCTCCAACCATGGATGGGATACGATAACTAACCAGGAATATTTAAAGGGAATAATTAAGGTATTTAAAGATGCAGGTATCCGTGTTTCCATATTTGTCGACCCGATAGTTGAAATGGTTGAAGCCGCTGCTACTACAGGAACCGATCGCATCGAGCTGTATACCGAAGCATACGCTCATCAATATCATCAAAATAAAGAACAAGCCATCGCACCTTATCTAAAAGCTGCTGAAGCTGCGCATAAGGCAGCTCTAGGCATTAATGCTGGTCATGATCTTGATTTGCATAATCTAAAATATTTTGCACAAAATATACCTCATTTGGATGAGGTGAGCATCGGCCATGCGCTGATCTCTGATGCGCTTTATTATGGGTTAGAGAATACGATACAGATGTATTTGAGGCAACTGGCTTAACGTATAAGCGTTACGTTGCCAGAAAGTATATTACAGTTGGTGCCAAGATTGATGATATAATAATATACGCCCGTAGGCAGCTCTTTCCCGCCGTATGTGCCATCAAAAGGATGCTCATAACCTTTCGATTCAAATACTTTTTGTCCATAACGCGTAAATACCTGCACTAAACTATTGGGGTTATTTTCCATGCCTTTTAAACTCCAGTAATCGTTTATACCATCACCATTCGGCGTAAAAGCATTGGGAATGTTTACAGAAGATACACCAACGGTAACCTTTACTTCTGATCTTGAACTTTCGCAAGTGCCATTCAGCTGACTGATGAAATAGCTGCGGTTAGCGTTAACGGTCACTTTAAATCTGCCGCTATTTTCTTCATCTAACGGTTGTGCGCTGTTTTGATCATCATACAACCGGTAAGTAAAGGTTGATGAAGGATTGTTAACGGAAATAAAAGCATCACCACTGCTGCATAACTGTACATCGGAAACGGATGGAGCGGCCACATATGCCGATTGAGCTGTAATAGTATAATCAACGGCCAGGCTTCCGCACCGGCTGTCGGCTACATTCAAATGATAATCACCAGCAGCAAGGTTGCCAATGGAGCTTCCGATTCCTACCTGGTTCCCTTTGTCATCGGTCCAGGTATAAGTATATGGCGCTTGCCCGCCGGCAATAGAGACATCGTTCACTGAGCCGGTTTTTAATCCGCATTGGTCACTTGTAATTTGTCCCTGGCTGGTTACTGACAATGGTGCTAGCTCAGTCACTGTGTAGGTATTATATAAAGTCTCGCAGCCATTCGCGTCTGTAAGGAAAAGCTGATAGGTACCCTTTGAAACATTGTTCAACAATGAGGTTGAACCTATATTTTGCCCCTGGCTGCTTATCCATCTCATACTTGCAACCAACGCATCAGTCGATATACTGATCGAACCATTGTTTTGACCCGAACAAGCCGGGACGATATTAACGGTATACGATGGGTATTGAGTAATAGCCTGCAACCCGACGTGATAAGTTTTACTGGTTTTGCTGCAACCGGAGTTGTTATAAGCGGTAAAAGTATAATCGCCCGGGGCGGCATTTTTAAGATCGAGTGTTGTAGCTACTACGTTATTATTCACATCTGCCCATTTGTATTGCGCGGTACCGGTTACCTGCATCCCTGTAACCGTGCCGTTATTAAGTCCACACCCGGCTATCGTAGTTTGCACTTTTGATTCATCCAGGCTGATGCCGTTTGTCTCGGGAATCTGAATAGCTGTACTAAACACAGGCCCGCATTGAGAGTTATCTGTCACTTGTAGTGTGTAAGTTCCGCCAGGCTGATTTACTAGATCAAGGGTTGTGGCAACCTGTTGCTGCTGGTCGTTAAGCCATGAGTATTTAAGTATACCTGATCCGGTAACCTGGATATTGGTAATTGATCCGGTTGATTCTCCGCAGTTAGTGGACGTGATGTTTGCATGAGATTGATCGATGTTGGGGCCAGCTACATTGGTTAAAGTAATTGGACCATACGTTTGAGAACAGCCAGTTGAATTTCCGGTGACAGTCAAAGTGTATTTCCCCGCTCTCAGATTGGAAATATCAATACTATTTCCAATCACTTTAGAGTTCTCATCCATCCATGCTGAATTATAGCTTTCATTGTGATAGGTTGAAATGGCTATATCGCTAATTGAACCATTTTGGTTACAGGATGGGTTTAAGATCTTTACTTTTGAAGCATCCAGTTTAAGAGAGTTATCGATTAATTCTATCCAGTCAGATTCTGCACCGCAAACATCTGTGCCAATCTTGAATTTATATTTACCCGGAGGCAAGTTATTTATATCAAGAGAATTAGAAATGACATTATTGTTCTGATCGACCCACCGTATCTGCCCGGAATCGTAAAAGCTTATACCTTGAATTGAACCGTTGCTTTGGCCACACTGTGGTTGGGTAATCTTCAAATTGGTAATAATCACTTTGGCTTTTGTAAACAGGGAGGTTTGGTTATTATAAATAGCGGACGCCACTATATTTGCTGGTATTGTGCCAGTATAAGACCATTTCCCCTGCGCGTCGGCTGTCACATAGGTAAAATAGTCCCGGGGATCGCATGCGGAACATTCACCTTCGGCATTTGAAAATAGTTCTACCCTGGCTCCTGGCGTAGCTGTTCCGGAAATGCTATTATTGGTGATTTGGTTTATTTGTACTAAGGGCAGTGGCTTGGTATAGGCCTGGGTTACAAAATCGTGATCGTTAAAATACTGCCTATTAAAGCAAAACATACTGTTCTGCGATATTACTACCTGATCGGCCAGTTGTTCCAGAATACCATTACTGATATATCCAATTGTATTTTTATCTCCGGGATTACTTCCACCAACAACTGCGTCAATGCCCACTTGTAATACGATCCCTGTAGGCGCAGAACCCAAGCCTTGTACCCAAGAGGGTGCAAATTGCAAAAAGTTGATCTTACCTGTTGGGTCGGTGCCTATTGAATTGCCCTTTATTGCAACATTACCGAAGCCTGAAACAACAATACCTGAACTGGAGAAATTTTCAATAAAATTGTTTGTTATCGTGCCCTGCATTCTACCCGAACTGGGTGGGTTATAGTGACCGGATTCAATATCAATTCTCCCCTGGGAATAAAATCTTGTAGACGATGAGGTGCCTGTGTAATCTGTGCCCATTTTATTGTTGCTTATCAGATAGGTCCAATTCGCATTATAATCAGACATGTTTAAATTTAGACCCCCGCTGAGCAAATTTCCTTCTGATGGATTTCCTCCAATCGTAACGTTCAGGGTATTATTTACCGTAACTGTACTTGGAAAGCCGGTAACACCATCCGGAAGGCAACCTATCATGCTGGACTGAAGGAGAAATGAATTGTTGTTACTTACAGTTAGATTTCCTTCGGGCATCACGCAATCTTTAATGGTTACAACATTTGAATCGTTAATTGTAATGGCAAATACATTTGGTTGTCCATCATATGCCAATGCATCTAAATACAAGCCGCTGATGGTAAGATTTCCCAGTTGATCTCCATTGAATACATATGGGTCCTGAAGGTTAGTTGGCTTAAAATTACTGAATACCCTAACTTTTGCGTTACTGACGCCAAATGGAACTCCAGGCTGGGTAGTGCCGTCTATGACTAAATTTGGTGATAAATCTGGCAATAAGCTGTTTAAAGTTATCGTCCTTCCTGCCACACTTTGATCGGGTAAATTGAAATAAATATAGTCGGTGGCAGCGCTCCCATTCGCAGCTGCCTGCGTCAATGCATCGCGTAATGTTCCCGGCCCCGAATCGGTATTGCTGGTAACAGTAAAAACAGCAGGAAAAGCTTTTAAGCAAAAAGTTAAGAATAAAAAAAATAAAACTAATTTTCTGATAAACATGGTTCAGGCTTCACAGGGCTAATTTACGTTTTTTATCTGTAAAATCACTGTCACTATAAGGTTAGCCGATTGTTACTCAATTTCTAAAATTGTACCTTTGCAGCAAAATTAACTGGACATCAAATTTCATGGGGTTGAACACAGATTATCAGGAGAAGTTTCAATACAGACACATTGCTCCGAACGCCGCTGATACGGCTCAAATGCTAAAAACGATTGGTGCAGGTTCACTTGATGAATTAATCGCACAGACAATTCCATCCAACATCAGGCTAAAAAATCAGCTCAATTTGCCACCGGCAAAAAGTGAGTTCGATTACCTGAACACCCTGCGCCAAACCGCATCAAAAAACAAAGTATTCAAGTCGTACATAGGCCAGGGATACTATGATGTGATCGTGCCGGGCGTGATACAGCGCAATATTTTGGAGAACCCGGGATGGTATACCCAGTATACGCCATACCAGGCCGAAATTGCCCAGGGCCGTTTGCAGGCATTGTTGAATTTCCAAACCATGGTGATCGACCTGACCGGGATGGAAATTGCCAATGCATCTTTACTGGATGAAGGCACTGCTGCTGCTGAGGCGATGTTTATGCAATACAGTCTGCGCAAAAACCAGGAGGCCAAAATCTTCTTCGTGTCTGACGAGGTGTACCCGCAAACTATCGATATTTTAAAAACACGTTCTGAACCTTACGGTATCCAGATCCAAATCGGGGATCACCGCGAGGTTGAATTGAACGAAAATATATTCGGAGCCATTGTACAGTATCCTGCCGGTCACGGTGCGGTGTATGATTACTCCGGCTTTGCTGCAAAAGCACATGAAAAAGGTATCAAGCTAACCGTTGTTGCCGACATCATGAGCCTGGCCTTATTAACTCCTCCGGGAGAATGGGGTGCCGACGTGGTAGTTGGTTCAAGCCAGCGTTTTGGTGTACCAATGGGCTTTGGTGGACCTCATGCGGCTTTCTTTGCAACTAAAGAAGAATACAAACGCTCAATTCCGGGCCGTATCATTGGTGTGACCATTGACAGCGCAGGCAACTATGCTTTGCGTATGGCATTGCAAACCCGCGAGCAACATATCCGTCGCGATAAAGCAACTTCTAATATCTGTACCGCACAAGCCTTATTGGCTATTATGGCTGGATGCTATGCGGTATATCATGGTCCCCAAGGTATTAAACTGATCGCTGAGCGTATCCATGGCTTATCAATATTATTAGCCCAGTCATTAGAGCAGTTAGGTTACAAACAACTCAACGAATCCTATTTCGATACACTGAAATTTGATCTGGGCGAATTAGTTGGCCCACTTCATGCTGAGGCGCTGAACAACGAGATGAACTTTAACTATGAAGGTTCAGTAGTAACTATTTCTATCGACGAAACTACATCGCCGGAAGATATCAAAACCATGGTTCGCTTTTTTGCCAAAGTAAAAGGAAAAACATTGAGTGATGTGAGTTTTGATGATCTGAAATCTAATATAGAAACGGTTATCCCTGCTGCTTTACAGCGTAAATCGGATTTCCTGACCCACTCCATTTTTAATTCGCATCATTCGGAACATGAGATGCTGCGCTATATCAAATCATTGGAAACCAAAGATCTTTCTTTGTGTCACTCGATGATCGCGCTGGGCTCTTGTACCATGAAACTAAATGCGACTACAGAGATGGTTCCGGTTACCTGGCCTGAATTCAGCAAGATGCACCCGTTTGCACCTGCCGACCAGGTTGGTGGTTATATGCAGCTGTTTGATGAACTGAATAATTGGTTATCTGAAATAACCGGATTTGCAGCTATGAGCTTGCAGCCGAATGCCGGCGCGCAAGGTGAATATGCTGGTTTGATGGTGATTCGTGCTTATCATCACGACAGGGGTGAAGGCCACCGTAACATCGCTTTGATCCCGTCTTCTGCTCACGGTACCAACCCTGCCTCGGCGGCTATGGCCGGAATGAAGATTGTAGTGGTGAAATGTGACGAGAACGGTAACATTGATGTTGCTGATTTGAGGCAAAAAGCTGAAGAACATAAAGATGATCTTTCCTGCCTGATGGTAACTTATCCGTCAACACACGGTGTGTTTGAAGAAGCTATTATCGAAGTTTGCGAGATCATTCACCAAAATGGAGGCCAGGTTTATATGGACGGCGCCAACATGAATGCACAGGTGGGTTTAACTAGTCCTGCTAACATCGGCGCTGACGTTTGTCACTTGAACCTGCACAAAACCTTCTGTATTCCGCATGGTGGCGGTGGTCCGGGTATGGGCCCAATTGGTGTCGCTAAGCACCTGGTGCCTTATCTGCCTGGTCACGCTGTGGTTGATATTGATCGTGGAAAATCTATTCATGCGGTTTCAGCTGCTCCGTGGGGATCGGCTTCAATCCTGATCATCTCTCACGCTTATATCGCAATGATGGGCGCTGACGGATTGACCAATGCTACCCGTTATGCTATCTTAAATGCAAACTATATCAAGAGCCGCTTAAAACATCATTATCCTGTATTATATACAGGTGCTAATGGCCGTTGCGCTCACGAAATGATCCTGGATTGCCGTTCATTTAAAGGTGCTGGCATCGAAGTGATCGACATTGCAAAACGTTTGATGGACTATGGTTTCCACGCGCCAACTGTTTCATTCCCTGTCGCAGGTACAGTAATGGTTGAGCCAACAGAATCTGAACCAAAACATGAACTGGATCGTTTCTGCGATGCGATGATTGCTATCCGTCATGAAATTGATGATATCGAAAAAGGCTTATCTGACAAGGTGAACAACCCATTAAAGAATGCACCTCACACTGCTGCGGTAGTTACAGGCAATGATTGGGAACATCCATATACACGTCAGAAAGCTGCATTCCCGCTGCCTTATGTAGCCGCTTACAAATTCTGGCCATCAGTTGGCCGGGTTAATGATACTTATGGCGACAGAACGCTGATCTGCTCATGCCCTCCGCTGGAAGATTATGAGTTTGAGGAGAGTGTGATTGAGTAAATATGCAGATGTGAGGATATGCAAATGTGCAGATGATTTTAATTGTCTGCACATTTTTTATATAATATCAGCGTTAATCGTATTTAATATTTTATTAATGTTCAATTAACGACTGTAGAAAACTTTAAATCTATACTTGCTCGATAGTTATATTTTTACTTAACTTGTAGAATAAATTGATTGGTGCGGATTTTTTTGAAGGAATTTAATACTTACATAACCTTTTAGATTTTGTGCCCGTATAAAGTTACATATGATTAATACTAACGGTTCTGTAAGCATTTTGCTGGTTGATGATGATGAAATTAACAATTTCATCTCGATCAAATTGATTAAGAAGGCCTTGTTGAATACCGATATTATGGCTTGTCTGCATGGTAAGTATGCTATTGATCTTTTGCTGGACATCCAGAAAAACGATCCTTCTAAATTACCAGATTACATTTTGTTGGATATCAATATGCCTATCATGAATGGATGGGAGTTTTTGGATGAGTACACGCGCTTAAATATCGATCCGTTAGGTAAATGCAAAGTGTATATTATCTCGTCGTCTGTGTTCAGCAATGACATCAATAAAGCACGCTCTTACCCGGTTGTGAAAGACTTTATCTCGAAACCATTAAATGTCGAGAAGATAAAAGAACTTTTCGAAGTGGCTAACCACGTCTAAGCAGTTGAAAGGTTGTAAAGTTTAAAAGTTGCAAGGTTCTCTTTTTAGTTTTACAAACTATCCGTTTAAACAGCTATTAAAAAACATTTCAACTTTACAACGTTCCAACTTTACAACATCTTCGTGACTATAAAATGGTCATCTTCAAAACCTACTTTGCCTACTGTGTTTGATTTAGCGTGGTAGAATAAACAAGTGTAATTTTCTTCAGCTGCCTTTTTTCCATATTCCTCGCGCAATTGCATTGCTTTGCGTCCGTCATAATCATATTTTGCTATAAATTTTCTTATCAGCTGCTCAGGCTCAGGTAGTTCGTCGCCGCCATAAAAACATTTTTCACCTCTATCATTTATCCAGAACACCTGGTGAAAAGGGCAATGCCCGCCAGAGAGTTCATATTGTATCCCCTGTTTCAGTTCTCCTGAGCTTTCCACGAATTGAATTTTTACTGAATCTTTCAGTGCTTCAAATATCTCTTTATGGTAGGAAGACCCTTTGCCGGTCAAAGCAAAATCCCATTCTCCTTTCTGTATAACGTGTGTGGCATGGGGGAAGCTCGGTTCCAGTTTGCCATTGCGCTCAACCACAAGTCCGCCGGAATGATCATAATGCAGGTGTGACATCAACACAAGCGTCACATCATCCGGGTCGAAACCGTTGTTGCGGATATTTTGATGAATCAGCAATTCATCCCTGGTATCCTTAAAACCAAGCCCGGCATCGAACAGGATCAGATCATCAGAAGTTTCTACCAGGAACGGATTGACATGGATAAACAAAGAACCGGGACGATCCTTGGTGCTATCGGTCTGCGGATCGAAGGGTATAAATTTTTTGGTTGAATCAACAGAGTAGGAACCTTCGCCTAATGGGAAAATCTGCATAGCAATTATAAGTAATACTGTTTTATAAAATTAATGTGATGCTGCTCATGTCCGGCGATGTGATAGACCAATGCACGAACGGTAGCATCATTGAAAGTGCCTGTACCGTGACCCATCCTATCAAGCGATGACTCAGGCAGATTATTGAAAAGCGTAATGGTCGAGTTTCTTACTGCCTCGTATTCCTCAAAAATACTATCCAGGCTTCGACTGTCTGCTTCTGAGTAAATAGCATATGAATCCTGATCAAACCCAATCAGGTTATTCTTTTCATTTCGGGCAAATCGCAAGGCACGATAGGAAAATATGCGTTCATCGTCCACAATATGCACCAATATCTCTTTGATACTCCATTTGTCAGGCTGATAACGGTGACACAAAACATGCTCAGGCAGTGAATAGATAAACTTCTTATTCTCTTCAAAATTATCTTTCAGGTGCCTTAGTATCAGGCCGTCATTCGGCAGCCATTTCATGTATATTTCTGCATATTCCGGATAGTCACCCTTTTTTGCTTTGTGAATGATGCGCATGGTGTGGATTGTTTGATGTGCAAATATGCAGATGTGCAAATGAAAAAGTTAGGATGCTTAAATAATCTGCACATCCTCGCATTTGCACATCTGCACATCAAATCATCCGCACATTTCCATATCTTTACTTTTTTAAGTGCAAAGATATGGATAAACGGTGGGCGGTAAGAGAAAAGCCTGATAATGCAGATGTCATAAATTTAGCCAACAAGCTGGGCATCGATACCGTTTTAAGTACTTTGCTGATCCACAGGGGTATAAAAACCTACGAGGACGCCCGCTACTTCTTTCGCCTTGACCTGAGACACTTGCACGATCCTTTCCTGATGGCTGATATGGAAAAGGCCATTGAAAGGATTGAAGCGGCCATATCTAACGGAGAAAAGATACTGATCTATGGCGATTACGATGTGGACGGTACTACAGCAGTATCATTGGTTTACAGTTTCTTCTCAAAGCTATACGACAAGATTGAATATTATATTCCCGACCGCTATCTGGAAGGTTACGGCATATCCACTCAAGGGATCGATTATGCAGCGAACAATGGTTTTAGCCTGATCATAGCGTTGGATTGCGGTATCAAATCGGTTGATAAAATTGCCTATGCGAATACCAAAGGTGTAGATTTTGTCATTTGCGACCACCACTTGCCGGGGAAAGAATTGCCTGAGGCGGTGGCTGTACTCGATCCAAAACGTGCTGATTGCGATTATCCTTATAAAGAGTTATCAGGCTGCGGTATAGGTTTTAAGTTTATACAGGCTTACGCCGAAAAAAATAACATCGATTTTGAAGAAGTAACCCGCTACCTTGATCTGGTAGCTATTAGCATAGCTTGCGATATTGTGCATATTACCGGAGAGAACCGGGTACTAGCTTATTTCGGATTGCAAAAATTAAATGCTGTTCCTTGCATTGGTGTAAAAACTTTGATGCAGGTTGCAGGGCGTACCGGTAATTACGCGATATCTGATGTAGTGTTTGCACTCGGGCCGCGTATTAATGCAGCAGGGCGTATTGATGATGCCAAACATGCTGTTGAGTTGTTAATCGCCTGTGATGAGAATGCTGCGCTGGAAAAGGGTATGCTCATCAACGGTAAAAATGCAGAACGTAAGGAACACGATCTGTCTATTACTGATGAGGCGTTAAGTATGATCGCGAATGATGAAGCGTTGATCGGCAGAAAATCGACAGTGGTATTTAATGAAAAATGGCACAAAGGGGTGATCGGTATTGTGGCATCTAGGTTGACAGAAAAATATTATCGCCCAACCATCGTTTTAACTCGGTCGAACGGACATGTGGCCGGGTCGGCAAGGTCGGTTTTTGGGTATGATCTTTATGAAGCTTTGTGCGAATGCAAAGATCTGCTGATACAATTTGGCGGGCATAAATATGCTGCAGGGTTAACCTTGCATCCGGAAAATGTAGAGGCCTTTGCAGCTCGTTTTGAAGAAGTGGTTTGTGCCACCATTAAGGATGAACAACTAGTGCAGGAAATAAAAATAGACGGCGAACTGGAATTGAAACAGATCGATCCAAAGTTTTTCAGGATATTGAATCAGTTTGCTCCATTTGGTCCGGAGAACATGTCGCCGGTATTTTTGAGCAGGAATGTGTATGTTAGCGGCTATGCCGGATTGGTGGGTGAAAATCACCTGAAAATGTCGGTAATGCAGGAAGGTTCCCCGGCGTTTGATTGTATAGCATTCGGACAAGGCAGTTTTCTGGACCAAATAAAAAACGGCAGGCCTTTTGATATTTGTTACCATATTGAAGAAAATGTTTGGCGCGACAAGCGCTCGATACAATTGAATGTGAAAGGCATAAGGGTGAGTAGTGAGTAGTGAGTAGTTTTTGATTATGTTAACTACCTGATGGAAATTCGGTTAATTCAAAAATTCGGTAAATTCCGGTTCAGACAAAATGATTTTAAGAGCAGAAGATCTCGTAAAAAAATATAAGCAGCGTTCGGTTGTAAATCACGTTTCATTTAATGTTTCGCAGGGCGAGATTGTTGGGCTATTGGGTCCGAATGGTGCCGGCAAGACCACATCGTTCTACATGATCGTAGGTTTGATCAAACCGAATGAAGGCAGAATATTCCTGGAAGATGAAGATATTACCGGCGACCCAATGTACCGCCGTGCACAAAAGGGGATAGGTTACCTGGCGCAGGAAGCCTCCGTTTTTCGTAAACTCTCCGTTGAAGATAATATTAAAGCTGTGCTGGAGATGGGCAAAATGACCAAGGAAGAACAGCATCATAAACTGGAAGAATTGATCGACGAGTTTAGCTTACACAAGGTCCGCAAAAACCGTGGTGATTTGCTTTCGGGTGGCGAACGCAGGCGTACCGAGATTGCCCGGGCGTTGGCTGCCGAACCTAATTTTATCTTGTTGGATGAGCCGTTTGCGGGTGTAGACCCTATCGCTGTAGAAGAAATTCAGGCAATGGTAGCCAAACTGAAACACCGTAATATCGGCATATTGATTACCGACCACAACGTACAGGAAACGCTCTCGATAACCGACCGTGCCTACCTGCTTTTTGAAGGAAAGATACTCGAATCCGGTGTACCTGAAGTACTTGCGGAGAACGAGATGGTAAGAAAGGTTTACCTGGGAGCCAACTTCGTACTGAAGAGAAAGACCTTCGTGTGATTTGTCATTAGTCACTGGTCATTTGTCATTGGTTGTTATGACCTTTTAGAAGAATATTAGCAAATTGCCTATATTTAAGCCACTCACTAATGGCTAGTGACCAATGACTAATCAACCAATCCTCTATGACGCTTATTAACTCAGTGTTTACATGGTTCATCAAGAAGCGTATCCACCAGATAGAGCTTTTTATGAAGTATCCAAACGAGGTGCAGGAGGAATGGTTTGAACAGTTGGTTGCGGGGGCCGAGAATACCGAATGGGGCCGGAAATTTCATTACAAAAGCATCGAGAACCTTGGTCAGTTTAAGGAGCGCGTCCCTATACAAAACTACGATACGCTAAAGCCCTACATAGAGCGGATGCTGAAAGGCGAACAGAACGTGCTATGGCCATCCAGCATCAGGTGGTTCGCCAAGTCATCGGGAACTACTAGTGATCGCAGCAAGTTCATCCCTGTAAGTGAAGAATCATTAGAAGAATGCCATTTTAAGGGTGGTAAGGACATGCTTACCCTTTATCTGAATAATCGGCCTAATGCGCGCGTATTTACCGGCAAAACGTTAACCTTAGGCGGCAGCCACCAGGTGAGCCAGTTGAATGCCGATACTTTTTTCGGCGATCTTTCTGCTGTTTTGATGAAGAACCTGCCGATGTGGGCCGAGTTTTTACGCACCCCGCATATTGACATTGCCCTGCTGGAAAACTTCGAGGAAAAGATCGAAAAAATGGCTCTTGCCACTAAAGATGTAAATGTAACCAGCATAAGCGGCGTACCAACCTGGAATTTATTATTATTCAAACGTATACTGGAGATAACCGGGAAAAATAACCTGCTGGAAGTATGGCCCAACCTGGAGCTGTATTATCACGGCGCGGTTAGTTTTACCCCATACCGAGAACAGTTCAGGCAACTGATCCCCAAGGATGATATGCATTACCTGGAAACCTATAATGCATCGGAAGGTTTCTTCGGCATACAGGACCAGGAAGAATATGGTGATCTGCTGCTGATGCTCGATTATGGTATTTTCTATGAGTTTTTGCCTTTGGAGCATCTGCATGATGAGAACCCAAAGACATTAACGCTGGATGAAGTCGAGCTGAATAAAAACTACGCGCTTATCATCAGCACTAATGCCGGCCTTTGGCGGTATATGATAGGGGATACAATTCGCTTTACCTCGCTTGCTCCATTCAGAATACAGATTACCGGCCGCACTAAGCACTTTATCAATGCTTTTGGCGAAGAGCTAATTATCGATAATGCAGAACGCGCTTTGGAAGAAGCATGCATGCAAACCGGCGCTATTATTAGGGAGTATACCGCAGCGCCTGTATATTTCAATGGCGATAAAAATGGCGCGCATGAATGGATCGTTGAGTTTGAAAAAAGTCCGCCTGAATTTGAACGCTTTGTCGATCTGCTGGATGAAACTCTCCGCAAGATCAACTCCGATTATGATGCCAAGCGTTTCAAAGACATGGCCCTTCGCCGCCCGATAGTGCACCGCGCAAGGCAGGGAACTTTCTTTAACTGGATGAAGGAGAAAGGCAAACTGGGCGGTCAGCATAAAGTGCCGCGTTTGGCTAATGACCGGGAGTATATTGATTCGATATTGTTGATGATGGAGTTGGTGGGGTAAGAGAACAATGATAATACCTAAGCCTAAAATATGGGTAGTCTAAAGTTTAAATTGCATAGAGATAATTACGCGTATATTCAAGACTCGTCAAACGAGATTGATATAAGTGCGGTTAAATGGAATATCATATTTGATACTTTATTAAAAGATTGCAGCAAAATTTATTTTTATGGTATTCGAATCGATTATCCCGGTTCGGAATTCGAAGAAATAGTATTGAGTTTAGCGGAAGAGTTTTTTATAGATGAGGGACCGAATAATTATCGGTTATTATTCAGGTTAAAGCCCATAGCTATGATGTTTAACAGGAAACAACTTTCTAAGCTTTGGAAATATTATGAAGATCCGGCGGTTATCTTCTTACAAGATAGTAGTGAGGAAACCAAGCTTTTTGAAACCCTTCTGGATAGTCATTATTATTCAGCTTTAATAAGGGAAGTTAAAAGTGTAATCTTAGCTTATAGTGAATTCGACCATAACACGTTATTCCTTGAAAGTAGTTGGGGGCTTGATTTGCCTATAAGGTCTTTAGATTAACATTCCACCCTAAACTAGTTTCAGTCTGTGACTGGAATCACGGATAAAAGACAGTTTGTAACTATCAGGAATTAGCCCGGAGATTGCAAACTGAAGCCAGTATTCATAATACTATTCTTTACAAACTAAATCCTGTCTCCAAATTCTTATCATCCACAGAAACTTCATCGATAAAATTGCGGTTTAACCAGTTTTTGATACGGGTTAGTAAATTTGGGTGCGGAGTAATCGAAGTCGAGATCAGCTCTTGACCAGCTGGTCCGTTTGTTGGGTTGTCTGTCTCAATATCTTCCTCGCCAAAATTCTCACGGATCACCAGGTCACGGATATCGGGTACACGGTTTACGATCTCATCCAGTTCGGTGAGTTCATTAAACGTTGCTGTGCCCTCTTTCTGGCGTTTAATAAGGGTATAGTACCGGTCTTGTGAGAAGGTACGACGTTCAAGCTTTTTACGGAAATAAGACATATTCGAGTGCTTGTTTTATTCCACATCAAACGGAATGCCGATATTGTAAATAATTAATTTACAGTTGTTTAAACTTGTAATTAAATGCTATTTCGAGTCATTTTGATACATTTACTGTTCGATTCCGTACGGTAGTAAAATAAAAGCAATCAGCTTGTTACATCAGTCCGGTTATCGTCGTAATAAATTAGAAAAACGCATTATGAGATCAGCAGTACTAATTATCATTGCAATAGCTATATGTTCAGTTAGTTGCAAAAAAAGCAGCCCCGTATCGCCAACCTTGTTTGGTAAATGGGAACTTCGGCATAGCTATGGTGGTCTGGCAGGATTTGATTCGGTTTATAAAGCGGGCAATGGCAATATTCTGCAGTTTAGTAGCGACAGCACATATAAGCGTTTCGAAGCAAATAAACTAGCCGCAACCGGGGTTTTTCATATCAAGCATTACACTAATCCGGATGGATACGCTATATATTTCGATAACATCACCTACGGCGACGCCTTCAGCAGGAATGGTACAACAATGACCATCGGTACTACCGTGACCGACGGTATTGCTTCAGATTATCAGAAAATATCAGATTAGGCTTCTTTCGATTTCAGGTATATCCGGATAGCTTCTGCAGCTTCCTTTACATCGTGAACGCGCAAAATATTGGCCCCTTTTGTGAGCGCTATAGTATTTAAAGCCGTAGTGCCATTTAATGCTTCATCAGCTGTTCCACCAGTTACGCCATACACCATACGTTTGCGTGATACACCGACAAGTATAGGCAGGCCCAGTACATCAAACTCGTTCAGACGGTTCATCAAGGTATAATTGTGGTCGGCATTTTTTGCGAAACCGAATCCGGGGTCGATAATGACGTCATGAATGCCTAACTGCTTCAATTGATGGTATCGCCAGGCAAAATAATCCAGCACTTCGGTAAACACATCTTTGTAGGATGCACGTTGGGTCATGTTCTGCGGATTGCCTTTCATGTGCATCAAAATGTACGGCACCTTCAGTCTGGCCACAGTGGCAAACATGTTTTCATCCAGTTGTCCGCCTGATATATCATTAATAATATGTGCACCAGCTCTTATTGCCACCTCAGCTACATAGGCGCGAAAAGTATCTATCGAAATAAAAGCATCAGGATGATTGGCAGTGATCAGTTCAACAACTGGTAACAGGCGGTCAATTTCCTCCTGCTCCGAAATATCCTCAGCACCCGGGCGTGATGAATAAGAACCGATATCTAAGAAATCGGCACCATCAGCCAGCATCTTATTTGCCTGAAGCAGAGCATCATTTAGTAGCGGTTTACGGCTGCCGGCATAGAACGAATCGGGCGTAATATTGATAATACCCATCACCTTCGGCACGCTCAGGTCGATCAGTTTACCACCTGTATTTATGGTTACCTTTTTCTTAAAAAGTGTATCTTTAGCCATTATTCAGGTTAAAACGAGTAAAACGGTGAAAAGGTTAGAGTTAAGTAGCCTTTGCTTATAGATAATTATCAGACAATTATAATCATAAAATCTACCTTGGCCAACACAGCAGCAGAATACGACGCGGTAATTAAGATTTGTAAAGGGCTTTTCATGAAGAAAACCCGCGATTATGGGACAGCTTGGCGCATCCTGCGCATCGAATCCATCACCGATCAGATTTTTATCAAGGCCCAACGCATACGCACCCTCGAGGAAAAGAAAGTATCAAAGGTTGACGAGGATATCAATAGTGAGTACATCGGCATTGTCAATTATTGTTTGATTGCAATGATGCAGTTGGATTCTGGTCCTGACACACCTACCGAACTTTCGGTAGAGCATGTGAGCGCTATGTTTGATGAAAAATCCAATGCTACAAAGGACCTGATGTTCGCCAAAAATCATGATTATGGCGAGGCATGGCGCGACATGCGTATCAGCTCATTAACCGATCTGATATTGATGAAATTGCTGCGCGTAAAGCAAATTGAAGACAATAAGGGGCAGACGCTGGCATCGGAAGGTGTAGTAGCCAATTACCAGGATATGCTAAATTATGCAGTTTTTGCTTTGATTAAATTGGGTGTGAAATGAAAAAGCTGGTTTGGTTTTGCCGGATATTTGTCGGACTGCTGTTCATCTTCTCCGGCCTGATCAAGATCAATGATCCGCTTGGGTTTTCCTATAAGCTCGAAGAATATTTCGAGGTTTTCCATATCGGCTTCCTGGATAGTTTTGCCTTGAGCATGTCCATCATTTTATGTTCACTGGAGATCATCCTGGGTTTTGCTTTACTGATAGGAGTGCGGGCAAAATCTGTTGCCTGGGGATTGCTGCTGCTCATTATCTTCTTTGCATTCCTCACATTCTACTCTGCTTATTTTAAAGTAGTACAAACCTGCGGCTGCTTTGGGGATGCCATTCCGCTTACACCCTGGCAATCGTTTAGTAAAGACTTAGTTCTGCTCCTATTGATCATCGTTATATTCATCAACCGTAGAACGATAGAACCTGCATTTAGTAAAAAGACGGGTGATAACCTGCTGATCGGTTCAGCTGTTGTTGCGGTTGGGATAGGATTATATACTTACAACTTTATGCCGGTGATTGACTTTCTACCTTATAAAGTGGGTGCCAATATCTCCGATGAAATGAAAATCCCGCCGGGGGCAAAACCGGATGAATTTGAGATCACTTACAACCTGAAAAATAAAAAAACAGGCGACACCAAGGTGATGACCGATAAGGAGTATTTGAGCAGCAATATCTGGAAGGATAATGACTGGACGGTTATTGGTACGCCTGAAAACAAATTGGTAAAAAAAGGTTATGAGGCGCCAATAAAAGACCTTTCAATACAAGATGCGCAAGGAAATAATTATACCAATGAACTCTTATCCAATCCATATAACAGCTTGATTGTAGTTGCATACGATTTGAATCACACCAATGTTGAGGCGATTGGCAAGTTAAATGCGACGGCTGCCAACTTGATCCATGATTTTAATACGCGCACGGTATTGTTGACCTCAAACTCAGCAAAAGATGCAGAGGCATTTGCTAAAAAGAACCACCTGGTGATGGAGATATTTTATGCCGATGAAGTCCCGCTAAAATCGATGGTTCGCGCTAATCCGGGTATTATTCTGATGAAAAATGGAGCCATCCTAAATAAATGGCACTACCACTCGGTGCCGAAATATGACGATTTGGTAAAACAGTATTTTCAGAAGTAAATGCTATGATCGGCTACATTCTGCGCAAGTTGGGTTATGGGGTAGCAGTAATGCTGGGGATAGTAGTTGTGGTATTTTTCCTGTTCAACATTTTGCCGGTCGACCCGGCTAGGATGACGCAGGGCCAGCGTGCCGATGTACAGTCACTGCAGGCCGTTCGTAAGGAATTTGGCCTTGATAAACCGGTTCCAGTGCAGTTTATTTATTATTTGAATGATCTTTCGCCGATTGCAGTCCATGCAAGAAACGATGAGGAACGCCAGCGTTATCATTATGTTTCCCTGATACCAATTTCAAAAGAAAAAACAATTGCACTCAAATGGCCTTATTTGCGCCGATCATACCAGACACGTAAGGATGTAGCCTCGTTGTTACTGGGAGTAATCCCCAATACATTGATACTGGCTACAACTGCTATGATTTTTGCAATCATAATTGGCGTGCTTTTGGGCGTATTAAGCGCGGTGCATCAAAATACGTGGATAGACAGGGCCGCATTGACGTTTTCTACTTTAGGCATATCAGCGCCATCTTTTTTTGCAGGTATTATCATCGCCTGGATATTCGGCTTTGTGCTGAATAAATATACCGGCCTCAATATGTCGGGCAGCTTGTATAGTTACGATCCTTTTAGGGGAGAAATTATTACCTGGCGTAATCTGGTGCTACCGATGGTCACCTTGGGATTGCGCCCGTTAGCTATTATTGTACAACTGACTCGCAGTGCTATGCTCGATGTACTTGGCCAGGATTACATCCGAACTGCCAGAGCAAAAGGTTTAGGCGAGCGCACAATCATCTATCGTCATGCTTTAAAGAATGCCCTTAATCCGGTAATTACCGCTATTGCCAACTGGTTTGCTTCGCTGTTGGCGGGCTCATTTTTTGTAGAATATGTGTTTGGTTATAATGGCTTAGGTAAAGCGACGGTAGATGCGTTAGAGATGTCGGACTTCCCGGTGGTGATGGGTTCCATTTTATTTATTGCTTTTATATTTGTCGTGATCAATATCCTGGTGGACGTGCTGTATGTGTGGATCGATCCGCGGGTTAAGTTGAGTTAATTTTTATGAAGATATTTTTAATTGGGTTTATGGGCAGCGGCAAAACGACTTTGGGCCGCAAACTGGCAAGCAGGATAGGTTATGAGTTTATCGACCTTGACCATAAGCTGGAGCAGCAAGTAGAGCTAAGCATAGCCGAATATTTCCAGTTATTTGGCGAGGAAGCATTTCGACAGTTAGAATCGCAAGTGTTAAAAAAGACCTTGTATCCCGATAACGCTATTATTTCAACTGGTGGCGGTTTACCATGCTTCTTTGATAATATGGACTGGATGAAAGCCAACGGCAAGTCAGTTTATATCAAACTTAGTCCAAAAACTTTAGCTGATCGCCTTGAAACTGGTAAAGAAGAACGTCCATTATTACAAGACAAGCATGGCGATGCACTCGTGGAGTTTATCGAACAAAAATTAGATGAACGTGAAAAGTTTTACTCGCAGGCGAGTATTATTGTGGATGGCTTGAGTTTGACTGCGGAGAAATTGGAGCAGGTGATAGGGGCGTATTAAATAACCTCAATTGTCATCCTGAACGATAGTGAAGGATTTGTTGCGAATAATATCGTTTTTATCTGTATTGTAGTTCAGCCTCCTGGTTCCAGTTTGATATTCCCGTTAGTAATCAAACTCCGGATTAGATTCTTCGCTCTCGCTCAGAATGAACCTATATATTTTAGTCGTTCTTTAACAAATCCCAGAACTTTTCCGAGGAAAGAACACGACCATTTTCGGCGTCATCTATACCTTCCTCCATATGATCCCATTCTTCTTCAGTGAGATTCCAGTCTTTTTGATTATTGCATTTTCACGGGACATAAATCTTACCTCAAATACACCGCATCCTCTTTACCATCTTCATTCAGCACTACATCTACATGCTCCTTTAATACGGTAGAAAGCGCTATGCCGGAATAGTCGGTAGTTACCGGGAAGCTTTTGTGGTTACGGTCGACCAACACGACAGTTCTCAATTTCTTTAATGGAACATCAAGAAAAACGCCAAACCCGTAAGCTAAAGTTTTGCCGCTATTTAGTACGTCATCAACAATAATAACCACTTTGTTGTGGCAGATTTGGATATCCGTATCAGTTTTAGCCCTAAGACTGCTGCTTTGTTTTTCCAGCTCGATATTCATCAACGTGCTTTTGAACGGCGCAATTTTATCGAGGATCTGTTTTATTCTTTCAGCCAAATAATTACCGCGCGGCAATATACCCGCGATGATGATCTCTTCTTCGTCAAAATTATCTTCCAGCAGCTGGTAAGCAATACGATCAATCTTTTGCTCTATCTGGTGCTGGTTTAATATGAGGATCTTTTTTTCCATGTTTATTGTTGTAAAGTTGTAAGGTTGGAAAGTTGAAATGTTAGCCTATCCTTAAAACTCATGGTAAAGATAAACTCAACTTTGCAACATTCAAACTTTGCAACCTTTCAACTGCTTTTTTTATAAGGAAAGTAGACAAAGTTTGCGCCTTCAGGTACGATCACGAACAGGCACATAAAATCTTGTGGATTTTTGTATGTTTTGGTAAAGCGTTCCTGCAATTCTTTCTTGATGACACCTTTTTCGACAAACTCTTCCAGGGTAGAAGCGTTGATACTCCACTCCATATTGAGGTCATCGCGGTCAAGGATAAGTTCGCCCAGTTTTACGATGTGCTGATAGGCGATGAAGATAGGATAGCTGGACAATCCCTCCACCATAATTTCTATCGCTACTTCATGTATCGATTCGTTGTAAACCTTAAGATCTCTCTCCAGGCTTAACAGCGGACTTTCTTTTTTCTTTTCCCCGTCGTTATTATTTTCGTTAAGCAGTTCTTCCGGATCCATAACTTGAAACTCTAAATACTAAATTCTAAACTCTAATGCCTGATTAACTGATCACCGGTTAACAGATCACTAACCCCTTAGCCTCAAAAGCACCACATTCTCCACATGCTGTGTATGCGGGAACATATCAACCGGTTGTATTTTTTCTATGTCGTATTTCTCTTTTAAAACCAGTAAATCGCGGGCCTGGGTAGCGGGGTTACAGCTAACATAGACTATCTTCCCCGCTGCAATTTCCATTAATCGTGCAACAACATCCGGGTGCATGCCTGCACGGGGCGGATCAGTGATGATCACATCGGGTTTGCCATGTTCCTTTACGAAATCTGCATTCAATACATCTTTCATGTCACCAGCATAAAACTTAGTATTGGTGATGTTGTTTATGCCCGAATTGACCTTTGCGTCCTCAATAGCCGACGGTACGTATTCCACCCCAACAACCTCCCTTACATTGCCTGCAACAAAATTGGCAATTGTTCCCGCACCAGTGTATAGGTCGTAAACCAATTCATCGCCCTTAAATCCAGCAAACTCCCGGGTTATCTGGTATAACTTATAAGCCTGAACAGAATTGGTTTGATAAAACGATTTTGGCCCGATGCGGAAACGGATACCTTCCATTTCTTCATAAATATATTCCGGTCCGCGTTTTACCAGTATCTCCTGGTCAAAAATGGTATCGTTCTTTTTCTGGTTGATGATGTATAATAACGAAGTGATTTGCGGAAACTCAGTATCGATGTAATTCATCAGTGAATCTATCTCCTCGTCATTTGCATATGCAAACACCACGATCACCATTAATTCGCCTGTAGATGATGTGCGGATGATCAGATTGCGCAAAGCACCTTCATGTTGTTTCAGGTTGTAAAAGCTGATATTCTGCTTCTTGGCAAAATCACGTACATTGTTGCGGATTTCGTTCGATGGATCAGCCTGCAAATAACAGTGGTGCACATCCAGTATTTTATCGAACCGGCCCGGGATATGAAATCCCAATGCATCCATATTCACTGGTTCATCCGTCCGGTTCTCGCCGTCATTCAACCAGCGTTTATTGGAAAATGTGAACTCCAATTTATTCCGATAGTATTTATCTTCTGGCGACGGCACTATTGGCAGCATGTCGCTCACGTCAATCTTTGCCAGATGACCTAATGCGCTTGCCACCGTTTTTTGTTTGAACTGTAGTTGCGCATCATAGGTCATGTGTTGCCATTTGCAACCGCCGCAAGTACCAAAATGCTCACAAAATGCTTCGGTGCGATAACCCGATGCTTGTTTAAGCTGAATGATTTTTCCCTCACCAAAATTTTTCTTTTTGCGGTATACCTGCACGTCAGCTACATCACCCGGCACAGCTTTATCGACAAAAAGCACAAAATCATTGGTTTTCCCTACACCCTTGCCTTCCTCAGCAATATCGATGATGGAAACATCCTCAAAAACAAGATTATTCGCAGTTTTATTCATCAGGCTGCAAAGGTACGGTTTATCGTTGAAAGGTTGGAATGTTGTAAAGCTGGAAGGTTGTGCCCTCATGCCACTAAAACCCAATGTCATTTCGATAGAGCAGGGCGGGATGAGTATTGGGAGCGAAAGAGAAATCTTGTACAACATGCAAAGTCCGCGAGCATAGACGCATAAGATCTCTCACTATCGTTCGAGATGACATTTATTTTTAATATCGGGCAAATCAAATAAACAAGTTCACAATAGCTTCTAAAAGATCATCGCTTTCAGCAATCTTTACGTCGGCTATGTCGAACTGCTCATCTATCTGTTCAGAAAAATTGATCAATTCCTCACTCATGATATTTAGTTTGATGCTACAAATATAATAAATATACCAATTGGTATATTTATTATATAAAAATCTGACATTTTGATTGGGAAAACCTAAGTAGTTATTTTTTAAAGCTAATATAGGTATATTTATACCAAAAACCAAATTGGTATTTTGATTTTTATCATTAATTAACATTAACTTTTAGACGAACTGGACTTTAGAAATACCAGTTATCTTTTTTAATGTCCTCATGTATTTATGCTCCATCTTCCTGGAATAAGAATCAAAACTATTGCCACCTGCTTTGAATAATTTCCGGTGCCCAATCCATACCAGGGTTGCAGTGGCATAAAAGAAATGCTTGTATACTATGCGTCGCCATGCTTTTGAGAAATTGTTCTTGCCTTCATAAATGATTGCCAGTCTTTCGGTTTGAAAAGTGATATGATAAGCCTCATCGATAAGAATATCGGTGCAGATTTGTTTTAACAATTCACAGTTGGTGGCGTCCTTCAGCGACTGGTAAAATATCTGCGCTGTACTTTCAACCACAACCACAGCCAATGTCCATATCTCCATATTGGTATTGAAATACCTTACCCGACGGAACAGGCTGTCTCCCCAATTTTTAGTTACCCTTGGCTGACCGACCCGGTCGAGATAGATTCCCAGGTTGTTGCCGTGCTTTTGCTCCTCTTTTATAAAAAGCTTCACCGCATCAATATAGGGTAGATCGCCAACAGCATGTGCATATTTTGTCGAGGCTGCTATCAGATGTTTGCCTTCGGATGTTTCGCCTAATTGCCAGGCTTGTACTGAAGGCAAAATGGTACAGATCTCTGAAGGAGTGATGTTTGGCTTTAAATCCCAGTTGACCCTTTTTTCGAGGGCATTTGCCTTGAAATGACCGATCCAGTAATTGCTGTTTTTCATAATAAATCAATAAAGTACTTTGTAATTCAAAGTGAATGATGAAAAAAATATAAGTGTTAATTATTGCGCTGAAGTTTTTGTGGTTGACTTGCTCAGGATAAGGAAACTGTTGATCGACAAAAGTCCCACTAATCCAATATAAGACAACTTCTCATAAATAGTACCTGAGAAGTGTTCCTTCAAACCATTGAAAGTGACCCATAGGGCGAACAGGATATTGCCACTAATAGCAGCAAACCTGAGCAGCGTAATGAATTGTTTGTTGTGCATGACAATGATGTTTTAGGTGTAACTAAAATTAAATTGCTTTTTGTTGTTTGATTAATTGTTCCAACGTATTCAGGTGGTCTCTAAAAGCTTGCTTGCCTTTGGTTGTAGCCTCATAATTAGTATTAGGCTTTCGGCCCAGGAAACTTTTGTGTACCACTATATATTCCTCCTTCTCTAATGCTTTCAGGTGCGAGGCCAGGTTGCCGTCGGTAATGTTCAGCAGATCTTTGAGCGAATTAAAATCGTAGCGCTCATTGGCAGCCAGCACGCTCATAATCTGTAACCTTACACGGTTCTCAAATGCTTTATCAAGTTTGTCAAAGGCTATCTTCACTTATCGTATTTTAAGTACATCATGCTACCATAGATGATATGCAGCACTCCAAAACCAATGGCCCAAAATAGTAATCCGTAACCGGGTAAACAAGCAGCAATAAGTCCGAGTATAATTTCTAATATGCCCAGGTATTTCACATCGCTGAAAGTAAAGTTGCTGGCGCTTAAAAGAGCTAAGCCATAAAATATGAGCATGGTAGATACAACATATTCGCCATTACCCTTATAAAGAAACAATATAATTAATATCCCGCCAACTAATAATGGCGCGGACATATGGAATAATAATGTCTGACTAACTTTTCCCCAGAAAAGCTGTTTTTTACGTTTGGCCTGCCTTTTACTGAGAATGATAGCAGTGATGATTGAAGCGATAAGTACCACTGCGGCGATCAGAAGTAAGGTTAAGAATATCGTAAAAATGTTATAAGTAGCTACAAACAATGAAATCCGATTTGTAACTATTGTGGGGTTATTTTGAATGATAATGTAAGCTACCCCTGCCCCCACCAGCGCATAAACACCAGCCAATATTCCCGATAATCCACTCAGCGAGATGAATTTGGAGGAGCGTTCCATAATGCTGCGTATGGACGCCAGTTCGTTTTGAAGATCTTTTTCTTCCATTGAAAAGCACTTTGTAATTCAAAGTAAATAAATATAAATGAATTATCCAAATGGATTTAAAGTGACCTGATAAATTATTAGTTGAATAATTCCGAAATCGAAATTCCGCATTCCGAAATCAAACTGTCAGCGCCGCCTTAACCAAATAAGGCAAAATCTCTTTCTGAAAAGAAACGAAGTTCTTACGCACATCGGAATCACTAACCGAAGTAAATGCAAAGCTGAACACGATATTCTTGCTGCATTTAATGAGGAAGCGGATACGTTGCATGGAATTTTCCTGTTTGCGTATGCCGCTCAATTGCATAAAGGAGCTCACCAGCATTTCTTCCAGTTCGTTTGAAAGATTTTTTAAAAAATCCTGTGAGTTGGCTGATTCGCGGATAAAATCCCAGCCGATAAACTCATTGCAAACGGTATAGGAGAGGCGGCAGGTTTTCATGATGAGGTTGCTCAGGTGCGTTTCCTCATCAATTTCGGTAGTATTGCTGGTGATCAGTTCATCCACGCTGGATTTGATATAATCCATCAGCAACACGTGCAAAACGGCCTCTTTACTATCAAAATATTTGTAAATAGTGGCTTTTGCTATCTTGGCCTTCTTGGCTATCTCGTTAACACTGGTTTTATGGTAACCGAATTTCCGGAATAACTCCTGTGCCGCTCTTTTTATACTTTCTTTTATTTTATCAGCTTCCATGTATCAATTAGATACAAATATCTCAAAATTACTCACATTTACATTATAGGCACGCAATGCTCTTGTTGCAGGAGCTTTTACAGGCGTACCGTCGGCTAATGAGAATTTTGATCCGCTGCAGGGATCGGTGCAGGTGAGCGAGTTGCCATCAAGCGTAACAGCGCATCTTTTTTCGGGCTGATAGCTGCTGCAGGCATCATAGGCAGCGTAAGTCAGATCCGGCTCACGATAAATGATCAGTCCGGCTACGCCATAACCTTTTATAATTACAGCGCCACCCGGACTTTTCAATGCTGCTAAGCTTGGATTATCAATATCCGCCTGAAAGGCTACCGCCACACTGGGCACCAAATCACCACTCTTGCCGCATGAAAGGAAGCTGAGAGAGATGACAGCCAGCAGGAAAATTTTACGGATCATATGATCTCTGTTTGGAATTGTTTAAGAAAGCGAACGTCGTTTTCAGAGAATAAACGTAAATCGCGTATCACATATTTTAAGTTGGTGATTCTTTCTATTCCCATCCCAAAAGCAAAGCCGGTATATTTTTTACTGTCGATGTTGCAATTCTCCAAAACGTTCGGGTCTACCATGCCGCAGCCTAATATCTCTACCCAACCGGTGTACTTACACATATTGCAGCCTGAGCCGCCGCAAATAGTGCAGCTAATGTCCATTTCAGCCGATGGCTCGGTGAACGGGAAATACGATGGCCTGAAGCGAACTTTGGTACCCTCGCCATATAATTCCTGCACGAAGTGATATAAGGTCTGCTTCAGATCAGCAAAAGATACATTCTCATCAATATACAGGCCCTCTACCTGGTGGAAGAAGCAATGTGCACGTGCCGATATTGCTTCGTTACGATAAACACGTCCCGGCATAATAGCGCGGAATGGCGGTTTGCCATTCTCCATCATTCTTACCTGTACGGATGAAGTATGTGTACGCAAAGCAATATCATCCCTACCATTGTTCTTTTTAATGAAGAAAGTATCCTGCATATCACGGGCAGGGTGCTCTTCAGGGAAGTTCAATGCCGAGAAGTTATGCCAGTCGTCCTCTATCTCCGGTCCTTCAGCTACTACGAAACCCAGGCGTTTGAAAATATCGATGATTTCAATCCTCGTTAATGATAGCGGGTGACGTGAGCCAACTTCAAAACCTTCGCCTGGTAGGGTAAGATCAAGGTCTGAGTCTTGAGTCTTGAGTCCTGAGTCAAAAGTCTCTTTTAGTTCAGCATATTTAGTCTCAGCCAGTTGTTTAAACTGGTTTAACACTTTGCCATAAGTCCGCTTTTCTTCCGGTCCAACATTTTTAAATTGATCGAACAAGTCCTTAATAATGCCTTTGGTCCCTAAAAACTTAATGCGGAAAATTTCCAGTTCCGCAGCATTGGCCGGTGAAAAAGCGTTGATCTCGGCTGTATATTGATCTATTTGTTCTTGCATTATAAAGTTTTTAAAAATTGTTCGGCTGTTAAAACCGGTATGGTGGATTGTTTATAGTCTTTTATATTTCTTGTGATGATCACATCTGCATTTGCACTTATGGCTGCATAGTATTGAACAGCATCTTCGAAATCTGAAAAAGCAGAATTAACAGCCTGTTGAATTGTATTTACATCTTCTTTTACTATATTCAACTTCCTGGTAAGAACCGAAACTGATTGCCTTGCGATTTTTTCATTAAAAGCTTTCTTTACAGCGTAATGAATATTCAGTAAACTATGAACCGACGTACAAAGAGAATAATCATCACCCCTACCCAGTTCAATCAGCTCAATACTGGAATTGAAATGCGGCATTCTTATCAAAATACTATCGAGCAGGACGTCAGAATCAATAAATAAGATCATAAACCGTATTTCTCTTCCAGGTGTTTATGATATTCTGCCTTGTGATCAAAATCTGGTGTTGGCTCTTTTGCTACTACTATTTCCCGGGCCCAATCAGAAATTTCATCCAAAGACTTCATCTTGAATTCTTTTTTCTTTCTTTTTTTAGCCAATTCAGTTATCAGAGCCTTGAATAGCTTAGACACGCTCATATGATCATCAGCGGCAATTTCTTTTGCTAACTGTATGGTATCTTTATCAACGCTTAGCGTCAGCTTCGTATTCTCCATTGTATTCACTTATACGTACAAATATAAAAAATTTATACGTATAATTTATTTGATCACACCCAGCTCTTTACCAACTTTGGTGAAAGCGGCTATAGCTTTATCCAAATGCCCCTGCTCGTGCGCTGCTGATATCTGCACCCTGATACGTGCCTTGCCCTGCGGAACAACCGGATAATAGAACCCGATCACATAAATACCTTCATCCAGCATTTTTGCAGCGAAATCCTGAGATAATTTGGCGTCATATAACATTACCGGTACGATAGGATGCACACCCGGCCTGATATCGAAACCTGCCTCGGTCATTTTGCTGCGGAAGTATTGGGTGTTTCTTTCCAGTTTATCGCGCAATTCGGTAGTCTCACTTAATAAGTTTAATACCGCTATAGAAGCTCCTGTAATAGATGGCGCCAATGTGTTCGAGAACAAATAGGGCCTTGAACGCTGTCTCAACATATCGATGATCTCTTTACGCCCTGAAGTAAAGCCACCCGACGCACCGCCCAGCGCTTTACCCAAGGTACCGGTGATAATATCGATCTTACCCATCACATTATGATGCTCATGCGTACCCCGACCGGTTTTGCCCATAAAACCCGAGCAGTGGCTCTCGTCGATCATCACCAGTGAGTTATATTTTTCAGCCAGCTCGCATATTTTATCTAATTGGGCAATCGTACCATCCATACTGAATGCACCATCGGTTACAATAATGCGGTGACGGCAGCTTTGTGTAGCTTTAAGTTTTTCTTCCAGGTCGCCCATATCGTCGTGTTTATAACGCTGGCGTTGTGCTTTGCATAAACGTACCCCGTCAATGATCGAGGCATGGTTCAATTCATCAGATATAATCGCATCCTGCTCATTAAACAATGGCTCAAATACACCACCATTGGCATCAAATGCAGCTGCATACAGAATGGTATCTTCCGTCCCCAAAAACTCTGCGATTTTAGCTTCCAACTGTTTATGTATATCCTGTGTACCGCAGATAAACCGCACCGACGACATCCCATATCCATGCGTGTCCAGCGTTTCTTTTGCAGCCTGTATCACTTTAGGGTGACTGGATAGCCCCAGGTAATTATTCGCACAAAAGTTGATCACTTTCTTACCGCCCAGTACCGTAATATCGGCACCCTGGGGCGAGGTAATAATGCGTTCTCTTTTATACAATCCGGCTTCTTCAATTGCGGCGAGTTCCTGCTCCAACACAGGTTTCAGGGTAGTGTACATAGTATGTAATTATTGAGGCAGTAAAATTAAGCATTTGCCATGCAATATTTAGCAGTGTCCGCAAACGATTGTGTTCACGTTCACAATGTGTCTCGCCCTGAAAAGGTTGACCATGTTTTTCTATTTCGTTTGTAAAATCAACGCAGTCCCTTAGCCATTCAAATCAACGTTAAAGTTTTATTGTGTATTATTGGCCTTTTGGGAGTTAATTACCTGCTATTATTATAATGTCTGACAGAAAACAACACTGGGAAGAAGTGTATAAAACAAAACAACTAACCGAAGTAAGCTGGTACGAACCTATCCCCGAAACTTCGTTATCAATCATCAAGCTTTTCAGGTTGCCAAAAAATGCCGCTATTATTGATATCGGCGGGGGCGATAGTCTGCTGGTTGATTATTTATTGATGCTGGGCTACACCAATGTTACCGTGCTGGATATTTCGTCAAAAGCCATTGAGCGGGCAAAGGAAAGATTAGGCGCGAATGCTTCGCAGGTGAAATGGATAGTGAAAGATGTGATCGATTTTAACCCTGGTCAGAAATATGATCTATGGCACGACAGGGCAACTTTTCATTTCCTGATCAATAAAGAAGAACAGGGTAAATACCTGGAGATGGTGCACCGCTACCTGGGGCCGGATGGTTATATGGTGCTGAGTACGTTCAGCGAAGAAGGGCCTGAAAAATGCAGTGGTCTGCCTGTTCAGCAGTATTCAGAAAACAGTTTGCCGAACTTATTTGCAAGGTACTTTGAAAAGATAAGGTGCTTCACGAAAATGCACATTACGCCTTTTCATACCATACAAAGCTTTGTGTTTTGCAGCTTCAGGAATAAGCCTGCTATCAGTTAGCCGAGTACCAGGCCGAAGTGTAATCCTTGTTTTCGTACATCAGCTTGGCCGAAACAATGCCGTGCTCTCCTTTATGAATTGCCATGTAATCAATAAAGTAAAAGTACTCAAACAGCGGATTTTTTGATTTCGGGAACACCACGCACCATAAGAATTTATCTGTAAATGGTTTCTGGGTATAGTTCTCAATATGCTCGATCAAATACGATGAGGTTCTGACTTCTAAAGAGTTTACATCAACGGTTGCAGGTAATTCTGCCGGGTGACCTTTAAAATAGTTTGCTAATTCTGTGCTCATATTAATGAGCAGTCCGCCTTCAATTTTCATAGGTGGTTAAACGCAAATATTTTTCGATAGGTTATAGCGAAGCCGCGCTTTTGAAAGAAAAGTTATTAACAGTTTTAAGTGCTGATATTCAGCAAAAAGCCCCGGCTTTTTAGGGCCGGGGCTTGGGTAGTATTTTTGCTTATCTGTGTGTTAATGCACGTCGAAGAAAAGCTTGGTGGTAACCAGGTCACCACCTATGGCAGCGGCAGCTTTATCGTAATTTTCCTTGTTCACGTTTTGCTCACTGATAGGATAAGTGAAGCGTACAGGGAAACCACTGTATGCATTTGGCGGAGGAAGCAATGTCGGATAATCCAATCTGCGGGTTAGTATCCATGCATCCCAGCCTCTATTGTATAAAGCAATATATTCCTGCAATGCAATTTTTTGCAACGGGGTTAACACGCCCGGAGCAGTAGGGTTGGTTGCTGTTGCATAGGCTACTGTTGGCAATGCCAGGTAAGTAGCAGCGTCAACATCTGTTCCGCCCCAGTAAGTAATTGATGCGGTAATTGCAGCATTGTAATGCGATTGTACAGTACCGCCTACGCTGATGCCGCGTGCAGAAGCCTCGGCCAGGTTAAACTCTGTTTCGGCATAATCTAACAGGTCGCCTGGAAAATCAGGATTGGTTACTTTACCAAGGGAACCCGGAGTAATAAGCGGACCCGATGGCAGTGAATACTGGCTATAAACCAATCCACCATTACCCGAACCGTTGGCTGCACCCACATAAGTCCCACCCGCTATGCTCTGCGAAAAGAAGTATGGCAAGCGCGGATCCTGTGTTGCAGTGTTTGGATTTAACAGGTTAATAAACTGGCTTGTGCCCACAAAATCATGACGTTGGCTTTGCACCAAATCAACCCAAACAGGGTTTGTGTTCGGTGGACCGGTCAGATAGTCAAAAGTCGCATTGTCGGCGTTAGAAGTAAATACACCACCGGTAACAGCGGCTGCTATTACTGTTTGGGCTGTGGTTGCATCGTAATCGGCCATAGTAACGCCCATTTTTAATTTAAGGGAGTTACCGAACTTTTTCCATGCGGTTGGGTCACCGGCATAAATAACATCATTTGCGCCATAGCTTCCTGAAGCCGGATCCAATGCTGCAATATCAGCATCTAAACGGGTTAATAATTCGCCATACACAGTTTTGGCATCATCATAAGCCGGGAAAGGATTATTGATGTTAAGCGCCTGGCTATACGGAATGTTGCCAAATGTGGTAAGCAGGTAATAGTAAGTATACACCTGCAACATATCGGCAATGGCTATCTCATTTTTTTGCGTCCCTTTATCGCTTACATCAGTAGGGATAAAACCTTTTGCTTTTTCAAGGTTGATAAGCACACTGCTGTAAAATGCCGCCCATATGGCATCAGGCTGGTTACGGGATGGCAGTTGATAATTTGTTTCGTTCAAGTAGGTGGTCTCTGTCCATTGTTGTTCTATTAAACGGAAAATGTTAAGGTTAACATTGGATGAAGTCACGGTATTGCTCAGCAGTCTTTCCGACTCTGTGAACAAGCTATATGACGGTACTGTAGATGGATGTTTCGGATCCACGTTCAGGCTCGTCAGGTCCTTTTTGCAGGCCGCTGATAGCAAGACCAATACAAAAATTAATGCAGTCTTTTTCATGTCTTTATAGGGATTAGAAACGTACTTTTAAGTTAAATGAATAAGTGCGGGTGGTTGGATAAGCACCTTCCTGAATACCCTGCAGGTTGCCTGAGCTTAAAGCATCTTCAGGGTCTGCATAAGGCAGGTTTTTGTGGATGATCCATAAGTTATGGCCAATCAGCTGAAAGGTCACATCTTTTACCGGCCCAAGCTTGCTAACAATATTTTGAGGTAATGAATAACCTACCAAAACTTCGCGCAGTTTTACATAGCTGGCATCATAAACAAATGCTTTTAATGGCAATAAGCCTACACCATCACCAAAGTCGCCATAGTTAAAGGCAGTTACACGGGTTGTATTAGGCTGGCCATTTGCATATACACCCGGACGGATCATACCGCCGCCCTGATCTAATGGGTTACGAACTGGTTTGCCCAGGTCATTGGTATAAGCCGTTAATGGATAAATACCATCGGCTAACCCATAAGCAAGGTCATTCGAGAATACCGAGCCGCCTTTGCGGATATCAATCAGGAAGCTTAAAGTGAAGTTCTTATAACTGAACTGGTTGTTGATACCGCCTGTCCAGTTAGGGTTGGTATTACCGATATCATTATTTGATGTTTGTGAAATCAGGTATTGACCATCAGGCCCAACAGTTTTTTGCCCATTAGTATACACATAATCTGTACCCCTGATAGTACCCAACGATTGCCCGAGCGGGGCATTTAAGCTTTCACCGTTCTGGAAGCTGGCCAGCTCTAAATTGGTTGCTTCTTTACCGCTTGCATCTTTATACAAAGCAGTAACCTTGTTATAGGCAGCAGTAAAGTTTACAGTGATTTTCCAGCTAAAATCCCGGGTCTTAAGAGGTGTACCGTTAACAGAAAGTTCCACACCTTTATTCTGAACATTACCTGCATTCAGGAACTCGTTGGTGTAACCTGTTGCGTTTGATACGTTAACAGGTAATATTTCGTCAAAAGTATTTGTAACATAGTAAGTACCGTCAAAACCTAACCTGTTATGGAAAAACGCCAATTCTAAACCAATTTCTTTGCTCTTGGTTTGTTCAGGTTTCAGGTTTGAGTTATTCTTGGTCGAGTTAAGTATTGTTTGGGGTAACGAACCAAATGGGGTACCAATGGTGTAGGTATCTAATGTACTATAGTAAGGAGCATCGCTACCTACCTGCGCATAGTTGGCGCGTATTTTACCGTATGACAACCAGGTCCAGTTTTTAAGTAGTTCGGAGAAGGTGAAGCCTGCTGATACTGATGGATAGTAATACGCATTGTTGGCAGCAGGTAAAGTTGAGGATTTATCCCTTCTTAACGTACCGTCCAATGTGATCATATTTCTCCAGGTAAGGGTCGCGCTGCCAAAAACACCGTCAACTTCTTTTCTGTATTCAGCTTCAACCGGTGATAAAGGTGAATTTAAGGTATTGGATAATGAATATAAACCCGGTACGATCAAACCACCATTAGTGCTGGCAAAAATGCTGTTCTCATAATCCTTCCTGATGTTGGTACCCAAAACAGCTTTCAGGTTAAAATCTTTGCCAAGGTCTTTATTTACATTGGCTAACAGGTCGAAGTTTGTTTCAGAATAATCATGGTTATATCTTGAATAGTAAGGCACACCGATACTACCAACGTCATAGCGCTCTTCCTGCATTTCAGAATAACTATCCAATGAAACGCGGCCGGTGAAGTTTAACCAGGATGTTGCTTTGTAGTTCGCATTTACATTACCGAGGTAACGGTTACGCGAGTCGGTTTCGTAGTTGTGATCAACTACCCAGTAGGGGTTGTTCCAGAAAGCAGGGAAGGTGTTGCCGTCCTGTGGGTCGGCCATATTCCAGCTTACGTTTTGCCCGGTGCGCTCATAAGCTTGTTTTAACTCTTGCACATCAACGTTGGTTTCCCACCACTGCCTGAAGTTAGTCATTACATTACGATTATCAGACTGATTACCGTCATAACCAGTTCCGCCTCTGCCGCGACCATTAATATTAGAGAAATTCAAAGCACCACCTACACTCAGTTTGGGAGTGATTTTATAAGTAGCAGCCAGATCAACAATATTTTTATCCAAACGGCTGTTCGGTATAACACCGTTGTTGATGCTCTTGGTGTAACCTAATTTAAAATCACCATTATCCCCGCCATTGGTGATCATAATACTCTGGTCTGTCGAGATTGGTTTTATGAAGAAAGTAGTTGGGTCGTTCTTAGCTGCAACCCATGGCCTGGCCTTGCCATAATAGGGTGAAGTTGGGTCAAATGCGTCCCACTGATAGATCATCAGGTTTGGATCAAATGCCGTTCCGTTTGAAGCATCATCAGCTGTAGGAGCAACCTGTGCGTTCGGATTGCCGAATATAT
Organism: Bacteroidota bacterium; assembly: GCA_018266915.1. GTDB lineage: Bacteria > Bacteroidota > Bacteroidia > Sphingobacteriales > Sphingobacteriaceae > Mucilaginibacter. Next base: position 221,297 of record JAFDZM010000045.1, on the reverse strand, counting down.
TAGCCTGATTAAAATACTGCGCATAACCCGCGCCATACTGCTTCTGGTATTGCGGGAAGGTTGATTTATCTATTTCGTTCAGGCTAACGGTTGAGTTGATCGTTATGCCTAATCCTTTTCTGCCCTTTTTGGTGGTGATCAAAATAACACCGTTGCTTCCCCGCGAACCATAAAGCGCTGTTGCTCCTGCCCCCTTTAAAACAGTAACGCTTTCAATATCATCCGGATTGATATCTGATACCGGGCTGCCGTAATCATAACCACCGCCGCCGGTCATCTGATCGGTGGTATTTGTATTTTCATTTCCGATGGGCACTCCGTCAATTACAAACAGCGCCTGGTTATTGTAGAAAATAGATTTATAACCACGAAGTACAACGTTGGTTGAACCGCCAAGGGTATTATTTTGAGTTACCTGGAGGCCAGCCACTTTACCGGATAATCCATCGACAAAGTTATCAGAACGTTGTTTGCTTACTTCGTCGCCGTTTACCTGTTGAGCTGCATAGGCTTGTTGGTTACGGGTCCTGCTTAAGCCTAATGCACCGGTTACAACCACCTCGCCCAATTGCTGGCTGGAAGTAACCAGGGCAACATTAAGCGTGGATCCACTTACCGTCAGTGTCTGACTGGCATATCCGATAAAGCTGAATGTCAGCTTTGCGCCATCGGCTGCCTGGAGTGAATAAGTACCATCGACTTTTGTTTGTGTACCGGTGTTGGTACCGGCTACGCTTACGGATACTCCCGGTATCGGCAAGCCGTCATCTTTTCCCGTAACTTTCCCTGTCACGGTGTGAGTTTGCGCAAATAGCTGCGCCGAGGCCAGCAGAAAGCACAAAATCAGAAGTAGAGATTTTTTCATGAGTAAAAAGAATTAGTTAAATAGTTAATTATTAAAATATAGTCCGGGGGGTCAAACCTACTGTGGATTTTTATTTTTAACCAAAGTTTTTCTTAAAAACTGACATATTCGTCGTTTTAATTAATTGTATCTAAAAAATTACATCATTAATTAAATTGCAAGACGCAACTTTGCCACTTCAAATGAACTGGATTATTTTATTAATTAGGAGTTAATGATAAGACAGTTAATGAGTTAATTGTGACCGGAAAATACGCGAGGTATTTTCCGGTTTCTTTTTGCTATTAAAATAAATGTGAGAGAGAGAATGCTTTGAAATCAGCAAAAAGGAGGCAATGCTCCGTAATGTCTTAGATCAGTAAGATAAAGTTAGTTAAGAAAAATTGATATGTCATACATTTTTAAAAAATACATACTAATGCGTATGTAAATTAAACATTTTGTATTTCTGCATGTCATAGTTAATAAATTTGCGTATATTTAGTATTGCTTTATAAAAAGGTGATGAAAGCCGGGAATGCCATCGTAAAAAAATGTCTCGTTGTGTTGTTAACGACCATTTATCTTTTTATTGCAGTTACCTACCTGCTTTATATGCCTAAGTTCAGTCCGCTTAGAATTAATAGCAATTATCTGCAGGCAAAATCTCAATTGGTAGTAAAATCCTCTCACCAGGTAAAAAATACCGGGGCCAATGTTTTGGTGCTGATACACAGGGCATACAAAACGACGGTAGAAAACAAACGCGAAATGTTCAGCAAATTGTTACAAACCGGTGTTGTTTTCGTATTTATACTTGCAGGCGGTAGTTTATTGAAGCAATTGATGCCATTTATGGCGGCGGTTATAAAGCCGCACAGGTCGAAACAATATGCTTACCTGAGCTATCGCATACTACGCATTTGATGGGGCAATTTTGCGATGATTTACATCTTGCATAATTTTTATGGCCCTATTGATACTATTGGAAAACATATACGTTATATTGCAAATACCTAAAAAATTATCATATCAATTTATAAGATCATGAAAAGGATATTCAAATATTTAACACTTACCGGCTTGAGCGCAGTAATGTGTTTGTTTATGGCTGCAACAGCCACTGCCCAGCATAGAGGCGGCGGTGGTGGTGGTGGCGGCGGTCACTCAGGTGGCGGCGGCGGTTTCTCCGGAGGCCATTCCAGCGGCGGATTTTCAAGTGCCGGCCGTTCGTCTGTAGGTATATCGGCCCCTCGTAGCGGCGGTTTCGCTCCCCGCAGTGGCTTTTCTCCGCGTACAGGCAGTATTGCAGGTTCGCGTGGGATGGTTACATCAAGAGGCGGTTTTGTAACACGTAACGGTGTTATTAGGAATAATGCCTTTGCGAGTACACACCGTGGTTTTGTACCCGGCTCAGTTGGTGGGGGCGTATATGGGCATGGCGGTTACTATGGCCGTGGTTACGGATGGGGGCATCATGGCGGATACTTTTACAATGGCGGCTTTTATGGTAGCTTGTATTATCCGTGGCTGGGCCTGGGTTTTGGCTTCCTTCCTTACGGCTATTATTCGTTTTATTGGGATGGCGATCCGTATTTTTATAGCGATGGTTTCTTCTATAACTATAATAACGATCAATATACTGTAGTTGAACCTCCGGTTGGCGCTGCCATCAATACTTTACCAAGTGATGCGCAATCTATTGTGATAGACGGCCAGCAATACTATGAGAAAAATGGTGTATACTACCAGGCTATTACCAAAGATGACGGAACTGTGGTTTACGAGGTGGTTGGTAAGGACGGTCAGCTAAATACCAATGCCTCAGGTGCGAACTCAGTTATGCCGCATGTAGGGGATATTGTAAGCCAGTTACCTCCTGATTGCCGTAAGGTGAAATTATCAGGTACTACTTATTATGTATCTGAGGATGGCATCTATTACCAGGAAGTAAAAGATGCTAACGGTAAAAAAGCTTATAAGATCGTAAGCATCGATGGAGGAGGCACTGCCGATAACCAGAATAACAATAACAGCAGCGATCAGCAATCCGAAACTCAGCAATAAAAGGATCAAAGGACTTTTCCATATCTGGAAGAGGTTAAATTAAATTTCAGGGGATATCCGATGGGGTATCCCTTTTTTATTTGACTATATTTTTAGTGTTTTATGTAAGTATTTGAAAATGAGATAGAAAAAATATGTTATCTGAAGTGATTTTAGGTAACCTTTTGATTCCGGATAGCGTAAAAGTAGTCATATTTGTTATTTCATTAACAGCAATTATCTGACTAAGATCTCTTGACGTGGGGGCGGCAAGAGATTTTTTCTTTTATAGAATTTCCATCCTTTCGATAAAGAATTTAGTCCCGTTCATTTTGCTTGCAAAAGGGGGGACTGCAATTAGTTTCTGTCTATTTTTGTATACAAAATTATACGCCCTGTATGTCTGTTTATACTTTGATAAAAGTTAGTGATTCCCTAAATCTTTGTTTTTGAGCAGATTTGAGATTTTTAAGTACTTGGCATAAAATTGGTATTTACTTCAACATATAACAAAACATCAACCTATGAAAAACTTAAGTAAAACCACCGTAATAGTAAAAGCGCTTGACTTGGAATTAAAAGCGTTATTGTTGGCCGACCTTGAAAATTTTAAGGCTGCGCGTTCAGGACAAAAACAACTCCAGGCTAAACAAGCTGCCTGATCTATATAAATTGTCATCTACCTATGAAAAGAAAAGAGTTCCACAGTGAACTCTTTTTTTATGTTGAATGAAATATCCTTTAAATACCTATTTTGACAAACATTTTGCCACCCCGCTGTTCTATATAGGGTTTTATTAAAAATAATGAGAGAATACCTGCTGCTTATTTTTACCATAATTATCAATCTATCTGTTAAGGCTCAAACCTATTTATTGAGCGGCAGGGTTAGCGATCAGGCTAACAGAACAATTTCCTATGCGGCTGTTTATATCAAGAACTCAACTTATGGAACGGTCGCTAATGAGGAAGGGAAATATCAGCTTAAACTCTCTCCCGGAACCTATAATGTGGTATACAGGTTTGTTGGTTACAAAGAAGTAACGGCGAAAATTACTGTCACAGATCAGAACATTTACCACAATGTTCAATTGATCGATGAGAATTATGTCCTGCAAAAATTCAGCAGCGACTCAGCAATGTATATTGTGCAAAGGGTGATTGACAAACGTGAATATTACCTGAACCAGGTTAAAAAATATTCGTGCATTGCTTATGTAAAAGGCGTTCAAAAGCTTGATAAGATACCTAAATCGCTGATGAACCAGAATGTAGCCGATGCCCTGAGTGTGGACAGCAGCGGTAAAGGAATATTGTATCAGTCGGAATCATTGTCGAATTACAATTTTCAGTTACCCAATAAGGTGAAGGAGGAGATGATCGCCTCCAAATCATTTGGTCAGAATACGGCCTTCAGCTACAACAAGGCCTCAGACCTGGCGGTGAATTTTTATAAAGACATTTTTTTTGTGCAGGGATTGAGCAGTCATGGTTTTATATCGCCCCTGGCATCCAATGCGCCACATTATTATAGGTACGAGCTTATCGGTACAAAAATAGAAAATGGCATCGCTGTTCATAAGATCAAGGTAGTACCAAAGCATACATTCGATCCCGTTTTTACCGGGTTTATTTATATAATAGATGGCGACTGGCGTTTGTATAGCGCCGATTTGATGCTGACTAAAAAAGATAATGGCATTAACCTGGTGGATACCATCCGCATAAGCCAGGAATATGTGCCCATAACTGATTCTGTTTGGATGCCGTTGGCTGCGCAATATAGCTTCAGGGGGACTGTATTGGGTTTCCAGTTTGAGGGATATTTCCTGAATATTTACAATCACTATAACCTGAATCCAAACTTCCCCGACCATTATTTCAATGGCGAACGTATGCGCATGGATACTATTGAAAATAGCAGGGATACCGTTTATTGGAATAGTGTGCGACCTGTTCCATTAACAAGGCAGGAGAAAAGCGATTACGCCAAAAAAGAGTTTAAGGCTGAACTGGACCAGGCAATAGCAAAATATGCGCCAGACCAGCGACGTAAAAACGCCTTCCTGCCACTGCCTTATATTCCTTTCGGTTATAAGGGAGCATACAACAATAATAAAGATTCCATCTATGTAGATCCTTTTATACAAACCGTGTTTTATAATACAGTGGAAGGCGCAGGTATTAATTTGCGTGGTACTTATGTACATTATCTTGACCTATTGCGCAACTACCGGCTCACGCCTGATCTGAGGTATGGTTACTCAAGCAAACAGTTTAATGCTGAATTAAAAGGCGAATATGATTTTGATCCGAATAACCGGAGAAAGATCATCTTTGGTGGCGGCAGCGCCATACTTGATCTGAGCAATGTGGGCACGCGTTCGCTTTACTTCAATACCTTGAGTACGCTTTTGAGTGAACAGAACTTTGTGAAATTTTATCGCTCGGAATATGGAGAAATAGGTTATCAGCGGGATATAGCTAACGGCATATTGCTAAAAGCTGACCTATCCTATGCAAATCGCACGCAGTTATATAATAACTCTTATTACGCTATAACTACATACAAAGGACGCCGGTTCACGTCAAACAATCCACTCGCTCCTGATAGCGCTGCAACCGACCGCTCCGTGCTTTTCCCGCAAAATCAGGCTTTAACATTATCTACATCGCTCACTTTTACCTTTGATCAGCAATATGATACGAGGCCGACTGGGCGGGTATATGAGCAGTCGCCATATCCGCAGATCAGAGTAAATTACAGGAAAGGGATTAATGGTGTTTTAGGCTCTGATGTTGATTATGATTTTGCATCGGTGGAAGTATTCCAGGAACATTTGAATACAGGCATCACCGGTTTTTCAGCATTCAAATTTGCGGCGGGCGATTTTTTCAATCGCAGCAAGCTGTATTTTATGGATTACAACCATTTCCAGGGTAACCAGGGTACTACTTTCGACCCAACACCCGGAAGCTTTCATTTCCTCCCATTTTACACCTATAGTGCTAACCAGGGATATATTGAGGCACATTTCGAGCATAATTTTACCGGCTACCTGTTTAATAATATACCCGGGTTAAGGCGTTTAAAACTGGATGAGATCATCGGCGTGAATTACCTGAGCGAAAACAACAATCACAACTACTCTGAATTCTATTTTGGGATCCAACGATTGATCTTCCGTGTCGATTACGGCTTTGCATTTGAAGGCAACCATAAAACTGTACAAGGCTTCAGGATATTCTATGGTATCAAATAGACTGATCTAACTATTTGATATACAGTATTTAAAGTAGAAAGCCCCTGCTGTGGCAGCAAGGGCTTTCGGGTATAAAGAATTAATTAGGGTGCTGCAAATATAGAAATTTGTTTTAAAAGCAAAATTATTATCCAATAAATAATTTGTTCACATAGAATTAATTGTAGCGATCATCTCAAGCAAATAGGCCCTGATTTTAAAAATTTGGCTAAAAACCGTACATTTGCGGCTCATTTAACGCTGTTTGCAGCAGTATCAATGTTTATGACAAAGTATAACACACTACTCTATTATTGCTATTCGGCGATAGAAGATGCCGAGCAATTTGCGGCCGATCATCTGAAATTTTGCAAATCATTAGGTTTGGTTGGGCGTATTATCGTAGCTGACGAAGGTCTTAATGGTACCATATCGGGCGCAGTTGAAGCCTGCAAAACCTATATGGACACCGTTCACGCCGATCCCCGCTTTGCAGCTACAGAATTTAAGATTGACGAGGTTGACGAGCCATCATTTGTAAAAATGCACGTACGCTATAAATCAGAGATTGTGCATTCAGGTCTGCGAGATCCTCATATCATCAACCCCAATAAACAAACAGGCAAGCATCTTGAGCCCCAAGATTTCCTGGCGATGAAAGATAGGGATGATGTGGTAATATTAGATGTGCGCTCCAATTATGAGCATTCCTTGGGTAAATTCAAGAATGCAGTAACACTGGATATTGAGAACTTCAGGGATTTTCCTTCAAAAATAAATGAGCTTGCCCAGTATAAGGACAAAAAGATACTAACCTATTGCACAGGTGGTATTAAGTGCGAAAAAGCGTCTGCTTTGTTACTGCACGAAGGCTTTACCCATGTATATCAGTTACACGGCGGCATCATTAAATACGGTAAAGAAGCCGGTGGTGAAGATTTTGAAGGCAAGTGTTATGTGTTTGATAACCGTCTTGCGGTCGATGTCAATTCAGTTAACCCAGTTGTGATATCTACCTGTTTTAATTGCGGCAAGCAAACCGACAAAATGATCAATTGCGCCAACCCAGAGTGCAATGAGCATTTTACCCAATGCGATGAATGCGGCACGGTAATGGATGGCTGCTGTAGCGAAGCCTGCAAATCCCACCCGCGCAAAAGGGAATATGATGGCACAGGGTATTATGTGAAAATACCTCAGCCGGTGAATATTAAAAAGTCAACTAAAATAAGTTTAGCAGAATAAACAAGAGAGACGCAATACAAGGCGTCTCTTTCAATTTTATCCTTCTCAAATCGTATTTTCGTCTCTGCGCCCTGCCTCAGGTGCAACTGAACTTAATTATGCATAAATCCATTCTGAGCCTTCTTTCTTTTTTGTTGCTTGCTTGCTTGCATGCAGCGGGCACCGATATAAAAAGCATCGGGGTGCCCTATGTTCAGAATTACACCAAGGCAATCTATCAGTCGGGTAATCAAAACTGGTCTGTAACACGCGATGAGCATGGTATCATGTATTTCGGTAACTCGGAAGGCCTGCTCACTTTTGATGGCAAATACTGGCAATCGTACCGCATGCCTAATGGACTGATCGTTCGTGCAGTAGCTGCCAATGGTAACGGCAAAATCTATTCAGGCGGGTTCGGTGAATTGGGCTATTGGGAGAATAATAAGAACGGCCAGCTTGTATATCACTCGCTCAATCAACTTGTCCCTAAAAAATATCAGCCTATCAACGAAGAAATATGGAAAATTTATGTTGACAATAACCAGGTTATTTTCCAGTCTTTCGGCTCAATCTTTATTTATAAGGATGGCAAAATAAATGTGGTAAAGGGACTGCAGCCATTTCTTTTTTTATTTAAAACAGGTAGCCGATACTTTGTTGAACAGGTTAACACAGGCTTGTACGAGTTAAAAGGCAACAAACTTGAGTATGTTAATGGCAGCCACATTATGGGCAATAGTGGTGTGCTGTCTATTTTGCAGTTGTCGGCCAACCGGTACTTGCTGGGTACGGCACGCAATGGTTTGTTCATTTATGATAATGGCCAAATCAAACCCTGGAAAACCCAAGCCAGTGATTTTCTAAAGAATTATCAGCTAAACAACGGCGTACGAATAGGCAAATACGTAGCCTATGGTACCATCTTGAATGGGATCATCATTATCGATACTGCGGGTAACTTAATTCAACAGATCAATAAATCAAGCGGCCTGCAGAATAATACGGTACTGAGCCTTTATATCGACAACGAGCAAAACCTTTGGGCTGGCTTGGATAACGGCATAGACCGCATTGAGATCAACTCACCGCTCTATTTTTATTTTGATAAGACCGGTCGTTTTGGAACGGTATATTCCAGTATTATTTTTAATAATAAAATCTACCTCGGCACTAACCAGGGCTTGTTCTACAGCAACTGGATAGAGAATGGTAACAAACGCCTCTTTCAATCATTCGATTTTAAACTGATACCCGGCTCACAGGGCCAAGTTTGGGAACTATCATTGCAGGACGGTAAGTTGCTTTGTGGGCATAATAACGGTACGTTCCAGGTAAATGGAGACGCTATTTCAAAGATTTCCACCATAAGTGGCGGATGGACCGTAAAAAAGCTTAATACCAATCAACTGATACAGGGCACTTATACCGGGCTGGTTATTTATAAAAAGGATAATTCGGGAAACTGGGGGTTCGATCATAAAATAGACGGATTTGGAGAGCCATCACGCTACGTAGAACAGGATAATAAGGGGCAATTATGGGTGAGCCATGCTTACAAAGGCATTTATAAAGTAACACTTAGCAGCGATCTGAAGAAAGCAACTTCAGTTAAATATTACGACAAACAATACGGCCTGCCCGGCAGCTTTAATATCAACGTATTTAATCTTGATAACAGGATTGTTTTCGCATCCGATTCAGGTTTTTACGTATATGATGACATCAGTGACCGCTTCTCAAAATATGAAGAACTAAATAAGAAGCTGGGCACCTTCTCCCGGTCAAATAAGATCATACCTGCCCTGGGTAAAAAATACTGGTTTATTAATCATGGGCATGTTTCGCTGGCCGACTTTTCGGTTCCAGGCAAAATGAGCATCGATTCCAACAGGTTCAGTATTCTGGAAGGGCGCATGGTGCAGAATTATGAGAATATCAGCCGTATCAATAGTTCGATTTACCTTATCAGCGTAGACGATGGCTTTGTGATTATGAACGACGAGGACGCCCTGAGGCAAAGCGATGTTAAACTGCCTTATGTATTGATCAGAAAGGTAGAAAATATTACTGACAAGATCACAACAATAGCTGACGAAGGCGATATAGAAATACCACATTCTCAAAACAATATCCGGATATCCTATTCACTGCCATTTTACAGACAGGAAAAAATAAGGTTTCAATATTATCTGGAGGGGTATTCGCATCAATGGTCCGATTGGAGCACGCAAAGCCAGAAAGAGTTTACCAATCTAGACCAGGGAACCTATCATTTCAGGGTCCGGGCTAAAATTAACGAACAGAATGTATCACCCGAGACTGTTTTAACCTTCACCATATTGGCGCCGTGGTATGCAGGGCATATTGCATTTGTCTGCTATATCCTGCTGCTCATTCTGGCTTACTTCCTGGTAAGAAAGTATTATCGCCTGAAACTGAAACGCCACCAGCATCATATCCAGGAGCGGATGAGGAAGGAACATGATGAGTATTTGAAACAGGAATCCATCGCCAACGAACAGCGGATAGCCAAAGTGAGGAATGAGCAGTTACAGGCCGACCTGGCCAGCAAGAGCCGTGAACTGGCAAACTCAGCAATGAATATCGTCTATAAGAATGAACTGCTGCAAAAGATCAGTCACGAGATAACACAGCTGAAGGATAGCTCAGGCAAAAGGCTTTCAGAAGATCAGCTGAGGAAGATTCAAAAAGTGATCGACGATGGTATGAGCGATGAGCGCGACTGGAACCTTTTTGAAAGTAGCTTTAACGAAGCGCACGAAAGTTTCTTCAAAAAACTAAAGGCTCAGCATCCTGATCTTGTTCCCAATGACTTAAAACTCTGCGCTTACCTGCGCATGAATATGAATAGTAAAGAAATGGCCTCGTTGCTCAACATTTCTGTACGTGGAGTCGAAATCAGGCGTTACAGGCTGCGTAAAAAGCTCAACCTGGAGCACGACAAGAACCTGGTAGAGTTTCTCATAGAGCTTTAACACTACATCATTACCTCTCATATCCCTTCCTGTATGTAGTACACTATACTTCTTAAATGTAGTATATGGCGGGTATGTGTATTTGTTCTTAATATGGTGATTGTTAATTGTTTATTAATATTTTAAAACATTATTTGAGAAACTACTTTTTAAATGATGTAATAATGTAGAGTGCCGTTTTTTGTTAAAAATGTATTATCTCTCCAACTTCGTAGATATTTCGAACCAATTAATATCAATTCCTAAATTAATTTCAAGAACCACATGAAAAGAATCTTTACTATTTCAGGGTTGGTACTGTTGTGTTCCTTTTTTTTCACTTATGCCTATGCGCAGAATACTACCTTAAAGGGTAAGGTTACTGATGCAACCACCGGCGAGAGCCTGATAGGGGTAAGTGTGATTATAAAAGGTACCACCACAGGAACCCAAACAGACGCAAGCGGCGCATTTACCCTAAGCGTTTCTCCAAACGCTACATTGGTTGTAACCTATATCGGCTATGCAGAACAGCAGGTCAATGTAGGCACAGCCTCAACTATTAGTATAAAAATGTTGGCTGCGGCAAGCCAGTTACAACAGGTGATTGTAATTGGTTATGGCACACAAAGGAAAGTTGACAATACCGGATCGGTAGCTACTGTAAAAGGAGCAGACATAGCGAAGCAATCATCCGAAAATGCATTAGCTTCTTTACAGGGTAAGGTAGCTGGTGTAAGTATTGTTAATAGCGGCTCTCCCGGGGCTTCTCCACAGGTAACCATCCGTGGTTTAGGCTCTATTGAAGGCGCTACGAATCCATTGTATGTTGTTGATGGTGTATGGTACGACGATATTAGCTTCCTGAATACAGCAGATATAGAAAGTGTCTCTGTACTGAAGGACGCATCAAGTACTGCTATCTATGGTGTTCGTGCAGCAAACGGCGTGATAGTGATCACCACCAAACGCGGTGCCAAAGGTAAGCCGGTTATTAACTACAACGGATATGTGGGATGGCAAAAAGCTACCAATCTGGTACCAATGGCTGATGCAACACAATATGCTACAGCTATAAATGAACTATACACATATAATAATCTTTCTCCGCTGATATTCTCTGACCCTGCCAGCTATGGAAAAGGAACAAACTGGTACAATCAGATTTTGCGTAATGCATTGGTAACCAATCATGAGGTGTCGTTAAATGGTGGTACTGACAAGTATAAGTACAACTACTCATTTGGCTATCTTGATCAGGATGGTTTAGTAAAAACCAATAACTATCAGCGTTTCACCTTCCACATGTCTAACGACCTTAAGATTACAGATGCAGTAACAATCGGGTTCACCGCCACCGGCTTGTCAAGTAAATCAAGAGATATAGATGGCGGCATATTTCACGAGCTTTATGGTGCAGCGCCTACTCTGCCTGTATTTTATAATACTGGTGCATATGGCGATCCCAATGATTATCATACTGGTGATGGTAACAACTACAACCCTGAAGCCTCTATTGATTTCTTCAACCAGCATTCAAAAAATGAACGCTTTACCGGTAATGTGTATGGCGAGTGGAAGATTATAAAAGACCTGAAATTCAGGACCAGCTTTGGTGGCGATGTGGGCCAGGCTGAGTTGCGGGCATATACCCCCGTTTATTATGCGACACAGGCACAGCAAAGTACCTCGTCTTCCATGACAGTCGACCATACCCAAACACGCAACTGGATATGGGAAAACACGCTTACTTATGATAAGCAGATTAAAGATCATAAGATAACTGCTTTGTTAGGATATAGCGCCCAGGATTACACTACATTCTACGCAAGCGGTTTTGCAAAAAATGTTCCCTACGTAGCAAGCGGAAGTATCCGCAATTCATTCCCGGATACTGCTCAAAATGTATTGCAAACGGTAACTCCTGACAGGCAGCCACACACCCGTTCGCTATCAGAATTCGGACGTATTAATTACTCCTACAAGGACACTTACTTATTAAATGCATCAGCACGTTACGACGGTTCATCAGCATTTTATTATGGCAATGGCGATCATGCGTTTGGCTGGTTCCCATCAGTAGGTGCAGGCTGGGTAGTAAGTAATGAGCCTTTCATGAAAAACCAGCACATCTTTGATAACTTAAAGCTGAGAGGCAGTTGGGGCCAGGTGGGTAATGCAAACGTGCCTATCAATCTGTCAAATATTGCAGTAACCAGCGATCCAAGCTATTTGACCGCAGTATTTGGTAACCCGCAGGTATCCTACCTTGGTAAAGTAATTAACACAGTTGCCCCTCCAATCACCGTATGGGAAAAAGCTGAATCAACCGATTTTGGTTTAGAAGCTGCGTTTTTGCAGAATAAACTTTCTTTCGAAGCAGACTACTATAACAGAATAACCCAGAACGCCATATTTGCTATTCCAATTCCTGCATCCGTTGGTGCAGCAGGCAGCAACATTGAGGGTAACCAGGCTAAGATCAGGAATCGTGGTGAAGAATTCTTGCTAAGCTGGAAAGACAAACCTTCTGGTGATTTCTCTTATTCAGTAAGCGCAAACTTTGGTATCAATAATAACATTGTATTAAATGTTCAGACAGGCCAAAACCCAATTTATACCGGTGGCAATGGTATTGCAAACGGGGCTTTGGCAACACGTATTGTTGAAGGACAGCCTATAGGCGAATTCTATGGTTACAAGGTAACGGGTGTTTTCCAGACTGCGGCACAGGTAGCGGCTTCAAAACAGCCCACAGCCTTACCGGGTGATTTCATTTACCAGGATACAAATGGAGACGGAAGTATTGACTCGCGTGACAAAGTAGTATTAGGAAATCCAAACCCTAAATACAACTACGGCATCAATACATCATTTACCTATAAGAACTTCGATCTTGAACTGGATATGCAGGGTGTTGCCGGAGTAGATATTTATAATGCCAATATCGCTTACCGTTATGGGAACGAAAACTTTACACAGGATTTCTTCGACCATCGCTGGCATGGCCCCGGTACTTCAAACACGTACCCTTCAGTTAACGTGGGTTCAAATGCAAATGCCGCGCCAAATTCATTCTATGTAGAAAGTGGTGCATATTTCAGGCTGCGTAACGCTCAGTTAGGCTATACTTTTGATGCTAAGTCTTTAGCACGCTATGGCATCAAGAAACTGAGAGTATTTGCGAATGCACAGAACGCATTGAACATTTTTGGATATAAAGGATTCAATCCTGAAGTTGGCTCTGCCGATGGCTCAGTTGGTAATAGAGGTATTGACGCTAACGTATATCCACTATATGCAACTTACAACTTTGGTGTAAACGTTACTTTTTAATTGAGAAAAAGAAATGAAGAATAATAAGAAATTTTTGCAGAGACTACTTATAATCGGTATCCCTGCATTATTGGTCGTAGCCCAAAGCTGTAAAAAGAGCTTCCTGGATGTACAGGCGACCGGAACGGTTTCGGCAACGAAATTCTGGCAGACCCAGCAGGATGCGACTGATGCCCTGAATGGGATGTATGCCAACTTACATGAATGGACCAACATTGCTTTTGCACCTATAGCTATTGAAAGCATGGGTTCTGATGATGTAGATAAGGGTAGTACACCTACCGATGCCGCGTTCATGAACGACTTTCACAACTTTTCCGCAAACTCAGGCGAAGGGCAGATATCTGATTTCTGGGGTGGAGAATACAGGACAATCAACCTGGCCAACCAGATATTAGACAATGTGCCAAACATCAACATGGATGCCTCTTTGAAGAACAGGTATCTGGCTGAAGCCAAATTTATCCGTGCCTGGTGCTATTTCAGATTGGTAAGGGCTTTTGGTGATGTGCCGTTGCGTTTACATGTTCCAAAAGCTGCCAGCGAGTACAACATCCCGCGTTCACCCAAAGCGCAGGTTTGGGCAGCTATCGAAACTGACCTGACTGACGCTGCTGCGGTATTGCCGCAATCGTATTCTGGCGCTGATATTGGTCATGTAACCAAAGGTGCGGCGCTTGCGTTGCATGCGAAGGCTGCAATGTATGAAGCGTCATCAAACCCGGCTAAGTGGAATGATGTATTGAACTATACTAACCAGGTAATGGGTCTGGGTTACACCTTATTCCCTAACTATGAGCAGATGTTCAGAACAAATAACAAAAACAATTCTGAATCGATCTTTGAGATCCAATGCATGCTCATTCCAAATAATCCTACTGCTTCAAACTCGCAGTACTCACAAGTACAGGGAGTACGCGGCTCAACCGGTGGTGGCTGGGGCTTCAATGTACCAAGCGCTGCTTTGGCTGCTGCATATGAAACAGGCGATCCGCGCCGTGATGCCACGATCATTTTCCGCGGAGAAACAACTCCCGAAGGTGACGTAATACCTGCGTCAGGTGACAACCCGATGTACAATCAAAAATCATATGTTCCTTTCAGCTTGTATGTATCCGGATTCAATGAAGGATGCCAGCAGGATAAGATCGTTTTGCGTTATGCTGATGTATTGTTAATGAATGCTGAAGCTAACAATGAACTTGGTAATGCTGCTGCAGCGTTGGCATCTCTCGAGATGGTTCGTGCCAGGGCAAGGGCTGGAAATAATGCTATTCTTCCTCCGGTAACCACCACAGACAAATCAGCACTGCAATTAGCTATCTGGAATGAGCGTCACGTAGAATTAGCTATGGAATTTGACCGCTATTTTGACGTGATCCGCCAGGGTAGGGCTGCTGCCATATTTGGACCGAGAGGCTGGAAAGCAAATAAAAATGAGGTTTGGCCTATCCCGCAAAATGAAATTGATTTGAGTGCCGGTACATTGACGCAAAATCCTGGTTATTAATCATTAGATCGAGACAAAATGAAAACAATTAAACATATAACATTAGCTTTAGCAATGGCAGCCACGGCCTTGGGTCTGACACTGTCCTCCTGCCAAAAAAGCTTCGACCCCAAATCATATGCCCCCAAGAAGCCGCTACCATCATTCAACGGCTATAACAGTTCAAAAGAAATTGAACCAGATAGCCTGGTAGCTTATTGGTCCTTCAGTGGATCATTAATAGATAGCGTCTCTAAAAGTACAGGTGCCCTTACTTTGGACTCTTATGGCACGGGTATCTCAGGGCAGGGGCTACAAGGCGTTACTAATGGTTACGCTTTATGCGATGCACCGCAAGCTTTATCTACATTGGGGAATTTCACCACCAGTGTTTGGGTAAATACTCCTCCGCCATCCAACGGTATAATCGGCTTTTTTACCTTTGCGAATACAGCAAACTTTTGGGGCAATATCGAGATGTTTTTTGAGAACGGCAGCGATAACACTAATGGGAAAGTAAGGATACATATATCCAACAATAACAATGACTATACTTATTCAGTGGATGGCGTACCGAATTTATTTAATAATTGGACCAATGTCACATTCTCATATAATAAGTTGGATGGGACATGTACCTTGTATGTTAATGGAGCATCGGTTAATACTGGTAATGCCTTGAATAATAATAACCCATTGACAGGAGCACCTGCGTTTACCAACCTCGGTAAAATGGTATTCGGTTGTGTGCAATTTCAAACTAATCCCAGTCAGACATCTGCCACAGGCTCTCAGCCCTGGGCAAGTTATTTAACTGGGCAGATGGACCAGGTTAGAGTTTATGACAAGGTACTTTCTGCAGCAGAGATATCCGCATTATATAATCTTGAAAAATTAGGTAGATAACAGTTGATTGATTTAGGTTGAGGTTGTTCGTCTGTCAACTTGACGGACGGCAACCTTTTTTAATGCCGATCTGAAAATTATAACAGGATAAAAGAGCGAATGAAAAGAATAAGATATAGCTGGAGTGTGATTTTAGTTTTGGCGCTTTTGGGATGCTCGAAGGGGCAAAAAGTAACGCCAACGCCTGTAACACCATCTTCATTCAGTTTTGCAAGCTTAAAGATAAACGGTGTTTCCAATAACTCATCAGTATATAAAAATGTCAACACTCAACCTGTTATCCGGATATCATTTTC
This sequence comes from Bacteroidota bacterium, assembly GCA_018266915.1. Lineage (GTDB taxonomy): Bacteria > Bacteroidota > Bacteroidia > Sphingobacteriales > Sphingobacteriaceae > Mucilaginibacter. The sequence continues at coordinate 204,936 of JAFDZM010000045.1, read as the reverse complement.
GGCGGCTGTAAATCATTCTTCAGCAGGGAGTAGCATAACATTTAACAGTAAAGCCGGAACATCGGCGTCTTTTACTACTGCTTATGATAATCATGACAGTACGATAATAATTACGCCGTCGACTTTACAAGCTATTACACAATATACTTTAGCTATTTCGACTTCACTTAAATCGTCCATAGGTGGTGGTTTACAAACACCGGTTAGCGTACAACTAGTTACTGCTGTTGATACCACGAATAAATTTCCTATTCTATCAGATGATGCGTTGCTCGACTTGGTTCAAAAACAAACCTTTAAATACTTCTGGGATTTTGGCCATCCAACAAGCGGCCTGGCGCGTGAAAGGAACACTTCGGGGGATGTGGTAACTACAGGTGGTTCAGGATTTGGTATAATGGCGATTGTGGCGGCTATCAACCGGCAGTTTGTTACACGCGCTGATGGTTTGGCACGCATGCAAAAGATAGTTGGATTTTTAAAGACAGCGCAAACCTTTCATGGTGCATTTCCGCATTGGATGAACGGGGCAACCGGTGTTGTAGTACCTTTCAGCACACAAGATGATGGTGCTGATCTGGTAGAGACTGCTTACCTGATGCAGGGCTTATTAACCGCGCGTCAATATTTTAATGATTCCGGCGTGCCGGAAACTACTTTGCGCAATGACATCAATGCCTTGTGGAATGCAGTGGAGTGGGATTGGTTCACCCAGAACGGACAAAATACACTTTATTGGCATTGGAGCCCCGATTATACATGGTCGACCAATATGCAGGTGAATGGCTGGGACGAAGCATTGATCACTTATGTGATGGCAGCATCGTCATCCACTCATCCTATAACCAAAGCAGTTTATGATGAAGGTTGGGCTAAGAACGGTGCTATGAAGAATGGTAATACCTATTTCGGTGTGGCTTTACCTCTTGGCCCGGCAGAAGGCGGACCGTTATTCTTTGCACATTATTCATTCCTTGGTATCAATCCAAACGGATTGTCTGATGCTTATGCAAGCTATGGTGTACAAAATAAAGCGCACGCCATGATTAATTATAATTACTGTGTCGCAAACCCGCAGGGCAATAGCGGCTACAATGCCAATTGCTGGGGATTGACGGCCAGTGATATCGAAAATGGTTATACCGCAAGTTCGCCAACTAATGATGTTGGGGTGATTGCACCAACCGCGGCTATATCGTCATTACCTTATACACCAACGCAATCGATGGCGGCGTTACGGTATTTTTATTACAAACTGGGCGACAAGGTGTGGGGACAATATGGCTTTTATGATTCTTTTGATCTGAATGATGCCTGGTTTGCCAATTCAACATTAGCCATCGATCAGGGCCCGATCATCGATATGATTGAAAACTACCGCAGCGGCCTGCTCTGGAATTTGTTTATGAGCTGCCCTGAAGTAAAAACAGGTATGAAGAACCTGGGCTTCCAAAGCCCGAACTTATAGAAATTTAATTTTTTAGCAGATGAGATCTTTTTTTATCGCAATTTTATTAAGCTCAGTCACCTTATTGGGCTTCTCTCAAAATAAATCAAAACAAGCTGATGAGGGCATTAAGCCGGTCGGAATTATTAAAGGGCTATCCGATAGTGCCCTGCTTGATGTGGTGCAGAAACAAACGTTCCGCTATTTTTGGGACTTTGGTCACCCTGTAAGCGGACTGGCCAGAGAGCGCAGCAATAAGTCATTTGATTATGGTGATGAAGTAGTAACCACAGGCGGCTCAGGGTTTGGTATTATGGCTTTGATCGTAGCCGATCATCGCAAATTTATCACCCATGAGCAGGCGGTCGACCGGATGCTTAAGATCGTGAACTTCCTGTTTAAAGCAGATGAGTTTCACGGTGCATTCCCGCACTGGATGAATGGTGAAACTGGTAAAGTGATCCGTTTCGGCCGTAAAGACGATGGGGGGGACATTGTAGAAACCTCTTACCTTTTTGAAGGACTGCTCTGCGCCCGCCAATATTTTACAGGGAACGATCAGAAGGAACAACGGATTCGTGATGTGATCAATTGGATGTGGGGCGAGATGGAATGGAGCTGGTATACACAGGGTGGAAGGGATAATTTGTATTGGCATTGGTCGCCTAACAATGGCTGGGTGATGAATTTCCCGATACGCGGTTTTAACGAATGCCTGATCACTTATATCCTGGCTGAATCGGCCCAACGTTATCCGGTAAGCGCTGATATTTATGAGAGAGGCTGGGCGCAAAGCGATTTTTTCAAAAACGGCAAAACATTTTATGGCTTTAAATTGCCTCTGGGTTTTGATTATGGAGGCCCGCTTTTCTTCTCTCAATACTCATTTATGGGGCTTGACCCCCGTGGCCTAAAGGATCAATATGCTGATTATTGGGAGCAGAATAAAAATCATACACTCATTAATCATGCGTACTGCGTTGATAATCCAAAACACTACAAAGGTTATGGCGAAGATTGCTGGGGATTAACTGCCAGTGATAACTATGAAGGCTACAATGCCCATTCACCAACAAATGATTTAGGGGTAATTACGCCAACTGCTGCATTATCAGCATTTCCTTATACACCAGAATATTCGATGAAGGCTTTGCGCCATTTTTATTATGACCTGGGGGATAAGATCTGGGGCGAATATGGCTTTGTGGATGCCTTCAGCGAATCGCATAACTGGTATGCCAAATCCTATTTGGCTATTGATCAGGGGCCAGAGATAGTAATGATCGAGAACTATCGCAGTGGTTTACTCTGGAAATTATTCATGAGTTGCCCTGAGGTGCAGCATGGACTGAAGAAAATTGGTTTCCAAAGCCCTGCACTTGCAAGGAATTGATTAAAAATTCGTTATTTACGTTCTGAAACCTGTAGAAAATATCTGAACGTAATAATGAAAGCTATAAAAATATTTTTAACCGGAATGCTAGGCCTTTGCCTGGCATTCCCGGTTTTTGCCCAATCCACTGATGCATCGCGGTTTGATCGTGGTAGTTATATTAATAAAGGCGATACCATTCCATATCGTTTCATCTTCCCGCAAAATTTTGATCCTACCAAAAAATATGCAATGATCATCGTTTTGCACGGAGCAGGTGAGCGAGGTAACAATAATGAGTCCCAATTAAAGTATGGCACACAGCTTTTCCTGAATGATACCATTCGCGCCAAATATCCAGCAATAGTGATCTTCCCGCAATGCCCGGCTAACAGTTTTTGGAGCAATGTTAAAATTGGTCATGATGCTTCAGGAAAAATAACCTGGACCTTTGTCCAGGGCGGTGACCCAACTACAGCCATGACCGGCTTATTGGGCTTGATAGATCAATGGCTGGATAAACCCTTTGTCGACAAACACCATGTATATGTAGGCGGCCTTTCGATGGGGGGCATGGGGACATTTGAACTACTTCGTCGTAAACCTGAATGGTTTGCTGCCGCATTTTCTATTTGCGGCGGTGATAATACGCTGAATGCAAAGGTCTATGCTAAGAAAGTACCGATGTGGATATTTCACGGTCAGAAAGATAGTGTAGTGCCATTCGATCACTCATCGATCATGGTAGCAGCCATCAAAGCCGAAGGCGGCAACCCAAAATTTACCGTTTACCCTAATGACGACCACAACAGCTGGGATGATGCTTTTAAAGAGCCTCAGTTAATTCCGTGGTTGTTTGAGCATAAGAAGTAATTCTCGTTTTTTTGTCATGCTGAGCGATAGTGAAGCATCTGTCGCGAGTAGTATGTTGAGGCCCTGAATTTGAATGCTGACCTCTTTGTTCAAATTGAGTTTTGGAATAGTAACTATAATCCGTTTTTAGATTCTTCGCTATCGCTCAGACAAAATGGGATTGGGATATTATTCCCCCTCTTTCGGCTCGTCTTTCTCTTCAGAAGACGGATCAATAGACTTCGTCACACCCGCTTTAAAGCGCGGTTTAAAACCAAGCGATGCAGGTTTTTCTTCCTCTGTGGGTTTCTCTGGTTCCGGTTTGGGAGCTTCTATATTTTCTATAGGTTCAACTGGTGCAGCAGGCTTAGTAACTCCAGTTTTGAATCTCGGTTTAAAACCAACAGGTGCTGATGCAGGTTTTTCACTTTCAGCAGGTTTTTCAGGCTCCGGCGTTGCTTCAGTATTTGCAGCGGGCTCAATTGGCGTTGCTGGTTTTGTAACCCCTGCCTTAAACCGAGGTTTGAAACCAACAGGCGCTGATGCTGGCTTTTCTTCCTTTACAGGTTTTTCCGGTTCTCGTGCCGGTTCAGTATTTGCGGTCGGCTCAGCAGGTTTTGTAATTCCCGCTTTGAATCTTGGCTTAAAGCCAACTGGTGCTACTGTTTTTTCTGCTTCTTCAGTTTTTTCAACCTCAGGTTTTACTTGCGGTGTTGGTGCGGTTTCAGCAGGCTTTGTTGCACCTGCTTTAAATAGTGGAGTGAAGCCTACTTTAGGGGTTGCTTGTGCTGGCTTCTCTTCTAAAGTTTCAATAATGGTCTGCTCAGCTAAGGAGTTTTCAATAACTACTTTTTCCACCTTTGGCTCAGGCGGAGCAGGGAAACGTAGTCTTAGCTTATTGAACCAATATTTCTTAGTGTGGTCGAAGCTTTTTTCGCCCATCTTTTCATAGTGAACTTTAAATTCAGAAAAAAGCCCCGGTTCACCCTGCTCAAGAGCGACCAGACTGATCTTCTTCTTCTTAAAAAATTCTTCGAACGTCATTTTATTTAGATTTGAGATATGAGATATGAGATGTGAGACAATGCTGTCTTCATCTCATATCTCATATCTAATATCTCACATCTACGTCTGTGTCAAGCTGATTAAAATGAATTCCCTTCTCTGTCAGCTTCCAGTCCTCAAGCTGTTCATCGGTTGCATTCATCAGCTTTGGAAAAAATTCAAGCGGAAAAACCTCTGACTTCCCATCTTCCTTTTCAACAAAAAGCAAGCCATTGCTAAAGGTTACTTTAACTTTCTTCTCCTGCCTGCGTGATGTGAATAATGGCATGTGACACGATTTTATGATTTACGAGATTCGCCTGATAACTAATCTCTGATCACTGATTAACTAATCTCTATTCAGCCATATTATGATAAACCGCCTGGACGTCGTCGTCCTCTTCCAGTTTATCGATCAGTTTCATAACGTCGGCAACTTGTTCTTCATTCACCTCATGGAATGATTGCGGGATGCGCTCCAGCTTGGCCGATTTGGTCTCGATACCAATTCCTTCCAAAGCCTTCTGCATCTTGCCGAAATCTTCAAATGCGGTATGGATAACAGCTATATCGTTGCCTTCTTCGTCAGCCTCAATAAACAGTTCTTCCAAACCAGCGTCGATCAATTCAAATTCCAGTTCTTCCAAATCACGGTCGCCGGGAACAAAAGTGAATACCGATTTGCGGGTGAATATAAAATCCAAAGATCCTGTTTTACCCAATGTTCCGCCTACTTTGGTAAAGTAGCTGCGCACGTTGGCAACAGTACGGTTGATATTATCTGTAGCAGTTTCAACAAGAATAGCTACGCCGTGCGGCGCGTACCCTTCGTATACAATTTCTTCGTAGTCTTTTTCGTCGCGGCTTGTAGCTCTTTTTATAGCAGCTTCCACACGGTCTTTAGGCATGTTTACTGCTTTGGCATTTTGCACGGCAGTACGAAGGCGCGAGTTGGTGTTCGGATCACCGCCGCCGGCTTTAACGGCCATTACAATTTCCTTACCAAGGCGTGTAAATTGCACCGCCATCTTCGACCAGCGCTTTAGCTTTCTTTCTTTACGGAATTCAAATGCTCTTCCCATTTTTTATTTAATTCATAATTATAGGCTCATGGATTATAGGGGTATTGTAATCCCGAACCCTCTGCCTTACAAGCAGGCAGTAAATATAGCTATTTTGGTTAAAAGCTTTTGGCTTTAGTCTTTCAGCTTTAAGCTAATATGACGTTCTTCAAATTCTTCAGCATATCTTCCGTCATCGCCTTCAGATCATACTCCAGCTTCCAGCCCCAATCTTTTTGCGCATAGCTGTCGTCTATCGATTTTGGCCAACTGTCGGCAATAGCTTGTCGCGGATCACTGTCAGCATAGCTGATCTCAAAATCAGGCATAAATTTTTTGATCTCGTCAGCCAGTTGGGTAGGGGTAAAGCTGATACCGGCAAGGTTATATGATGAGCGGATAATAACTTGTTCAGCCGGAGCATCCATAAGCGTAATCGTAGCACGAATAGCATCATCCATATACATCATCGGCAGAGCCGTATTGGCTGATAAAAAGCTTTGATAGCTTCCTTTTTTTAATGCTTCATGAAATATATGCACGGCATAATCGGTAGTGCCGCCGCCCGGGTTTGCCCGCCAGCCGATCAGTCCCGGATAACGTAGACTGCGTACATCTAATCCGTGCTTTTGGTAATAGTATTCGCACCAGCGCTCACCTGCCAATTTGCTGAACCCATAAACTGTGTTAGGATCCATCACACAATATTGCGGGGTATTTTCCTGTGGCGAATGCGGTCCGAAAACGGCTATTGAGCTTGGCCAGAATACTTTTTTTACGCCAAACTCTACAGCGTAATCCAATATCTGGATCAGGCCGGTCATGTTCAGGTCCCAGGCCACTTTGGGTTTTTGTTCGCCTACTGCTGATAGAATGGCCGCCAGCAGATATACTTGGGTAGGCTGATGTTTTGTAAAAATGTGATGCAGATTGTCCTTGTCCAGGACGTTCACAAACTCGAACGGGCCGCTGTGACGGATGGCATAGGTAGGGCTATTAATATCGGATGCGATTACCTGCTCGGCGCCATATTTGTCGCGCAATGCGGTGACCAGTTCTGTCCCAATCTGGCCATTAGCGCCGATCACTAAAATCTTTTCGCTCATGAAGTTAATTATTGATGCGCAAAGGTAGGCTTTTGATTGAAAATGTTATAGCGATTGATAGCATGGAATGCTTTCTGAATTTTATTTTGTTCCTTTGTTTTAATGACCGAATACCTTATCCAACTTATATGAAAAAGAACCTCTTCATCCTTGTAATCCTCCTCCTGTCAGTTTCTGTTCATGCTCAGCAACTTAGAAAAGGCATAAATAAAGACTCCTTATTTAATGTTTCAATAAAAGATTTGCCGCAGGATGTGAGGGACACTCTAACAAAAAATTATACGACTGCACCGGATCATGAAAAAGAGTTTTTGCTTTTCGTTGTCACCATGCCAAGAAGTAGCAAAAAGTTAATGATTAAAAATATCGATTCAAACTACGCTCATATCGCTAACCTCAAATCAGAATTTCTTAAACTGACGCCAAAGAACTGTAAAATCAGAATAGAATTTGAACCGGCAAATTCAAATTTTGGAATAAATGAGAGTATCGATTTGACTATTGAAAGAACTAGTAATGGAGCGTCGGAGACCTTTCAAGATTGGCAGCTTCAATATAATTCTGAAAAGTTAAATCGACTATTGAAAATAGCACATTGGGATAATTCAACCTTAAAAAAAATCAAACTACTGCTTGATAAGGCAAATTGCATTTCTATCGAGAATTTTTCAACAACACAAATAGGTTTTGCTAGAAGCGGTATGGGCGAATACTCTTATCTGCTATTCGATCATAACCTATCTAACGAGGAAGCCAAACATTACAATGATGGATGTAACCAGATTTTTTATAAGGAAAATATAGTGCTTGAGTATGATGGAGGTGCCGCCGGACCGCAGTGTTTTCCTGATAGGGATTGATGCGATATGATTTTTATGTGCCAACTGAAATCTCAAGTCTTTTAGTTATTTGTAAAAATTGAAAATATCAGAGCTGATTTTACAATTAATTAAATATGGGCTCCGTTTTCACCCAATAAATTAAGATTCAAATAATTCCAAATCAATAATGCACAATTAGCGCAGAATAATTCGGATATTTGGGGTTCATTTATTAATAAACAATTTTAAAAAACAATGAAAGTCGCAGTAGTAGGTGCCACAGGATTGGTGGGCACTAAAATGTTGCAGGTTCTGGCAGAACGCAACTTCCCGGTAACAGAGTTAATCCCCGTAGCTTCAGAAAAGAGTGTTGGTAAGGAAGTAACATTCAAGGGTAAGCAGTATAAGGTGGTTTCTGTTGAGGATGCGATAAAACAGAAGCCCGACCTGGCTTTATTTTCAGCCGGCGGGAGCACTTCATTGGCCCAGGCACCTTTGTTTGCCGAAGCAGGCACAACCGTTGTAGATAATTCATCAGCATGGCGAATGGATCCTACCAAGAAACTGGTAGTGCCCGAGGTAAATGCCAATGTATTGACAGCAGAAGACAAGATCATTGCAAACCCTAACTGCTCAACCATACAAATGGTTGTTGCGCTGAAACCGTTGCATGATAAATATAAAGTAAAAAGAATTGTGGTTTCTACCTACCAGTCGGTAACCGGTACAGGCGTTAAGGCTGTGGACCAGTTATTCAACGAACGTAAAGGTATTACCGACGGGCCAAGGGCTTATACTTACCCAATCGACCTGAATGTGATCCCTCATATCGATGTGTTTACCGAAAACGGTTACACCAAAGAGGAGATGAAGATGATCAAAGAAACCCGCAAGATCATGGGCGACGACAGCATCCGTGTAACGGCTACTACCGTTCGTATCCCGGTTATCGGCGGTCACTCAGAGTCGGTTAACATCGAGTTTGAAAATGATTTCGACCTGGACGAAGTACGTGACCTATTGTCAAAAGCTCCGGGTGTAGTTGTGGTTGACGATGTAGCCAACCTGAAATACCCGATGCCGCTTGATGCACACGAAAAAGACGAAGTATTTGTAGGCCGCATCCGTCGCGACGAAAGCAACCCGAATACTTTGAACTGCTGGATCGTATCAGACAACCTGCGCAAAGGTGCTGCTACCAACGCGGTACAGATTGCTGAATACCTGATGGCAAATCACCTGATCGGGAACGCGGTAGAAGCGTAATTTAGCATACTTACTCAATCAACCATAAGTAGGGATAGTCGGAAGATTATTCCTATTTTTATTTTATGAAATACCTAAATCTAATTAGCAGCAATGGAATTTGATATTTATACGAGCTGGAATCCAATAGAAATTTCAAGTAGTTCAATCGATATGCGTTCATTAACCCACGAAATGGGCGTATTAGTATTATTATTTGAAGAATGGACTGTTGGCAAACCCTTCAAGATAGTATTCGATTCTTATTTCTCTTATCGAATTACTGTTGAGTCTGGGAGGATAAAATCTCTAAATAACCCAACGCTCCAAGTATTCGGGCAAACTAAAAAATCGGAATATTTAGATTGGTTCAAAGATGAAAGCAGCGGAATTTATGATGATCAAGAAATGACGCATTATTCTATACTTTGTCAGGACGGAATAATTGACGTAATAACTTCATGTATTCCTAAGACAGGACGAATAATATGAGAATCAGTAAACTACAGATAGTATATTTTGAGAGGGTGAAGAATTAATTATTAAAAATCTGTAAATTTGATATATGAACGAAATATTCTTTTTGGTTGAAGAAGCATTAGAGGGCGGTTACACCGCAAGAGCCATAGGAGAAAGCATATTTACGGAAGCTGATACATTGGATGAACTTAAATCAAATATCCGCGAAGCTGTGCAATGTCATTTTGATGAACCTAATATCCCCAAAATTATTCGGCTTCATTTGGTAAAGGAAGAGATAATTACCGTTTGATATCTGCTTTCTATGTCGCTAAAAACTCCTCGCAATGTTTCCGGCTCTGATCTGGTCAAGCTACTTGCAAAATACGGCTATGAAGTTGTAAGACAAAAAGGAAGTCATATCAGGTTGTCAAGGTTATCGGATACAGGGGCACATCATCTTACGATTCCTAACCACGATCCTCTAAAGTTGGGCACGCTCAATGCAATTTTAAGCGAGGTTGCCGATCATCTTAAAATAGGAAAAGAAGAACTGATTAATAAGCTATAAGGTATTTGATTTGTTACTGAAATAAAAAAGTTAGCAATTTGCAGTAGTGATATCCCCTGCAAACTGCCCACTAATAACTGCAAATTGAACGCTATCTCCAGCCTTTATATTGATTGATCAAACCATTAGTGGATGAATCGTGGCTGCTGATTTCGTCGTTAGTCCTTAACTCAGGAAGAATCTTTCCGGCTAATTGCTTGCCTAATTCAACACCCCATTGATCAAAGCTGTAGATGTTCCAGATAATACCCTGAACAAATATCTTATGCTCATACATCGCGATCAGTGAACCCAATGTGCGCGGGGTGATCTTCTTCACCAAAATAGAATTGGTCGGACGGTTACCGTCGAACTCTTTAAAAGGAGCCAGCTTCTCTATTTCTGCATCTGATTTTCCTGCTGCTTTTAATTCAGCCACAACTTCTTCGCGGGTTTTGCCGTTCATTAATGCTTCGGTTTGAGCGAAGAAGTTGGACAATAACATCTGGTGATGCTCACCCAGCGGATTGTGTGAAATTGCTGGCGCGATAAAATCGCAAGGGATCAGTTTAGTTCCCTGGTGGATTAGTTGATAAAATGCGTGCTGACCATTGGTTCCAGGTTCGCCCCAAATGATTGGTCCGGTGGAATAATCTACTGTATTACCGTTGCGGTCAACGTGCTTGCCATTACTTTCCATATCTCCCTGCTGGAAGTAGGCAGCAAAGCGATGCATGTATTGGTCGTATGGAAGTATAGCTTCGGTTTCAGATTCGAAAAAGTTGTTATACCAGATACCAACTAAAGCCAATATCACCGGCAGGTTTTGCTCCAGTTCGGTATTTTTAAAGTGCTGGTCCATCTGGTGAGCGCCGGTAAGCAGCTCTGTAAAGTTTTCAAAACCGATGCTTAAAGAAATCGATAAACCAATCGCGCTCCATAATGAATAGCGTCCGCCAACCCAATCCCAAAACTCGAACATGTTTTTGGTGTCGATACCAAATTTCTCAACAGCCTGCGCATTGGTTGATAGGGCCGCAAAGTGTTTAGCCACATCACCATCTTTACCACCACCGGCAATAAACCAGTCGCGGGCGCTATGTGCGTTCGCCATTGTTTCCTGCGTGGTAAAGGTTTTTGAAGCGATCAGGAATAAGGTAGTTTCCGGGTTAAGCGGTTTCAATGCTTCTACTATATGTGTTGCATCCACGTTGGATACAAAGTGCATCTTCAGATGATTTTTGTATGGACGCAAAGCCTCGGTTACCATTACCGGGCCAAGGTCTGAGCCGCCGATACCGATATTTACTACGTCGGTAATAGTTTTGCCGGTGTAACCTTTCCACGAGCCGGAGATGATCGCATCGCTGAAGTTTTTCATCTGGTCGAGCACGCGGTTTACGTCCTGCATCACGTCCTGTCCGTCAACATATATCGGACTGTTGCTCCTGTTTCTCAGGGCGATATGCAGCACCGGACGGTTCTCGGTCGCGTTGATCCTTTCGCCCGAAAACATGGCTTCGGCTGCATCTTTTACCCTACATTCTTTTGCCAACTGTATCAATAAAGCAACGGTCTCATCATCGATGCGGTTCTTAGAGTAATCGAGCAGGATGTCATTAAATTTTAATGAAAACTTCTCAAATCTTTGATTATCAGCTTTAAAAAGATCTTTTAAGCTCTTTGAAGTGATATCAATGTAATGGTCGGCTAAGTATTTATAAGCCTGGGTCGTGGTAAAATCAATATTTGGCAGCATGTTTGAATGGTTTTGGACAAAAATAGAATTAAAAATTCAGGTGGATGACAATAAATTTTAGTGTTTTTTCGATAAGATCGAAACCGAAATTTGTGTCGGGATTACACCTGATTTCAGTGTCAAAAACACACCTCTTTTGGGTGTTAAAACAACACACCCTACATAGTGTTTAATGTACACTGAAAAATTGTGAAAATCTTAAAATATTTTGACAATTCTTTTGATTTTATAAAATTTTAAGTCATACCTTTGTGGTGTTGATAAATAAAAAAGCTATTTGTCATCAAAATGTTAATCTGCTAATTGAGGGAATTTTTTATGTTTGAAAGACTCTTTTTGATAGTCAAAAATAACGCCGGGACGGCTGTTATTGACAATCCGGAAATACTGGAAAAAGACCGTGAAGCCGTGATCAATGATGCTTCAAGTTCTATTATCGAGGTTTTTAAAGGACAGATGGAATCGGGTAAGCTAAAGGACCTTGTAAAATATTTCCAATTTCCGGAAATATATAAGAGTCCGCTGACCACGAGTGTGATCAACAAGTTCGCTAATAAGCTGAACCGATATTACAATATCAGTCCTGCTTCGGCGTTGAATATTTCTAAAGCATTAATCCCGCCGGTGATGCTTGATCTGATCGAGCAAACCAAGGGCGAAAAGAACAAGGAATTTACTTTAACTACTTTCCTTACCAAATTAAATGGCAACCGCGCCGACCTGAGCACTGTGTTAGACAGGCTAATGGTTGGCTAAAGATACACTACCTATAAAAGCACGTTCAGAGGGGCTGTATTAATTTACAACCCCTTTGACGTTTTTAGGGGGCGAGGCCTCGGGCTGGCGCACGTTGGAAAGTTGCAAGGTTGAAAAGTTGTAAAGTTGCTTTTCATCTTAAAAACATCTGCACATTCGCACATCTGCATATCCGCACATCAACAGCACATCTGCACATCAAAAATCATATATTTGCGCCATGACTAAAGAACAGATCCAGGATTTAAGGGATAGAATAACTTCCCTGAGGAGGCATCTTTGACATCGATAATAAACTCGATGCGCTACAAAAGGAACAGGAAATAACCGTTGGTCCCAATTTCTGGGACAGCCCTAAGGAAGCCGAAAAGGTTCTGGCTTCTATCAAAACCAAAAAAGTTTGGACAGACGCGTTTCAGCAGGTAGAATCCACTGTTGAAGATACTGGCGTGTTATTTGAATTCTACCAGGCAGGCGACGCTACGGAAGCTGAAATGCAAGAACAGTTTGATACAGCAACAACCGCGGTGGAAGAACTGGAATTCAAAAATATGCTATCGGCTGAGGAAGATCAGCTGAACGCCGTATTGCAGATCACGGCAGGCGCGGGAGGTACCGAAAGCTGCGACTGGGCCGGCATGCTGATGCGTATGTACATTATGTGGGGCGAGAAGAACGGCTACAAAGTTACCGAACAGGATTTCCAGGAAGGTGATGTGGCTGGAGTGAAGACGGTTACTTTACAGTTTGAAGGTGATTTTGCCTACGGATACCTGAAAGGGGAGAATGGTGTACACCGACTGGTGCGTATATCGCCGTTTGACGCGAATGCTAAACGCCATACTTCATTTGCCTCAGTTTATGTTTATCCGTTGGTAGATGATACGATCGAGATCGAGATCAACCCGGCAGATGTTGAATTTGAAACTTTCCGCTCGGGTGGTGCAGGCGGACAGAACGTGAATAAGGTGGAAACTGCGGTGCGTTTGTATCACAAGCCATCTGGCATCATTATCAAAAACCAGGAGTCGCGCTCACAATTGCAAAACAAGGATAACGCCATGCGCCTCCTAAAATCGCAATTGTATGAGATCGAGATGCGCAAGCGTCAGGAAACGACGAATGCAATAGAAGGCAGCAAGAAGAAAATAGAATGGGGTTCACAAATCAGAAATTACGTATTGCATCCATATAAACTGGTGAAGGATTTGCGTACAGATCATGAAACATCCAACGCACAGGCTGTACTGGATGGCGATCTGAATGATTTCCTGAAAGCTTATTTGATGGAATTTGGCGGTTCAAAATAGTTGGCTATATTTGGTTATTACCGATTAACCGTCAACTATACATTAACTATGCTAAAAAACTTTTGCTTATTGCTCGGCGCAGCTATGGTATTTTCTTTAAGTTCTAACGCACAAGAAAAACCCATTCCGCTTTACCCCAATGGTGTGCCTAATTCAAAAAAGGCGCCAGCTACTTATGTAGAGAAAAGGGAAGGATATAGTATAAGCCAGGTAACGGACCCGACCATCACGCCCTACTTTCCCGAAAAGGGCAAAGCAAATGGTACTGCTGTTATCGTATTTCCCGGCGGTGGTTATATTAACCTAACGATTACTTATGAAGGGGAAGATATTGCCAGGGAATTTAACAAAATAGGTGTTACCGCTTTTGTCGTAAAATACCGTTTGCCGAGTGACGAAATCATGGTTGATAAAACCATCGGACCGTTACAGGATGCACAAAGGTCGATACAAATAGTACGGGAGCGGGCCGCCGAATGGGGCATAAAGCCTGATAAAATTGGCATCATCGGCTTTTCAGCAGGCGGGCATTTGGCGTCGACATTAGCAACTCATTTTAAAAAAGAAGTTATCCCTAATAAAAAAAATATCAGTCTGCGTCCTGATTTTGCGATGCTTATTTACCCGGTTATCACCTTCGGGCCATTTGCGCATGCAGGTTCACGCAAAAATCTGATCGGTGACAACCCATCGCAGGAGTTAATTGATCTTTACTCAAATGAGAAGCAAATTGACGTGGATACCCCGCCGTGCTTTTTGGTACATGCAGAAAATGACGATGCGGTACCCGTTCAAAATTCACTGCTATTTTATGATGGTTTAATACAAAACAAGGTTAAGGCAGAGATGCACCTTTTCCAGGAAGGTGGACATGGTTTTGGTATGACCAATCCTAAAAACAAAGGCAAGTGGTTTGAGTGGGGAGTAAATTGGATGCAAGAGAATGGCTTTTGACGAGGGATTACACCGATTAGAAAGTGAGATTACACAGATAAACCGGTCACTTATTAACTATCTCCAACAATTCATTCAACTCCGCCACCTTATCTGTTGATCCCAAATTTTCGTAGGCGCTGATCAAGTTGCGCAATATGCGGCGAACAATGTCAGCATTGGAGCAAGGCTCATAGAATTGCTTTTCAGCTTTCAGATTTAATTGCTTCAGGAACATATCTACATCCCGGCGACCGAAGATAAATCCTTTATTAAACGCATTGATATAGAACAAAACTCCGCCTTCAAATTCGGTTTCCCTCGTTTCATCTACATAAGCCAGGATAAAGTGCTGCGGTAGGTTGACGCCATAAACCGGTATATCCAGCTTTTGGGCGATGATGGAATAAATAATAGCTAATGATATCTGGTTGCCTTTTTTTGTTTCCAATACCTGGTTCAGGTAACTGTTCTGTGGATCCTGGTGATTGGTGGTATTGCCGCTGAAGCCGTGGATATTATAAAAAACATGGTTGATGAGCTTCACCTGCTCTGCCGGGCTGCTATCGTAGATCATTTGCAGCCAGATGTCGCGCTTAATAGCTTCTATCTGGTTGATCACTTTTTGCTCATCCAGATCAGGATATTGATATTTATTGATGATGAGCGCACCTTGCAGCAGATCGAAAGCGCCACCTTGGTACCATAATTTCAGCTCGTCTTTTACCAATCTGAATTGTATCTCGTGCACTAGGTTGGCAATGCGCTCCTGCTGTATCGGATCGAATGCCTGTTCCCATGCCGATTCAAGGTATTCGATCACCTCGCCGCCGTAGGAAAGAATCTTATCGTGGATATGCTCATATATTTCCCGGTCGGGGTCGTCAAGCAGTTTTATCAGGGAATTGATCTCTTTGGGGTCTATCATATTTCTATGTAAGCTAAAATACTAAACCTTTGTCTATTTTTACGGCCATGTTAAATTTTAAGTTCGCGAAGGACTACCTGCTGCATCGCTTGAGGGGTAAAAACAGGCACGGGACACATTCGCCTTTCGTTTACAGGCTGTTAGATGAGGTTATTTACGATTACAAACGCAAAGATATTTATAATGATATTGAAAGTATCCGCCAGGAATTGCTTTCTGACACCAGGATGATAACCGTAACCGACCTGGGCGCAGGATCATTGGTAAATAATAACAAGCAAAAGAAAATAAGCGAGATTGCTAAAAATGCTCTAAAACCACCCAAATTGGCGCAATTGCTTTACCGCCTGGTAAAAGATCAGCAGCCCAAAAACATGATCGAGCTGGGAACTTGCCTTGGCACTACTTCATTATATATAAAAAGCGCAGCACCGTCAGCTGAACTTTACACGCTGGAAGGTTGCCCGCAGACCGCAAATGCAGCCAAAGAGGTTTTTGAGAAATCGAATATTAAAGACATAAAGCAGGTAATTGGCAATTTCGATGATACCCTAAAAGGAGTGATCGATAGCCTTGACCAACTTGATTTTGTTTTTGTAGACGGTAATCACCAGAAAGATGCCACACTGAAATATTTTGAATGGTGCCTGCCCAGAGTGCATGGGAACGCACTATTAATATTTGATGATATCTACTGGAGTGAAGGGATGAAGGAAGCCTGGGCGCAAATAAAAGCCCATCCACAGGTTACTGTAACGATTGATCTTTTCTGGATAGGATTGGTTTATTTTAAAAAAGGTCAGGTGAAGGAGGATTTCTTGATTCGGTTTTAATAATTTAGATTTGATTATCTAAAATAACCTAAACCGTTATGCCAACAAAAATTAATTGCAATAAAACTGAATTCTATGGGGGAATATTCCTGCTGTTTCTTTGCCTTGTAGGTGTATCCTTTTGTAGTTATAATTTAATTTCGGCTCCGCCAAAGCCCTTTTTTTCTAACCGTGGAATCAGGAATGGCGCTATAGTGGTTCTTGGGTTCTTCACCATAGCGAGATATATTAAATCGCGCTATTTGACGCCATAACAGGTGAGCGTCGACGATGATTTGAAATTGTTTGAACTAAATTATCTTTTTAAGAAGCCCCAGGTTATACGACGCGACCACATGGCTTCATATAACCCTGCTACCATTAATGTAAGCACCCGGTCAGGAACGATATCTTATTCCGGCGTCTATCTTAACATGCTCGATAATAGTAAAGTCTTGTTTAGTGAACAGAGCCTTGAAGACTGTTCATATATCCAATCAATGCTGGATTACTGGGGTGTTAAAAAGTTGGAAGATTTAGAGGAATAGACAATCAGAACGCTTGCCCTAACCCAATATAAAACCCACTTTGCCTTGCTTCGCCGGCTACTTTTTCGCCGATACCATAATCTGCACGGATGCTCAGTCCTTTTTCCGTATCAAAGAAATAACGGACGCCACCGCCATAATTTGGTTTTAAAGAATTGATAGAGAAATCACCGTGGGCCACTTCCCCGGTTCCCAGGAAACCTACAATGCCGATGCGGTTGCAGATGCGGTAACGTAGTTCGGTTTGCCCTGCAATAAAATTGCGGTCGCGGTAACGGCCATTGTAATAACCGCGCATCATCTCGTCGCTGCCTAGCTCCGGAAGCAGATAGAATGGAGACTGTCCGCCGGTAAGGCTTTGCTCCTGTATGTCTACTGCCAGAATAAACTTATTACTCAGTTTGAAAAATTGGGAATATTCGATATTCAAAAATCCACCTACATAATTGTTATTGCTTAAAATACCATGCATCAGGTTGTAGTATGCGGTGATGATGGCGCCTTTGGTAGTATAAGTATTATTGTCGCGGGTGTCGAATATCAAACTTGGTCCGATAAATACGCTTGCACCTCCCGACCTGTCCTGCACCTGAGGATCGGTCTCAAAAAATGAGCTTGCCGGATCAGCATTGGCATATTTATAATTAAAGCCTCCGGCGACTATACCGGCATATAATTGCTTTGTGATCAATTTCTCCGCATCCAGGTTGAATTTGAAACGCTTTTCATCTACCAGTTCACCATCAGCTTTGCGGGTGTTATTACCAATGCCATAAAAATTAAAAGGAAAATGGATATAATTCACCGCTGAATAAACATGCCATTCATTCGCAGGTGAAAAGTAAGTAGTGCTTAAACTGAAACGACTTTGTCCTTTGGTGGTCACCGTCGCGTATCCATATATATTAGAGACTTTGGTAAAGCTTGTCCGGCTGGTATCACTATAATAAGAGTAGAGCCCTGCTCCGCCTATTTCTACTCCTGTTTCAGGGGCTGATGATATCACCGGCAACACCACAAAGCTGCTGTGCTTGGTGCTGTCGTTATCAAAATACATCTTATTGATAAACTTCGGCAGCCATTTTATCTGGGCATTTGCGTGAAATACGCTAAGGAAAAGAATAAATACGGTAAATAGTTTTTTCATAGGCTGCAACGGCGCGAAGATAAAACTCAAATTCGGCATAGTTGTTTACCCCGAAAGGTAATTTTGAAATTTAACAGTCAGATTAAACAAAATCTATAATTTTGCGCCCACACATTACAGCTGAAACATGAGTAACACACGAGGACCAATCTCTCAGTTTATTGAAAAAAATTACCTGCACTTTAATGCTGCGGCATTAATGGATGCGGCAAAAGGATATGAAACCCATCTGGCCGAAGGTGGCAAAATGATGGTGACACTGGCAGGCGCAATGAGTACTGCCGAACTGGGCATCTCGCTTGCCGAAATGATCCGCCAGGATAAAATTGCTATCATTTCATGCACCGGCGCCAACCTGGAAGAGGATATCATGAACCTGGTGGCCCACTCACACTACAAACGCGTACCAAATTACCGCGACTTGAGTCCGCAGGATGAATGGGATTTGTTAGAAAACCATTACAACCGCGTAACCGATACCTGTATTCCTGAAGAAGAAGCCTTTAGGCGTTTGCAAAAACACATCCATAAAATATGGAAAGATGCCGACGACAAAGGTGAACGCTACTTCCCGCATGAATTCATGTACAAAATTCTGTTAAGCGGCGAGTTGGAACAATACTATGAGATTGATCCTAAAAACTCATGGATGCTGGCTGCTGCCGAAAAGAACCTGCCGATAGTTGTACCGGGGTGGGAAGACTCAACCATGGGTAACATTTTCGCTTCATACGTGATAAAAGGCCAGATAAAAGCTACTACCATGAAGAGCGGTATCGAATACATGGCATGGCTGGCCGACTGGTATGTAAAGAACTCAGAAGGTAAAGGAATTGGCTTTTTCCAGATAGGCGGCGGTATTGCAGGCGACTTCCCAATATGCGTTGTGCCGATGCTTTACCAGGACATGGAGATGGAAAATATCCCGTTCTGGAGCTATTTCTGCCAGATATCTGATTCAACCACTTCATACGGTTCATACTCGGGTGCCGTGCCTAACGAAAAGATAACCTGGGGTAAGCTGGACATCAATACACCTAAGTTTATAGTCGAATCAGATGCAACCATTGTTGCACCATTGATTTTTGCCTGGATATTAAAACAATAGTTTTATTATAAAAAAAAGGTAATATTGTATTAACAAACCTGATTGGTTTCACATAAACAAAAACAGCCAAATTTCAATCTAAAAGCTAATTCTCCTATTTATTTAGAACGATTATAAATTAGATATTCGTGTCATTAATTTGTCAGCCATACTGTAATAAATTTTACTTTTGTGGCTGAAAAAGCGGGTTAAAACATACTTGATTTGTCTATTTTCATATATTAACTACAAAACTATTTAGCACAAATACGCTTTATGAGAAGTATCTCATTGATTTTAAAACAATTTTCAAGGTCGCTTATCTTAATGGCTGGTCTTGCTATTTGTGGACTCACAGCCTATGCCCAGGGAGATGCTTCTAAAGGCGAGGCCATCTTCAAAGCAAAATGTACAGCTTGCCATAAATTGGATCAGCGTGTGATCGGTCCGGCCCTCGGCCCGCAGCTGGAAACTGAAACTGATGACAAGTGGCTCACCAAATGGATCCAGAACAACCAGGCGTTGATCGCGGCTAAAGATCCTAAAGCGCTTAAGATTTACAACGAGTACAACCAGGCAGCCATGACTGTTTTTGGCGACCTGTCTGATGGTGACGTTGCAAACGTAATCGCCTACGTACGTACCGAGTACAAAAAAGAGAAAGAAGCAACTCCTGCTGCCGGTGCTGCTGTTGCACAAGAAACAGGGCCAAGCAATTTGGTTGTTTTTGGTCTGATCGGTGTGATCATCATTGCCTTCATCGTGATCCTGGTATTAAACAAAGTAATCAGCACTTTAGAGCGTTTGGTTGCTAACAGGCCAGCACTTGCTCCTGAAGAAGTTGCAGTTGAGGAAGAAGGCCCTTCAAAAGCCATGCTGTTGGCCAAAGTGCTTATCAAGAATAAAAAGTTTGTATTCTTTGTAGTGCTTTGCGGTACAATATTCTGCAGCAGTTGGACGTGGGTTACTTTGTGGAATACTAACGTTCACACAGGTTACCAACCGGTTCAGCCTATTAAATTCCCTCACGACTTACACGCTGGCGTAATGCAGATTAACTGTCAATACTGCCACTCTGGTGCATATAAATCTAAAAACGCAAGTATCCCGTCGTTAAATGTATGCATGAATTGCCACAAGGTAATTACTACAAGAATGGGAGCGAAAGAGCCATCCGCTGAGATCGCTAAAATCTATGACGCATTGGGTTATGATCCGGCTACTCAGAAATACGATAGCACTAAAATGCATCCTATCCAGTGGGTACGCGTTCACAACCTGCCTGACCTGGTTTACTTTAACCACTCACAGCACGTGAAAGTACAAGGCCTAAAATGCCAGACTTGCCACGGTCCGGTTGAAACCATGAAAGAAGTTTATCAATACTCACCTCTTACCATGAAATGGTGTATCCAGTGCCACAAACGTACTGAGATCAACATCAAGGGCAACGCTTACTACGAAAAGATGGAGCAGGTTCACGATCTGATCAGAAAAGGCGGAAAAGTAACCGAGGCCATGATGGGCGGTATAGAGTGCGGCAAGTGCCACTATTAATAAATAATTTGAGAAACATTACAGTTTATATAGCTTAAATGGACAGCAATAAGAAATACTGGAAAGGTTTAGAAGAGCTAAACAACGACCCGGAATTTGTTGAGAAAAATAAACACGAATTTGCCGAGCCAATTCCGATCGAGGATGTTCTGAGCAGCGGTGGTTTATCGACCAAAACCCCACGCCGCGACTTTTTAAAGGCACTTGGATTTGGTGTTGGTGCAGTTACGCTGGCAGCTTGTCAGAAAGTTCCTGTGCACAAATCTATCCCTTACTTAATTAAACCTGAGGAAGTGACTCCGGGCGTACCTAACTACTATGTATCTTCTTATGAAGGGCATGCGATTTTGGTTAAGACCCGTGAAGGCCGTCCTATCAAGGTTGAAGGTAACCCGAACGATTTGCTGTCAAAAGGTGGTTTGAACGCACAGGCACAAGCCTCAGTATTGGATCTGTACGATTACAACCGCCTAAAGAACCCGATCCGCAACGGTAACGATACTACCTGGGAGGAACTGGATGGTTTTGTTAAAAATGAATTAGCTGCTGTAAAAGCTGGCGGTAAAAAGATCAGGATCGTATCATCAACTATTCACAGCCCTTCTACTTTGGCTGTAATTGCTGACTTCATCGGCGCTTATCCAAATACCAAACACGTTACCTATGATGCTGTATCTTATACTGGTATCATCCAGGCTAACCAGAACAGCTTTGGTAAAGCGGTAGTACCACATTACAATTTTGATAAGGCTGATGTGATCGTAAGTTTCGGCGCTGACTTTTTGGGTACATGGATTTCACCTGTTGAGTTCCAGAACCAATATGTTCAGAGCCGTAATAACAAATCACTTCAAAATAAAAAGATGTCGCGCCATATCCAGTTTGAATCTGGTATGAGCAACACCGGTTCAAATGCCGATACCCGTATCCTGATCAAACCGTCAGAGCAAGGTATT
Organism: Bacteroidota bacterium; assembly: GCA_018266915.1. GTDB lineage: Bacteria > Bacteroidota > Bacteroidia > Sphingobacteriales > Sphingobacteriaceae > Mucilaginibacter. The sequence goes on along the minus strand of JAFDZM010000045.1, from coordinate 183,186 downwards.
GCATTGGTAAACCTGTATAACGAAATAACAGGAACTACCTTACCGGGAACAAAAGCATTAGGAAATACTAACGCTGCCAAAGCGATTAAATTAGTTGCTGCTGAATTAAAAGCGGCAAAAGGTAAAGCTCTGGTAGTTTGCGGATCGAATGACGTAGCTACCCAGGTGTTGGTAAACGCTATCAACTCGCAATTAGGCAGCTACGGAGCAACTATCGATCTGGATAACTATTCAAATCAATACAAAGGCAATGATGCTGAGTTTGTAGAGTTTGTAGCAGAAATGACCCGCGGTGAAGTTGACGCGGTGTTCTTCCTGCATACAAATCCTGCTTACGATTACTATAACGCTGATGCTTTCAAAGCTGCTTTGAAAAAAGTACGCCTGACCGTATCGTTCTCAGAACGTAATGACGAGACTGCATCACTTTGTACTGTAGTTGCACCAAACCACTATTACTTAGAGTCATGGGGTGATGGAAATGCAATTGAAGGATATTACACCGTAATTCAGCCAACTATTAACCCGGTATATGATACCCGTCAGGCTGAGCATACTTTATTGTTATGGTCTGACAATGCGGTTAAAGATTACTATACTTTCGTAAGAAATACCTGGGATAAAGAATTACAGGCAAAAGGTGGCTTAGCATCAGGACTTAAAGGTTGGGAAGCTGTTCTGCAAACGGGCTTTGTAAAAGCTGCTGCTAAACCTGCCGGAACTTATGCATTTAGCCGTGATCTGAACGGTGTGGCACAAACTATACTTAACCAAAGCGGCCGCACTGCAGCGGGCGATGGCAAGTTTGAACTGGAATTGTACCAGAACGTTGCTATCCGTGATGGTAAACGTGCCAACAACCCCTGGCTGCAGGAAATGCCTGAACCAGTATCAAAAGTTACCTGGGATAACTTCGTTGCCATGTCGCCAACCGACATGAAGAAATTAGGTTATGTTCAGGGCGATATCGTAACTGTCGAGGCTCATGGGTATTCTGTTGCACTTCCTATATTATTACAACCAGGCCAGACGCAAGGTACTATATCAATAGCTGTTGGTTACGGTCGTACACAAGGTGGCCCTGTAGCTGATGGAGTAGGTAAAAATGCATTCCCTTTCCAAACATTCCTTAACGGTACATTCCAGGGAACAGCAACTGCATCTCTGACTAAAACTGGCGATATAGTAGTATTGGCGCAAACACAAACGCACCATTCAATTGAAGGTCGTAGTGTGATCCGCGATACTACATTCAAAGAATACCAAAAAGACCCTTCATCAAGCAGTGGTGAAGAAAGGAAACATAAACCATACGAAGATCTGTGGGATGCTTATGAGCGTCCTGCCTACGACTGGGTGATGGCTATCGATCTGAACGCTTGTACCGGTTGCGGTGCCTGCGTGGTAGCTTGTAACGCCGAAAATAACATTCCTGTTGTAGGTCGTGACGAGGTTCGCCGTCGCCGTGAAATGCACTGGATCCGTATCGACCGTTATTACAGCTTCGTTGAAGAAGGTAAAGAAATAACAGAAGAGCAGGAAATTTCAGAACTGAAAGACCTGGACAATGTACAAGTAGTGTACCAACCGATGCTTTGCCAGCATTGCGATCACGCACCTTGCGAAACAGTTTGTCCGGTATTAGCAACCGTCCACTCTTCAGAAGGTATCAACCACATGGCATATAACCGTTGTGTAGGTACCCGTTACTGCGCAAACAACTGTCCGTTCAAAGTTCGCCGCTTCAACTGGTTCAATTACTGGAACGACGCACGTTTCGATAACTACCTGATCAACGAACATACGCACCTGGTGCTTAACCCTGATGTGGTTACCCGTTTCCGTGGTGTGATGGAAAAATGTTCAATGTGTATCCAGCGTATCCAGGCTGGTAAATTGCAGGCTAAGATTGAAAAACGTCCTTTGAAAGACGGTGATGTTAAAATGGCTTGCCAGCAAACCTGTCCTACCAATGCAATCATATTCGGTAACAAAAATGATCCTAACTCAGAAGTTTCAAAAGCACTTAAGAGCGAAAGAACATACTATGTACTTGAAGAATTGAACGTACAACCAGGTATTGGTTACCAGGTAAAAGTTAGAAATACTAATACTGAGTTAGAAGCTTAATAATAAGATAAGAGATATAGAATATGGCATCTCATAATGAATCAATAATAAGGGAACCGTTAATTACCGGTAACGACATCACGTATGCTAAGATTACGAATGATGTATTGAAACCGGTAGAAAATATGCCTACCAAAGCATGGTGGATTGGTTTCGCTGTGGCATCATTGGCTGCCTGCCTTTGGGTGTTTGCAGTAAGCTGGACATTTTGGTACGGTATCGGTTCGTGGGGTTTAAATAAAACAGTTGGCTGGGCCTGGGACATCACCGGTTTCGTGTGGTGGGTAGGTATCGGTCACGCCGGAACCCTGATCTCGGCAATCCTCTTATTGTTCCGTCAAAACTGGCGTAACTCAATCAACCGTTCTGCAGAAGCGATGACGATCTTCGCGGTAATATGCGCCGCTACCTATATCGTAGCGCACATGGGCCGCCCATGGATGGCTGTTTACTCACTGCCGTTCCCTAACCAGTACGGTTCACTGTGGGTTAACTTCAATTCACCGCTTATCTGGGACGTGTTTGCGATCTCGACATATTTCTCGGTATCATTAGTGTTCTGGTACACTGGTTTATTGCCGGATATGGCATCTATCCGTGACCGTGCAACCGGTATCCGCCGCAGAATATATTCAGTACTTTCATTTGGCTGGACAGGTTCAGTAAAAACCTGGCAGCGTTTTGAAACCGTATCGCTGATCCTGGCAGGTATATCAACCCCGCTGGTACTTTCGGTACACACCATCGTATCCATGGACTTTGCAACCTCATTGGAACCGGGCTGGCATACGACCATCTTCCCGCCTTACTTCGTTGCTGGTGCGATCTTCTCTGGTTTCGCAATGGTACAAACGCTGTTGTTAATATTGCGTAAAGTATTAGGGCTTGAGAACTACATTACCATGTTCCACATCGAATCAATGAACAAGATCATATTGGTTACAGGTTCGATAGTAGGTGTGGCTTATTTAACCGAGTTCTTTATCGCTTACTATTCAGGCGGCGAGTATGAGCAATATACCTTCTTAAACCGTTTTGTTGGTCCATATTGGTGGGCAGGCTGTATGATGTACGGCTGTAACGTACTGATGACGCAGATGATGTGGTTCAAAAAAGTAAGAACAAACATTCCGATCTCATGGGTACTGTCAATCGTAGTAAACATCGGTATGTGGTTCGAACGTTTCGTGATCATCGTGGTATCACTGCACCGCGACTTCATCCCTTCAAGCTGGGCAATGTTCTATCCAACCTGGGTTGATATGAGCGTGTTCATCGGCTCGATCGGTGTGTTCTTCACCTTGTTCTTGTTGTTCATCCGCGTTGCTCCTTCAATTGCAATGGCCGAAGTGAAATTGTTGCTAAAGAGCTCAAGTGAGCAGGCTAAGAAGAAACTGATGGAGGAAGGCCATGTTGATCCAAGCCATGCTGAATTTTATAAAGAGTCATTAACCAAATTTGACAGTGTTGAACTGTCTCAATATGAAAAAGCATAATAATGAGCAGTACTAAATTTATACTAGGTCTTTTTGATGATCCTGATGTTATGATGCACGGGATTGACAAATTACAAAAGAACAGCGTTCCTATTTACGACGTGTATACACCTATGCCTATCCACGGTATAGAAGCTAAATTAGGAATTAAGCCATCACGCTTAGGTTTTGCTGCCTTTATGTTTGGATGTTTGGGTGGTACCACCATCTTCAGTTTGGTTTATTACTTCCTGGTACACGACTGGCCGATGAACATCGGTGGTAAACCAGCTTTCGCAGTGCCGGATTTTATCCCTGTAACCTTCGAATGGACCGTATTGTTTACCGCATTCGGTATGACAATCACCTTCTTCTTTGCAACACACCTTTTCCCGGGCCGCGCGCCAAGGGTAATGGATTTCAGAGCAACTGATGACCGCTTTGTAATTGCAATTGATGCCAAAGGAAATATCCCTCACGAAGACATCACCAACATTTTAAAAGAAGCAGGGGCAGTAGAAATTAAGCATAACGACAGAAAATATGTTAGCTATGAATAAAATAAAGATATTGGGCATTGCGGCAGTTGCTGTTGCCACTACGGTTGTAATTTCATCGTGCAAAGACAAAAGAAGCACCGGATGGGAATACGCCCCCAATATGTATGAACATATTGCGTATGATCCCGATCAGCCTAACCCTAACTTTAAGGACGGCAAGACGGCACAAAAACCACCTCAGGGTACTATACCAGTTGGATTTGTACCTTTTGATTATCCAAATACCAAAGATGGTTATGAACTGGCTGGTACCGAAGTAAAAAACCCTCTGCCGCAAACTCAGGCTAACTTTGAAGACGGCAAGGTATTGTTTGAGCACTTCTGCTCACCATGCCACGGTATGAAAGGACTGGGTGACGGATTGGTAGTTGCTCACGGGTTCCCGCCGCCGCCATCGTATTCAACCGGACAATCATCACGCGGTGGCGCCATGAAAGACCTGACCGATGGTAAAATATACCATACAATTACTTATGGTGTGAACGCAATGGGTTCCTACGCTTCGCAACTTGCACCAGAAGAGCGCTGGAAAGTAATTATGTACGTACACCATTTACAAACTTTATAAGAATTAGTATTTAGATGAAGACTCATAACAGTTTTGACGAACAATATCAATTTACCGGGAAGCTAAAAACCGGGAGTTTGATTGCTATTGTTATAGGTGTTATTACCATCATAGCAGGGTTTTTAACAAACCATGCCGAGCAGACTTTTGATAACCTGTTGCTGGTAGGCTATTACTTTACTTGTGTATGTGCAGCCGGTGTAATGTTCTGCGCTATACAATATGCAGCACAGGCAGGCTGGTCAGCTTCGATACTGCGTGTGCCGCAAGCATTCGGCAGGGTATTACCAATTGCAGGAGTTATCTTGTTGATCATCATCATTGCAGGTTTGTCAATGACTCACACTGTTGATGGCCACGTTCAGCCTTATCTATATGCGCGTTGGGCAACACCAGATCTGCACATTAAAGGCAGCGGCATATATGATCATGTAATAGCCGGTAAAGAAGGTTACCTGAATAAGCCGTATTTCATTAGCCGTATTGCCGCTATGATTATTTGCTACAGCATATTCGGTTACTTATTATCTAAATACTCAAACACTGAGGATGATCTGGGCGGAATGAAATTCTATAACAAGAGCTTCACTATATCTGCAGTATTCCTGGTATTATTTGGCTTTAGCATTCCGGTATTTGCTTTCGATACTATCATGTCACTGGAAGCACGCTGGTTTTCAACCATGTTTGGCTGGTATAACCTGGCAGGCTTGTGGGTGAGCGGTATAGCGGTTATGGCGCTGATTATTCTTACCCTGAGAAAACAAGGTTACATGTCATGGATCACGACTGATCATATCCATAACCTTGGTTTGTTCATGTTTGCATTCTCTATCTTCTGGACTTATACCTGGTTTGCTCAGTTCCTGTTAACTTATTATGCTAACATTCCTGAGGAATCTGCTTATTTCTTCAGAAGATGGGAACCACAATTTATGCCTTGGTTCTGGCTGAATATCATTATCAACTTTGCAACGCCTTTATTAGTGCTGATGTCCCGCGACTCAAAACGTTATGAAGGAACTATCAAAGTGATGTGTATTATCCTGATCATCGGTCACTGGCTGGATTACTGGCAAATGATTATGCCAGGAACTATCGGTCCAAAAGAACACTGGTATACAGAATTCAGCCTGCTTGAACCAGGTATTTTCATCGGTTTCGCCGGATTATTTACCTTCTGCGTAATGACTGCTTTGAGTAAGTACAAATCACTTATTCCAAAGAAGCACCCATTCCTGGAAGAGAGCCTGCATCACCACATATAATTGCTAATTTTACAACGGATATAGAATACCAAACGGATATTAAAAATGGGATTCAAAAAATTAATAAACTCTAAAAAAGCTCTTTCGCTTGTTGCTGCATTCATGCTGATCGGCACGAATGTACTGATGGCGCAGGGTACCGGCGCAGACCCGAAAGCTGCAGATTCAACGTCGAAAGCAGACATGTGGCTTGGCGTAGGCTACTATGTACTATTGGTATTACTGGCTTGTGTTATCGTAGCAGTGGTAGGTAAAATCTTAAGAGTATATGACCTTAGCCTCCGGATGCAGGGCAAAAAAGGGATGAACTGGAATAACATCATTGGTGTTATCTGCCTCATATTCCTGGTGGTAAGTATGTACGGCGTTTACTGGTCATTCACTGTTCAGGGCAATATGATCCTTCCTGAGTCGGCATCGGCACATGGTGGCAAGATCGACTTTATGTTCTGGACTACTACAGTGATCACCATGTTTGTGTTCTTTATCACCCAGATATTACTGTGGGTATTCCTTTTCAAATACCGCGGTTCAGACAAACGCAAAGGTTACTATTATCCGCACAACAATACCATTGAAAAGGTATGGACCATCATCCCTGCTATCGTGTTGACGATATTGGTGGTGTTCGGTTTTTTCACCTGGAGAACGGTTACAAACACCGACAACTTAAAAAATGATATTAATATTGATATAACAGGGCACCAGTTTGCATGGGAAATACGTTACCCCGGAAAAGATGGCAAATTAGGTGAAGTTAACTATCAATTGTATACGCCGAATAACATACTTGGCGTAAACTTTAAAGATAGGAACAGCTTTGACGATCAAAAGGCAGATACATTGGTATTACCTGTAAACAGAGAGATTCGTATTAATATTCACGCCCAGGATGTAATCCATAGCGTGTACATGCCGCACTTCAGGGTTCAAATGAACGCTGTACCAGGATTGCCAACTTTCTTCAAATTTACACCGACCATTACTACTGCCGATATGCGCAACAGGCTGGACAATCCGCAATTTGAATACCTGCTGTATTGTAACAAGATATGCGGTGGCGGTCACTACAATATGCAGAAAGTGGTTCGCGTAGTGAGTGAAGCTGAGTATGAAAATTGGATAGCAAGGCAAAAGCCTTACCTGACCGATCAGATAAAGAAAGAATTGCATCTTGCGGACGCATCACAGCCAAACAAGGTAGCAGAGAACAGGATAGCATTAAATAATTAATCAAGAATAGCGATTATGTCAACATTAGCAGTTCACGATCATGGAGTAGCGGGTCACGATCACGACCACGAACATCATCATCATGATACATTTATAACCAAGTACGTTTTTAGCCAGGATCACAAAATGATCGCTAAGCAATTCCTGATTACAGGTATTACGATGGCGGTTATCGCGATGCTGTTATCTATCCTTTTCAGGATACAGCTGGCTTATCCTGATAAAAACTTTCCTTTACTGGAAACTTTATTAGGTCGTTTTGCACCTAACGGTCGTTTAGACCCGCAGTTCTATCTGTCGCTGGTGACTATCCACGGTACCATCATGGTATTCTTTGTGTTAACAGCCGGATTGAGCGGTACTTTTAGTAACCTGTTAATTCCATTGCAGGTTGGTGCACGTGATATGGCCTCTCCATTTATCAATATGCTTTCATACTGGTTCTTCTTTACTGCCAGTGTAATCATGTTGTCATCATTCTTTATTCAGAAAGGCCCTGCAGGTGGTGGATGGACTATCTATCCTCCGTTATCAGCTTTGCCAAAAGCAATGAACGGTTCGGAATTAGGTATGACGCTTTGGCTAATCAGTATGGTATGCTTCATCGCGTCATCACTGATGGGTGGTATCAACTACGTAAGTACTGTATTGAATATGCGTACCAAGGGTATGGATCTTTGGAAAATGCCGTTAACGGTTTGGGCTTTCTTCCTGACTGCTATTCTTGGTGTGTTATCATTCCCTGTACTGGTTGCAGGTGTGGTATTGTTAATATTCGACCGCAGTTTTGGTACCAGCTTTTATTTATCAGACATTGTCCTGAATGGTAAAATTATGCCGTATGAAGGTGGTAGTCCAATCCTGTTCCAGCACTTGTTCTGGTTCCTGGGTCACCCGGAAGTATATATCGTAATTATGCCGGCAATGGGTATATCGTCAGAAGTTATTGCCGTAAACTCACGCAAGCCGATCTTCGGTTATCACGCGATGGTTTATTCCCTGATCGGTATTACTACGCTTTCGTTCATCGTATGGGGTCACCATATGTTCGTAACAGGTATGAACCCGTTCTTAGGTGGTGTGTTTATGATTACGACGTTGATCATTGCCGTACCATCGGCAGTAAAAACCTTCAACTGGCTGGCTACATTGTGGCGAGGTAACATCCGTTTCACTCCGGCTATGTTGTTCGCTATTGGTTTGGTGTCATTCTTCATCTCAGGTGGTATCACAGGTATATTCCTGGGTAACGCTGCGCTGGACATTAATCTGCACGACACTTATTTCGTTGTAGCTCACTTCCACTTAGTAATGGGTTCTGCAGCAATATTTGGTATGCTTGCGGGTGTTTACCATTGGTTCCCTAAAATGTTCGGCCGTTTAATGGACGAAAAGTTGGGTTACCTGCACTTCTGGTTGACATTCATCTGTGCTTACCTCGTGTTCTTCCCAATGCACTTTATGGGTCTTGACGGTGTGCCACGTCGTTATTATGCAATGACTGAGTTCCCTGCATTTAACCGCTGGCTGTCTGTTAACACTTTTATTACATGGGCGGCTATCACGGCAGCTTTAGCGCAAATCGCATTCTTATACAACTTTATACATTCCATCTTCTTCGGTAAGAAAACTACACAGAACCCATGGAATGCCAATACCCTTGAATGGACTGCTCCGGTAGAACACATTCATGGCAACTGGCCTGGAGAAATCCCAACTGTTTACCGTTGGCCTTATGATTATAGCAAGCCAGGGCATGATGCAGACTTTATTATGCAGACTACTCCGCTTTCAGAAACTATGAGCTCTAACTTGCCTCATGATTTCGAAGATAATCCTGCCGGGCTTCAGCAGTATAATGAATGGGCAAAGACACAAAGATCAAGCGAAGAAGTAAAATAATCGGTTCCTGATCTGAGCTTTTAGGGTATCTGTTAAGAGTCCTAAGTATTAAGTCAAAAGTCCTAAGTCGAAAGTTTTTTGACTCAAGACTTCAGACTCAGAACTTAAGACTAAACAACAGGTACCCTAAATTTTTAGAATATATAAATGAATATAGCAGTATCCCAAAAAAGGTTCCAAAAGATCAATCTTATCACAATTGTTCTGCTTTTTGTATTGATACTTGCCGGAGGAGTTGTACGAAGCACAGGCTCAGGAATGGGTTGCCCCGATTGGCCGAAATGTTTCGGGTGCGTAATACCGCCAACCAACGTTTCGCAGCTTCCCAAAGATTACAAACAGAAATATCTTGCCGGGAGATTAGCAAAAAATCAACGTTTTGCTAAAACGTTAGATCTATTTGGGTTCAGCGACCTCGCTACCCGTTTACGCCAGGACAAATCCATATTAGTACCTGAAGAGTTTAACGCAGCCAAGACCTGGGTAGAGTACATTAACAGGTTGCTGGGCGAGATAACTGGTATGGCCTTGCTGATCACAGCTATCTACGCATTCAGTTACAGAAAGGTAAGCAAGACGATAGTAGCGCTCAGTATTTTTAACGTAATACTGGTAGGCTTCCAGGCATGGTTCGGTTCTATAGTAGTTGCAACCAATTTGGTGGCATGGACCATAACTGTACACATGATGCTGGCATTGGCTATATTGGCAATAGCCATACTGACTTACCATATGGCCAAAACCAATGGCAAACCGAAACTAAACACTACACCTATTATTCATATCATTACGCTGATCGCTGTAGTAATATCTGTAGCACAGATTGTGTTTGGTACTGAAGTAAGGGAAAAGATCGACGCAGTATCCACCCGTTTGCGCGGCTATCGTGATGGCTGGGTGAATAGTGCCGGTCAGATTTTCTTAGAGCACCGTGATGTAGCGCTATTGGTATTGGCGGTTAACGTAATGCTTTATGCATTAATCCGTCGCCATTTTAGCAGGCATTCGGTTCAGCAGCAATTAATGAGCTTTAATTTTTTGATCATTATGCTGCAGATTGTAACGGGTATTATTCTTTCGTACCTGTCGCTGCCGCCGTTAGCGCAGGCATCACATATCTTGCTAGCCAGCTTAATGTTTGGAGCACAATTTTATTTAATGCTGAACCTGTACAGGTCGGCTAACGGACAGGGGGTAAGTAGATGAAATGGAAGGATTTTTCAAAACTGATCAAATTCAGGCTGACATTCCTTGTGGTCTTCTCTGCATCAGTTACCTTTTTGATCGGGAGTAAAGCCAATGCACAAAACCATGGCCACATCAACTGGACACATTGGGCCATGTTGATCGTGGGTGGCTTCCTGGTAACAGGCGCTGCCAACTGCTTTAATGAGATCATAGAGAAAGACTATGATAAACTAATGAAACGGACTAAAGATCGCCCCATCCCGGCAGGTCACATGACTACCGGACAAGCGCTGATTCTTGGTTTAGGTATGGCAATAGCCGGTACCTATTTATTAGGCAGCCTTAACTTAACGACTGGTTTATTATCAGTTTTCTCAATTTTATTTTATGCTTTTGCCTACACGCCGCTAAAACGTGTTTCACCAATTGCTGTGTTTGTAGGAGCTATACCCGGAGCGTTGGCGCCGTTTATTGGTTATGTAGCCGGTTACGGTACTGTAGATCAGATCGCACTGATCGTTTTTGGAATCCAGTTCGTATGGCAGTTCCCGCATTTCTGGGCTATTGCCTGGGTTTTAGATGACGATTATAAATTGGCGGGCTTCAGATTATTACCTACAGGGAAGCGTGATTTAGGCAGCGCTATTATCACCTTTATTAGCACAGTGATTATGCTGCCGGTTAGTTTGCTGCCAACTATTTATGGTTATGGAGGATATTGGGTTTTTGGCGTGTCATTAGCGTGCAGTTTAGTATTTTTGTACCTCGGTTTTATGCTTTTAATTAAGCGCGACATCAAATCGGCACAGAAGCTGATGTTTGGTTCGTTTTTTTATTTACCGATAGTACAGTTAATGTTTTTATTTGATTTTTTAGGAAAGTGAGATGATGGCTCAAATACAACGAGAGAAAGACAGGTTAGACCTGGCACCGAAAAAATTTGTAATGTGGCTGTTTGTATTCGCTTCGTTCATGATCTTTGCTGCTTTTACAAGCGGGTTCATCGTATACGTAGGCGGCAAAGGGCACGGAGTAAATGTGATATTACCGGATGTGTTCAGATATAGCACAGCGGTAATTATCATCAGCAGTGTAACATTGTTTTTAGCGTCGAGAGCTGCAAAAAGGTTGGAATTTGGAAAACAACGCCTTTTTTTGTGGTTGACATTTGCTTTAGGCATTGTCTTTTGCGCTATACAATTTGATGGTTGGTACATCCTGACTAACAAAATGGGAATCTATTTTGTTAACCCGAATGCCGCACGTTCTTTTATATATATACTGACCGGTGTGCATATTTTGCACATTTTTGCGGGTTTGATGTTCTTGTTAGGAGCATTGATAACAAGCTATCGCAATAATCCACAGGCTATAAACTTATACCGAATGGAAATATCCTCAATATTTTGGCATTTTCTTGATATTATATGGATATATCTATATGTTTTTTTACTTTTGAACCAACATTAATAACCCAACAATTAAGTACAAATGAGTACAACTGTATCACCAATAGACGAAGTTAAAACAACACCCTGGGCGGGTGGCAGATCACCTTTCGCTGTAGAGTACGGCAAAATGATGATGTGGTTTTTCCTTCTATCGGATGCCTTTACTTTTTCTTCATTACTGATCTCTTACGGAGCGTTACGTTTCAGTTCAAATGCATGGCCTGCACCGGACCTGGTTTTCCAGTCGGTACCTGGAATGATTGAGCATGGCGCACCACTGGTGTTTGTGGGTTTAATGACCTTTATCCTGATCATGAGCTCCGTTACCATGGTATTGGCGGTTGAAGCCGGTCACCGTAACGCTAAAAAGGAAGTAATAGGATGGATGATCGGAACCATTATCGGTGGTTTAATGTTCCTGGGCTGCCAGGCGCTGGAGTGGTCACACTTACACAGCGAGGGCTTTTGGTGGGGAGCGATACCGAATATGGAAACGCTGAAAGAGCTTTTCCACGGAGCACCGTCAACCACTTACGCACATCAATTTGCAAACCTATTCTTTACCATAACAGGTTTCCACGGTTTCCACGTATTCAGTGGTGTGGTGATCAATATCATTATTACCATCAACGTTTTAAAGGGTACTTACGAGAAACGCGGCAGCTATTTAATGGTAGAGAAAGTTGGCCTTTACTGGCACTTTGTAGACCTGGTTTGGGTATTCGTATTTACTTTCTTTTACCTAGTTTAAAAATTATTGTATGTCATCAGAAACTATCCATACAGAACATCATGATGATCATGCCGAGCATGACACCATGACCAAAAAAAGAATTTGGAATGTATTTTTCATCTTATTGGGCATAACGGTAATCGAGTTCATTATTGCATTGTGGCTTGTACCTCAGCATCATATTCCGGTTACTGCAGCAAATCCAATTTATATTGTGCTGACACTGTTTAAGGCTTTCTTTATTGTTGCATATTTTATGCACTTAAAATTCGAAAGAATTGGTTTAGTGTTTGCCATTATAGTCCCTGTTTTGTTTATCATCGGTTTGATCCTGGTGCTTACAAATGAAAGCCACCACTGGATTGATCTGAGAGCATTTTAATGGGCAAATTAAGCTTAATAAAAAAAATATTAATCCTGGTATTGATCTTAGCTTTACCGGGATTTTTATATTATTTACTGACCGTAAAGGGTAAAAACCGCTATCACGCACTGGCGAAATTTGGCCCGAAGGAGATAGCGAAGACAACTCACCGGGTTAAGGGAAAGGATGTTCCGGATACCATTTATCATACCTTGAGCGACTTCAAATTGACCGATCAGGACGGAAAGCCAGTATCCCTCAAAACATTCGACGATAAAATATTTATTGCCAATTTCTTTTATACCCATTGCCCCAATATTTGCACCACCATGAATGCCAATATGGATAGCTTATCGAGAGCCTGGGTGAAAAACAAAATGGTGTACTTTGCTTCTATAACAGTTGACCCCGATAGGGATACTGCGCCGGTATTGAAAGAGTATTCAAAGAAATTTCCGGGATCGGCTAAATGGTTTTTCCTGACAGGGGATACAAGTACTATTTATCCATTAGCGCGTAAAGGTTTTTTGGTAAATGCATTAAAAGTAGATAAAGATAATTTCATCTATTCAGATAAACTAATGCTGATCGATTCGCATAAAAGAATAAGAGGTTATTATTCCGGCGCGTCAATGCCCGATGTGCTTCGTCTGAACGATGAGATTAAGGTACTTATTTCAGAAGAATTACTGGCGAAAGATACGCCGCTTTATTAATGAGTGAATTAGCGAGTTAGTGAATGAGTGATTTTCTTTTATAATCGATCAGCTCAATTCGCTAATTCACTCATTCACTAAATCACTAATTAAAAAAGATGACTGATAAATTCATATTCCGTTTCGTTGCAGCCGTATCCATATTTGTGTTTTTGGTGGTGGTTATTTTGAACAGGCATTTAATACCTGCCCCGGCAACTATTCCGTCATTCATTGTTTATCTGCCTAAGCTGAATGCAATATTGAATGGCACTTGCAGTGTTTTGCTGTTGACATCGTTTTACTTTATTAAACAGGGGAATATCACAGTTCATAAAAGGATCAATATCCTTACGTTTTGTTTGTCGTCCCTTTTTCTCGTTTCTTATATCCTGTTCCATTACCTGAACCCTGAAACAAGATTTGGTGATTTGAACGGCGACGGTATTCTATCGCCCGAAGAAAAAGCCGCTGTAGGGAATATCCGTTACGTCTATTATGTGATCTTAACTTCGCACATCATACTGGCAGCAACTGTATTGCCCCTGGTATTGCTAAGTTTTTACCGCGGATTACAGATGCAGGTAGAGAAGCACAAAAAGTTGGTAAGATGGACCTTCCCGATCTGGCTATACGTGACCATTACTGGTGTGGTAGTTTACTTTATGATCGCGCCGTATTATCCTTTTAGATAAATAGCCTCATCCCAACCCTTCTCTAAAGGAGAAGGGCTTTAAATAACAACATTAGTTCAAATCCTCTCCTTTGGAGAGGATTTAGGTGAGGTTAAAAATCCGAAATCGAAAATCCGAAATCCGAAATTAATATGTAGTTTTGTGGTCATGAAAAGCATTAGAATTTTCCTGGTTTCAATTGCTTTCAGCCTGATGATCTTAGGCTCTGTTGGCGTGAAGGCCCAGTGTGCTATGTGTACCACTGCGGTGGAATCAAACAACAAAAGCGGAAGTAATACTACTCATGGGCTCAATAACGGTATCGTTTATTTGTTAGCCGCGCCATACCTGGCAGTGGCAGTTGTTGGCTTCATCTGGTATAAAAAATACCGCCGCAAGAATGTTGATCTGAACGTTCGTCACGAGAAATTAAATTTGAACTAAGACTCACTTGTCTTTTTGCTTTCGTGAATAAATTTCAGATATTCACACTTGATTCTTTTGTTATTCTATCATCCCATCTAGCTGTTTTTAATCTATGAGGATCAACCCTGAAACATTCGATTTTTTAAAAAATCTGGTAGAAAATAACAACCGCGAATGGTTCCAGGAACACAAAGACCAACACGACAACGCCCGCCAGAACGTGATCGAATTTACCGCTGAGTTACTAAAACAAATTCACAAGGTAGATCCATTGGTAAACGAGGAAGCCGATCCTAAGAAATGCGTATTAAGGATTTACCGCGATATCCGTTTCCGACAGGACAAAACCCCTTACAAAAACAACTTTGGTGTAAGCATTCCTACCACGAGCTCAAAACCCGGAGGTGTGGAATATTATTTCCATATTCAGCCAGGCAAGTCGATGATCGCGGGAGGATATTGGATGCCTGAAGCTGACCTGTTAAAGAAGATACGCCAGGAAATAGATTACAATGCGTCTGATCTGAAAAAGATTATCGACGAACCTGAATTCAGGAAGATGTTCGGGAACTTCCGTGACCAGGAACAGTTAAAAACTGCACCGCAGGGATATGCTGCTGACAATGAAAATATCGACCTGCTGCGCCTGAAAAGCTTTATCGTGATGTACAACGTAACCGATAAGTTTTTGATGAAGGATGATGCTCCGAAACAATTAGCAGATATATGCAGCAAAATATATCCGCTTAATGTATTTTTAAGAAATGCACTTGCTTAACTCTTTATAACTACCCATACCATGAAAATTAAATATTATTTATTAGTCCTTATCGCATGCGCAACCTTGCATTCATGCGTATCAATGAAAAAATACAAAATGGCAATTGGTGAGCGCGACTCGCTTCAGAACCGCACAACCAGTCTTGAGGCACAGGTTTCGAGCTTGCAGGCGGATACAATGCACTTACGCCACCAGATAGCTGAATTGCAGAATAAATACAGCGATTTAACCAGCAACTATAACAAGCTGAACGATAACTACAGCAGCAGTTCGAATAAGGTTACTGAATTGTCTGGCGACCTGAAAAAACGCGAGGCCCGTTTAAAAGAAGTAGAAGAAGCCTTAAGGAAACGCGATGAAGCTACTAACGCGCTAAAGGACAAGCTGCAACAGGCATTACTGGGTTTCCAGAACAGTGGCTTAACTGTGGATATTCGCGACGGAAAAGTATATGTATCATTGGCTGATAAACTGCTTTTCCCGTCTGGAAGTATTGTGATTGATGAACACGGTAAATTAGCATTAAACCAATTGGCTGACGTGTTGAACAAAGAAACGGATATAAACATCGCTGTAGAGGGGCATACTGATATTAAAAAGGTGATCAACCTGGGCCAGATAAAGGATAACTGGGACTTGAGCGTACTGCGCGCTACCTCCGTAACCCGTTACCTGACCGAAGTAGAAAAGATCGATCCGAAAAGATTAACGGCGACCGGTAAAAGCCAGTATCAACCGATTGATCCAGGCACTACACCGGATGCATTGGCAAAGAACAGGCGTATAGAAATCGTGCTGTCGCCAAAGCTGGATGAATTGTATAATCTGATCAAACAATAATACAGGGCCCCTGAACAAGGGGCTTTCTTTTTTTGTTAAAATCACTATGAAAACATACGCCATCATATCCGACATACACGGCAATTCGCTCGCCTTTGAAGCTGTTTTGAAAGACATCAAATCGCGGGGGATTGAAACGATCATCAACCTGGGCGATTACTTTTTTGGGGCGCTGGAACCGGAGAAGGTTGCTGAAATGATGCGCGTTAATCCAATGCTCTGCATCAGCGGCAATACCGATCGTGAGATATTGCAGTCCATTGATGGCGATTTCACCAAAGATGGTATGGATAGGGTAAAGGCTGATCTGTCCGAAGAAAGTATACAATGGTTACGTACTTTGCAAAAGATCTCAACCTGTGACGGATTGTTTTTCGTTTGTCACGGCACGCCCGAAAGCGACGATGAATATTTGCTTGAAAAAGTAACTCCGCATGGCGTATTTGTTTACAATGATGAAGAACTGATAGCGAAAACAGCTCACATAAAAGAACGCATCATACTATGCGGGCACTCGCATGTAAACAGAGTAATTTATCTCTCAAATGATAAGATCGTTTTAAACCCGGGCAGCGTGGGCTTACCTGCCTACCTCGGCACAGGCGAACACCGTTTTGCCATGGAATCAATGACGCCACATGCCAAATATGCTATCGTAACTGCCGATGGCGAAAATATCAGCATAGAACAAGTGCTCTGCGCTTATGACTGGCACAAAGCCTCAGAGGCAGCACAAAAAAATGGCAATAAAAAATGGGCTCAATATTTATTGTGGGGAAGGATGCCGAAGGAGTTGAGGATTGATTAAAAAGCTCTGTCATTTCGACGAACCAGCATGGGAAGAGTGATGGAGTGAGGAGAAATCTTATACGTGCGACTCGCAGACTTTGCAAGGCGTAAAAGATTTCTCTTCGCCCCCGAACCTCAGCCGCCATTGGCTCATCGAAATGACATTGGTTTTTATATTTTTTATTTACAACTCAATCTCCTCCATCAAAGTATGAAACAGCGCAAAGCGTTCCTCAAACTGTGCGTTATGCGCCTGGTGGATTTTCTCCAAATGCTTGTAGAAAAAATCGCTGTAGCGCTCAATCGAATTCGTATGATACTGGATGCAATAAGTAATCCCCTCGTTGGGCGAATCAAGCACGGTTAATGCTTTATAGCCATCAAAACCGCCGGTAGCCAGTATAGAAGGTATATGATTGGTTTTTATCCATTCGAGCCATTCGGTTACAATGGCGTCGTCGACAATAAAGGTCTCGTTGTAAACTAACATGCGGTAAATGTAGTTAATAGAATCAAGATACAAGAGTCAGGAATCAAGATAAGAGAAAGAATCATGTGCGTTTGCTACTCTGTCCTGATTCTTGGTTCTTGGCTCTTGATTCTCTTCTCTCAAGATGCGTCCGGTTTATCGCCCCTTAATAGCCTGAACCGTTTCCTGGCCTCATTGATCCACAAGCTGCCGGGATAATCGGTGATTACTTTTTGGTAAAAGCTTTTTGCCTGCTCTTTGTTATTCAGGTGGTTTTCATAGAGGTCACCAAGCATAAAAACAGCATCATCGGCCCAGAGGTTATTGGGGTGCTCATCCACGATCTTTTTTAGAGGAGCAACAGCATCATTAAAGTTTTTCTGCTGGATCAGTATACGTGCTTTAGCCATCAGGATATCATCACTAAGATTATTGCCCGGATACTTTACATCGATGCTGTCCAGAATTGTGACAGCTTTTTCTGGCTGTTCGGCAAATATCTGCAGATCAGCGCGGGCGTACATTTTTAGGGCATTGCCTGACGTATCAGCGAATAGATTATCGGTGATAAGAAGCGATAAGTTTAGCGCGTCATTGGCTATGAGCTGTGAGGTGGCTGCCTTCAATACATCCAGTTCTCTTTTTGCAAAATCAAGGTCACCTGTATAATAAGCCAGTTTCGCATTGCGGAATTTTGCATCCTGGCCGATGGAAGTATTCGGGTAGGCGGTTTCCACCTGGCTGTATTGCAATGTGGCTTCCCATTGCTGCTTGTTCATCAGGTAAACATCACCCAGGTCAAGCTTACAGCTATTCAGCAGATTGGCCCGCAATCCGGGTATTTTTATGGTTTCTTCAAGCAGCTTTTGGGCATCATCCAGCTTGTGCAATTTAAAGGCTTCCAGGTTGGCCAGTTTTTGCATGGCGAAAGCCGTATTGCTGTTCTTGCCGAATTCCCCTATCAAATCAAGGTAATCTTTCTCCAGGCCCAATAGATCAGCCTGCGTGTATTTGCCGGCTGTAACCAATAAGTTTTTAGTGTTGATCTGCTCAATTTTTGCTGGAATATAAAGCGGGTTGTCACGCCCTTTGCTAATGATGTATTGATAACCGCGGATGGCAGCATCGTAAGCCTCGTTGGAGATAAGCGTTTGACATAATTCAAAAATGCTGTTGCCATCGTCGTTTTGCCTCCGGCTCAATGCCAGCGCCTGGTCTAAAGCCTGATCAAATTCCTTTTGCTGCAAAAATTGCCAGGTAAGCAGATTGATATAAACTATCTGCTGTGGATCTTTCTGGATACGTTTAAATAAGGCAACTTTAAGCATATTATAGTCATCCTCACCCTCGTATACCGATGAAAGCGTATTTTCTGCCTGTGTAATAAACGCGGGGTTAGTCGGCAAGAAGCTCAGGTACTCTTCAGTAAGTGCTGCCTTGTCTCTTTTAAAACGGTATAGATTGATCAGCTCAAAGGCATACAGGTTATCATTATGTAATAACTTGCGGCCCTGCAGAAATATTTTGATGGCATAGTCAACATTTTCGGCCTGGTAAAATTGTGTGGCAAGGTTGGTAATGGCGCCTGCATCGGGAGGCAAATTTTTGATCAGGTCGTCATAAATGGCATTTGCTTTATCAGTATCTCCTTTTTGCGTATACACACGACCAAGCCATATGCTGTACTGATATTCAGTGGGGTGCTTGCGAAGCATTTTCTTTGAAACAGACTCCGCCTCGTCAAACTTCTTCAGGCTTAATAAACCATTCAGGTAATAAATAAAGTATGCATCGTTATCCTGTTTATATAGCTTTTGGTAAATATCCAAAGCTTTTTGAGGTTCGCCATTAGCTGAATATTGCCGTGCCAACTGCAGATCGTTACCTTGCCCAAAAGCTATCGCTCCGCAACAAATCAAAAAGAAAAATATAACGAAAATCCTCTTCATTAAATCAAAAATAATCAAATAAAGCCAATATTATTGTATCCGGAAGGCTACTTACTATAACGACGGAATGCGGTAAAATTGTAGTGACATTTTGTAAGGAATAAGTAATTTAACTAAGTTTAACCTAATATAGGATTCCGAACTATTTGTTGATGATGCTGACCAGGCTGCGAATTTTATTGTCCATTTTAATTATATGCTTACTTGCAACGTGTAAGGAAGAGCATATAAAGCAAATACCTATTAGCGATTTTTTCAAAACTGCTGAGAAGAGTTTCTTCAGGCTATCGCCTGATGGAAAGTATGTTTCTTATCTGAAACCCTATAAGGGACGCCAAAACCTTTTCATCAAATCGCTGGATAACGGGAAGGAGGAAATGGCTACTTCTTTTGATGATTACTCCGTACGCAATTACTCCTGGACCTACAATAACCAGCTCGTTATCATACAGGATGTGATTTCGCTTGATCAGTATAAAATGTACGCAATAGATGTTCCCGAGCTTAAATTGCGTGAAATATTGACACTGGATCAGGGGCGTATAAATATACTGAATAACCGCAATAAGGGCGAACCCGACGTGGTGACCATCAGCATGAATAAACGTGACCCGGCAAATTTTGATATCTATCAACTAAACGTAAAAACCGGGCAGCTAAAGCCTTATTTGATCAATCCCGGTAATATAACGGAGTGGTTCCCCGACGATGACGGTAAAATACGACTCGTAAAATCGTCGGATGGGGTGGACGAAACCATCCTGTACCGGGCAAATGACAATATGCCCTTTAAGCCCATCATCAAAAATAACTTTGTGAACAGAGTGCAGCCGATAGCTTTTACAGGTGAAAAATGCAACTTTTATGCATTGTCGAATGTAGAACGTGATAAATCGGCACTGGTAGAAATTGACGCGGAAACGGGTAAGGAGCAAAGGGTGGTATTTTCATGTGATAAAACCGATATAGGAAGAGTTGACTACTCAAGAGACCAGCACCAGTTGGAAACTGCAACTTGCGAGGAAGCGAAGCCTAAAAAACATTTTATAGACCCTGGGATTAAACTTATTTACGATACATTGTCCCAATTTCTGCATGGTACGCAAATAGATATCATTAGCCGGGATAGTGCCGAAAATAAATTCATCTTCTTTAGCTATACCGACCGGAATCCTGGTACGTATTACCTGTACCAGCGGAATAATGGTAAAATAACCAGCCTGGGGAATATCAATTCATCCATCAAACCGGAAGATCTTTGCACGATGGAGCCTGTCAGTTTTAAATCGAGGGACGGGTTGGAGATTAATGGTTATCTTACCTTGCCAAAAAAAGCTAAGACTACCGATTTGCCGGTAGTGGTATTACCGCATGACGGGCCGTGGCGCAACCGGGATAACTGGAGATACAGCGATGAAGTGCAATTCCTGGCCAACAGGGGATATGCTGTATTCCAGATAAATTATAGGGGCTCTACCGGATACGGAAAGAATTTTTTCAGCGCAGGCTTTAAACAGGCCGGCGCAAAAATGCAGGATGATATAACAGATGGTGTTAACTGGCTGATCAAACGGGGTACTGCTGATCCTAAAAAGATAGCTATTCTGGGTGGTGGTTTTGGTGGTTTTTGTGCATTGTATGGCGTTGCCAATCATCACGAGCTATATAACTGTGCAGTAGTGCAGTACGGGTTGATCAACTTTTTTACTTATATAAAAGATGTTCCGCCTTATGTAAAACCACGGTTACAGATGATGTATGAGATGATAGGCAACCCTGAAACGGATGCAGAACAATTAAGGGCGATCTCTCCCGTTTTCCATACGGATAAAATTAAGGCGCCTTTATTGATTTTCCAGGGGGCTAAGGATGAATCTGCGAACATAAGCGAAATGAACCAGTTTGTCCGCGAGTTGAAAAAACAAGGGGTAAGTGTCACCTATTTCCTGAAATCAAATGAACGTAAACCTTTCAGAAATGAACGTAACCGTATGGAAATGTATACTGAAATAGAAAAGTTTCTGGATGCTAATATGCATGTAAGGGACTAAATACGTTTATAATGGCCGCGCAGCAGAGTATTTACCGGAAAAACTTCTCATTAATTATTGCCTTCCTGATACTGATATCGGCAACATTTATTGTCGCGCTTTTTATTGCCTACGGGCTTACTTCGACCTACGTTGAAAATGAGTTTTCATCAAAAAAGATAGACGTATTGGAGCAGACGATGAAGCCTTATAACGACTTCTTCTCAAATCGTATACCCGAAATCACTTATTACCAGGGCTACCTGGATTCTACATCGGCGGCTAAGTACTCAGGAACAGTTTTCAGCGATTATCCTTTTGTGCGCCGCATTATATTTTATGATGTCAGCATTGGTAGCAGCACCCCGCCTCAGAAAGGTTTGGGTGTGAATATAAATTCCATATACGAATATTGGCGACGAAAAGACCAAACTATGGCCGGTATAAAGAAGCCGATACCTGAAAGCCATATTGATTTTACATCCATGTCGGCAAAGCTGAACAGTTTTGTTGCCTTTGCGGATACATCGAGAGAGCCTACCCAGGACGAAAAGTTCAGGACATTTTACGACATACAGCCGGAGAAAATAACTTACCTCAATATTCCGCGTCGCGAAGAAGTTAAACGTTATCGCGAGATACAAAAAGGAGTAGCCCAACCATCTGAATATAAGCAAAACATGCTTACGTTCATTTTGAACCAGCATGCACTCAAGGTGGTAAATACGCATCCCGAGCTATATAAAAACATCTACCTGCGGCCAGTAGTGTATGATCCGCTGGATAACTCGGTGAACAAAATCACCACAGAAGTGCCTCTTACGGGGGGATTTGCAGATTATAAATTATACTTCAGTTCTCCGTTGGATTACCTGACTGCAGAAACCAACCGCCGGTTTATGCCGATTGCTGCGATGGTATTGCTGATCTATATTTTCCTGGTTTTGATAGGCTGGCTGATCTATCGGAACCTGAATGTGAATATGAAGCTGTTCAAGCTGCAGTATGATTTCATCAATAACCTGACACATGAGTTTAAAACACCCATCAGCGTAATAAAAATTGCCGGCTCAAACCTGCGCGGCGACAGTAACCTGAGCGAACGGCAGCTCAAGCATTACGGTAAAATATTGGATGAAGAAGCCGACAAGCTGAACGACCTGATGACCAAATTGCTATCGTTCACTCAGATTGAGAATAAGTCTATAAGCATTAAAAGAGAAGAGGTAAACCTGGAAGATTTCACAAAAGGATATATAGATACCTTCCGGATAAAATACCCTGATTTTAAGCTGGATTATAAAATTGATAAGGTTACAAACTTTTATACCGATCCGGTGTTGCTGGGTAGTGTGTTTCAGAATCTTATGGAAAATGCTTACAAATATTCCAATCCCCGGCAGAGGGAGATGCATATTAAAATTGCCCAGGGGAAACGGAACAATATCCTCTTCTCATTTAAGGATAAAGGCATCGGGATAGCCCGCGAGGAGATGGAAAATATATTTAAGAAATTTTACAGGATAGAAAATCAATATAACCAGGATGGAAGCGTGGGGCTGGGTTTGGCATTCTGTAAGGAACTGGTTAATTTTATGAACGGAGAAATAACAGTAAATTCAAAAGTGAATGAAGGTTCGGAATTTATTGTCACGCTGCCTTATGTAAGTGCCGAATAATGATCAAAATTGAATTATGGAAAAAGAAATAAAAATAGCGCTGGTTGAAGATGATGAAAACCTGCGTTTTCTGGTAGCCGAGCGTTTGCAATCGGAAGGCTACAAAGTGCTTGAAGCTGATAACGGCGATGATGCCGAGACAATGATACTGGAAGAGCAGCCGCACATTGTGTTGTTGGACTGGATGCTGCCCGGCAAACAAGGCGGTGAGGTATGTAGTGCTGTAAGAGAACAAGGCTTTGATAAATTGGTGATCATGATGACGGCTAAGGCACAGGATGTAGACAAGATCGAAGCTTACAACTTTGGCGTTTCGGATTACATTACCAAGCCATTTAATATGGATGTATTGGTGGCGCTGATCGACAATAAAATCAAATTCTCGCTGAACAGTGAAAAGCCTGAAGCATATAAGTTCGCCAATATGGAGCATCACCCTAATACGCACCTGCTGATACGGGATGGCCGTAAGGTGGAGTTAACCATTTTGGAAAACCGCATATTACTCTACTTCCTCAAGAATAAAAATAAGGTGATCAACCGTGAAGAGCTGATGATGGAAGTTTGGGGTTACAACGCCGATGTAAATACCCGCACGCTGGATATGCACATTGTGCGCCTGCGTAAAAAGATCGAAAACAACCCTGATTCGCCAACTTACCTGCAAACCGTAAGGGGTATAGGGTATAAGTTTGTTTACGAAGGGTGATTGGATTTTAGAATTACGATTTACGATTTAGATTATAGTCAAACGTCAGCTATTCCTCTGTGAACTTTGTGCTTTCTCTTTGTGTTCTCTGTGGTAAAAATCAACCACAAAGTGCACTGAGATTTTCACAAAGTGCACAGAGAAGTTATTATAGTCCAGTCTTTTGGTAAGCTGTCGACAAAATAAACTCTCCAAAAAACGATTTCTGATCAATTACCTCATATTGATGTTGCTCAAATTGCCTCTCAATATCAGGTAGTTTCTTTGCTTCGATGCGGCAAATCAACCTAAAAAACACAATCATCGATTTAAGCAAAAAGCTTTGCCACCATTTGCCAGTCAGTCTGAAATCAGTATTCAGCCACATGCCGCCGGGTTTTAGCCTTTTATGAAGATGAGAGAAAACATTTAGCAATGTTTTCTCGGTAAAATTATCGAAGAGGAATGGCGTAAACACAATATCGTAAAGCCGATTCTCTTCAATATTCTCAACCGGCTCATTGATGAAAATTACTTTATTATCTCCTATTTTTCGCTTTTTGGACAGGGCCATCATATTGGATGATATCTCAGCATAAGTGATAGTCAAGCCCGAAGGATGAACTTTTGCTATCTCTTCCAGTATCCATCCAGTCCCTCCACCTGCAATTAGTATTCCAGAATTTTCGGGAATGTGCTTTAACAAATAAACTTGTGACTTCACCAACGCTTTGCCATAAACCAGCCTCGAGAGGCGGTCATAAAACCAGGCGGAGTTATCATAATTAGCGGCCATAGAGATTTAACAAATATACCTCCATGTCATTTCGATGAGCAGCCAAGACTGAAGTCAAGCCGCGAAGAGAAATCTTATACGACTTGCAAGGCGAGCTATGTATGCCGTATAAGATTTCTCCCTCACCCCTTCGCGCTGCCTCTTCAGTTCGTTCGAAATGACATTGGTTTTTTTGAAAAGCAAGAATAGTTTTTTAATTCCATAATGCGTTGGAGTATTGCTATATTTAATGCAATGCCTTCAAACACCATTGTCATGAAAACAATCCTTTCCTGTTTTGTAGTCCTGGTCATTATACTTTTCAATCCATCTGCATCATCCGCACAACAAACCAAACCTGACGATAAATATAACCGCCAGGAAGTGATGATCCCAATGCGGGATGGGGTGAAGCTGTTTACAGTGATCTACACACCGAAGGATCAGAAAGAAAAGCTGCCCTTCCTGATGCTGCGGACGCCATACGGTGTAAAGGGTTATCCAAGTCCGGAAAGACAGGGTTATATAAGGGACATGGCCGAAGACGGATATATTTTCGTTTTCCAGGATATCAGGGGAAGATATTTATCAGAAGGTACTTTCAAAATGCAGCGCTTCAGCCGTGATAAAAAGGATCCGAAAGCGATTGACGAAAGCAGCGATACCTATGACACCATCGACTGGCTGCTTAAAAACATTCCCGATAATAACGGTAAAGCAGGTATGTACGGCATCTCCTATGATGGCTGGACAACCATTATTGCCGCTACTGATCCACATCCGGCTATGGTAGCTGTTTCGGAACAGGCTACACCGTCGGATATGTTTATGAACGATGATTTTCATCATAATGGCGCATTCCGATTGAGTTATGGCTTTGAATATTCAGTGCTGACGGAGGCTGCTAAAACCGATTCGCTTTATAATTTTGGTGAGTATGATACCTACGACTGGTACCTGAAACTTGGCCCGCTCTCCAACATCAATAAAAAATATGCGCGTGGCACATTGCCAACGTGGAATAATTTTATTGAACACCCGAACTATGATGAGTTCTGGAAGAAACTATCATTGGCCTATCGCTTAGATACGCCAAGAATAGCCACACAGCACGTAAGTGGCTGGTGGGACCAGGAAGATATGGTGGGTCCGCAGGATGCTTATAAGGTGTTGGAAAAACATGATAAGAATCATAAGAATTTTATTGTGATGGGTCCGTGGAATCACGGTGGCTGGGCAGGGGGTACAGGCAAAAGTCTGGGCAATATAAAATTTGACGACCAGGAAACAGCTGTCTATTTCAGGAAAGAGATACAGGCCAAATGGTTTGCCTGGTACCTGAAAGGAAAAGGCGATGGTAAATTTGCCGAGGTTATCAGCTTTCAAACAGGCTCGAACCAGTGGAAGAACTATACTGCATGGCCACCAAAAGAAGCGACCAATAAAAATATTTACCTGCATGCAAATGGTAAATTATCATTTGATGCTCCATCATCAACAGAAACCAAGTTTGATAGCTATGTATCTGATCCGGCTAAACCGGTTCCATACCGGGCAAGACCGGTTGAAGAAACTTACGGGCCGGGATCGCGCTGGTATCCATGGCTGACCGAAGATCAGCGTTTTGTGCAGAACCGCCCGGATGTGCTGAGTTGGGAAACCGATACGTTGACGGAAGATATTACCGTAACCGGAAACCCATTGGCTAAACTATTTGCTGCAACTACCGGCACGGATGCAGACTGGATAGTAAAGCTGATCGACGTATACCCACAGGAATATAAAAAAGAACTTAAAATGTCTGGCTACGAATTGATGATAGCGGATGATGTATTCCGGGGTAGGTTCAGAAAGAGTTTTGAAAAGCCCGAGCCAATGACGCCGAATAAGGAGGAATTATATACCATCGACCTGCATGGCGTTGACCATGTATTTAAGAAAGGCCACCGCATCATGGTGCAGGTGCAAAGTACCTGGTTCCCCATCATCGACCGCAATCCGCAGAAATATGTGCCGAATATTTTTAAGGCAACAGCAGCTGATTATCAGAAGGCAACGGAGATGATCTATCATACTGCAGGGGCGGCATCGTGTATTAGTTTGCCGGTGGTGAAGTGAGTATTGATGAGGGATAAGAACTGTTAAACATTTAAATCCGGACTAATGAGATCAGATGAAAAAGGTGTACTCTTTAGATTAGCTATAAAGGTTATTCTATTAATAGTGGCTATTTTTATATTTATTAATATTGTCAAGATAATTATTAGTCAGTCCCTTTTCTTTGTACAGTCCAAATTTGGCGATACAATTGTATGGATTATTATTGGATTATTTGTGTTATCACAGATCGTAATTTTTGTAGTCAAATTTTTTAAAAAGCGCAATCAGGATAATTTTTAAAATCTCCGATGGCTTGTTGGGACTACGTTACGAGATCAGGTGGCTTATCCCATTAAATGCAATTACAAAAAGGTATTGCAATATCAATACGCCATCCATATAAAAGAAGTAGTAATACTCATTCTTTTCCCATTTGGATTTAAATATGAGCCAGCCGGTAAGTACTACGCTTAGGGTTAATGCCCAGAAATCAGTGGTAAAACCCCTGTCGCGGAAAAGGAATAGCAATATTACATATCCAATCAGCAACACCTGGCAAAACAGGTAAGCATTTTTTTCTCCCCAGGCAACAGGGATAGTTTTAAGGCCCAATTGCTTGTCCTCAAACAGGTCGCGGATGTCAAATGGTATTGCTAAGGCTGCAATGAAAAGAAAGCGTTTGGCAATGAGGATGGCTGTATCACGCATAGAAATGGTAGCCAGTTGCCCTGCCTGAGCTTCTAATATAGGCAGCAATACACAACTCATGGTCCATACCAAAGTGATCATCACCAGCTTTAAACCGGGAATATTACGCAGGCTGAATTTTTGCTCTCCGATCGAAAATAAAGGCAGCCCGTAACCAAATGATAATACAGCAAGGAAGATCAGTAATATTTTTGAACCTGTAGAAATCAGGAAGAATAACGGGATCAGCGACAGCATCGATACAATGGTAAGCGTAACCATCAGCCGGTAATGCGAAAAAAACCAGCGTATACGCCTGTAAGGTGATTGCTCCGGGTTTTTGGGCTTACTGATGAGGATACAGAAATTGTAGATACCCAGCGTCGATGTAAATAGCAGCCCCAAAACAGAATAGACGGGTTTTGAATCAATAAGATAAAAGGTGAGCAAGCCCTGCGCCACGGCACATAATGACATAAAGACGTTGCTGAAGAGCACGAAATCAATAACGGGCTGCAATAGTTTTTTCATCGGCAAATGAAAAAGTCCGCTGGTCTTAAGCCTTTTTTGATAATGCAGGGTCAGCGGCTGCTTTCAGCTCAAATATCGTAATCTCCGGCAACATTCCAAGCCTTCCGGGATAACCTAAAAATCCGTAACCCACATTTACATACAATTGCTGCTTGCCTTCGCGGTAAAACCCGGCCCATTCCTTATAAATATACTGGATCGGGCTCCATTGAAAATATTTGGTTTGAACGCCAAATTGCATGCCGTGAGTATGGCCGGCAAACATCACGTCTATATCCGGATAGTCTAATACCTGTGCCCGCCAGTGCGATGGGTCGTGCGAGAGCAGTAGCTTTACAGGCAGGTCTTGTGTGTCTTTTGTAGCCAGGTCAAGCCTGCCGCGTTTTGGGAAGCGGCTTAAAGATCCCCAGTTTTCCACACCCAAAATACCGATCTCTTCACCATCAACTTTCAGTCTGCGGTTCTCATTCCGCAGCAAATCCCAGCCCATATTTTTGTGGGTATCCAGTATGTCCTGGAAGTTTTTTTGCCAGGCTTCGTCAGTTGGCCAGTAAGCATAATCCCCATAATCATGATTGCCTAAAGAAGAATAAACACCCAGCGGGGCCTTTACTTTACTAAAAATATCCTGGTAGCCGCTCATTTCGCTGGTGCGACTATTCACCAAATCCCCGGTAAAGAAGATGAAATCAGGTTTTTCCTTCATCAGCATTTCTACGCCGCCGGTCACAGCTTTCTTATTATAGAAACTGCCGGAATGTATGTCTGATATCTGCCCAAGTCTTATTCCATCAAATGCTTTTGGAAGATTCGGTAAATACAAGGTACGGTGCTTCACCTGGTAATCATACACGCCGTTAATGGTTCCATAAACAATACCACCCAATGGGATAGAACCCGCTAGTAAGCCGGCCTTCATCAGGAACTCGGAACGTGGAATATCATTCGGCCCGGGCTGTCTCTCCGGTTTTTCTTCCTTTTGGGTTTTATTCCTGAACCAAATGATTAACCTGCGGATATCATCGATCAGTATAAACGGCAAAAACATGATCTTGCCTATTGCCATCAAAAAAAAGCCCAGCAGGAAAACAGCGCGCACACCCAAACCCATGTGCCGGAAAATGCTTAAGAATACCCCGGCAATAAGTACGGTAGAGATTAACCAGTATAGCTTGGTGAAAGTCTTGGATTGGGCGAACTTCCATTTTTTTAGTCCGGTACGCACACCGCCGATAAAGTAAAAATCGGCTAATAAAAAGCCGAGGCATATTAAAAGTATAGAAGGGGCTTGTTGCTCCATTAGAAAAAATTAATAACGGTCATCATCTAAATCCAGGTCGTCTTCGTCGGGTTCAAGGTTGAACAGGCTGTTGAACATGTCTGAAAATGCAAAGCCATTATCAAGAAAGCCTTTATTGAGTTGAGAAAACTCAGCAAGGCCATGCAGTACAAATTCCATCAGCAATAGTTGTTGGTTTTCGCTCAGTTTTGGGTGGATTTTCTTAACCAAATCCTTTAATCCGGCAACCGAATTAAGTGACTTTTTATATTCTGCCAGTGGCAGATCATCATTCAGCAGAATGGTATTACTATCACCAAACCAGTTAATGATTTCGGCATATGGGTTCGGCGCTTTTGATTTCTTCACCTTTTCAGGATCAGGGAAAAACTGGAGCATCAGGGTTTTTATTGCTTTGCCAATCATCATATTGGCTACTTTGGCCGGACCTTCCTGTTCGCCTTCATAAACCAATTCTATTTTACCTGTTATAGCAGGGATAACCCCTAAAAAGTCGGTGATACGCACTGCAGTGGAAGACTCGCCGTTGATGATCATGCGTCTTTCGGCATTGCTCACCAGGTTCTCAAAAGCAGAAATAGTTAAACGTGCCGATACGCCAGATTTTTTATCGATGTACTCAGAATTACGCGCCTCAAAAGCAATCTGCTCTATCAGATCTTTAACAAGACCGTCAATCTCAATAGAAGTTTTCTGTTCTGGAGATAATAAAGCTTCCTGTTGAGTGATTTTGCGCGAAATCTCTACCGAACGTGGATAATGCGTCAATATCTGGCTTTCGATACGGTCCTTCAATGGCGTAACGATAGAACCACGATTGGTATAATCTTCTGGGTTGGCAGTAAATACAAATTGCAGATCCAAAGGCAAACGAAGTTTAAAGCCACGTATCTGAATGTCTTTTTCTTGAAGGATATTGAATAACGATACCTGTATACGGGCTTGCAAGTCGGGCAATTCGTTGATAACGAATATTCCGCGATGCGCACGCGGGATCAATCCAAAGTGGATAACCCTTTCGTCCGAATAATGCAGCTTCATAGTAGCTGCCTTAATCGGGTCGACATCACCGATCAAATCAGCTACTGTCACGTCAGGCGTAGCCAGTTTTTCAGTGTATCTTTCAGAGCGGTGTAGCCAGGCTATTGGCGTAGCATCACCTTTCGTATTTAGCTCATTATGGGCGTACCATGAGATAGGGTTGAACGGATCATCAAATAATTCCGATCCTTCAATATAAGGCACATATTCGTCCAGCAGGTTCACCATCAGGCGCGCAATCCGCGTTTTGGCCTGACCGCGTAAACCCAGCAATAATATATTATGGCGCGATAAAATAGCGGTCTGCAGGTCAGGAATTACGGTATCCTCAAAGCCAATAATGCCTTCAAATCCACCTTCTTTTTTTTGCAGTTGCAGGATAAGGTTTTGTCTTAATTCATCTTTAACCGAGCGGCTTTTATATGCCGATTTCTTTAACTCGCCTAAAGTTTTTATATCTATTATTTTAGTCATTTGTCAATTGTCATTAGTTATTGGTAGAATTTGCAGATCTGCACATCAGCAAATTTGCACATCATCTCACCGTTCTTCTCCGGTTGCGGATGTAGTCCTCAAAAATATATTCTCCCAGGCCGGTTAACGAACTATAGAACGCTTTGCCGCCGTTTGTCTCAGTAAATTTACGTACAAACTGCTGCAGGTAGGGGTCGCGTGCAATCATAAAGGTGGTGATCGGTATCTTCAATCTTTTGCATTGCGCCGCCATATTCAGCGTTTTGTTCACTACTTTACGGTCGAGGCCGATGCTGTTTTTATAATATCGGTTACCCTCTTTCAAACAAGTAGGTTTACCATCGGTGATCATAAATATCTGCTTGTTGTGCGTTTTGCGGCGACGAAGCAGATCGGTAGCCAGTTCAAGTCCGGCATAGGTATTGGTATGATATGGGCCGACTTGTAAATAAGGTAAATCCTTTAAAGTTATCGGCCAGGCATCATTACCGAATACTACAATATCTAAAGTGTCTTTCGGATATTTTGTTCTGATCAGCTCTGCCAATGCCATCGCTACTTTTTTAGCCGGAGTGATACGGTCCTCACCATACAGGATCATCGAATGCGAAATATCGATCATCAGCACAGTAGAGGTAAGCGTTTTATAATCCATTTCCTCCACTTCCAGGTCGCGTTCGGTCATTGTAAAATCTCCGATACCATGGTTAATCTGTGCATTGTGGATCGACTGCGTCATATCAATCTGATCCAGGCTGTCACCAAACTCATATTCGCGACGTTCGGCATTTTTCTCATCACCCTGCCCTGATTGCGGTGAGCGGTGGTTACCCTTTCCAGATTTCTTCAGTTTGCCAAAGATTTCCTCTAAAGCGGATTGCCGGATACCCTGTTCAGTTTTGGCAGTGATCTTAAACTCGCCATTGCCTTTATCTTCGTCTAAATAGCCTTTTTGCTTTAATTCATCAATAAAATCACCCATGCCGTATTCGTCATTGGTAACATTATATTGTTTGTCCAGTTCATTCATCCAGGCCAAAGCTTCGCCCGCGTCGCCCGCTGTATAGTTCAGCAGTTCGAGGAAGAGCTTTAGTAATTCGTCAAATCCGCCCTGTGGGATCTGCCTGGGTGTGAACTTGGAAAATCCGTAGCCACGCATAATTATCCTTTCGAATATAAAATAACGGATTAATTCTGTTAAAAGTTTAGATATAGGTCCAGTGAACCTAAAATGTTAGGGAAGGATGACAATAGGGAGTTAGTTATCAGTTAACCGGTGATCAGTTATCAGGTTTAATGAATCAACTGGCTAACGAATCACTGGTTAACCGGTCACTATAACCCAAGTAACTTCTTAATCTTATCATCATACGGTGGATTAGCCCCCCGCTGGCTGGCTACAAAGGAACCGACAGAGCAGGCCTTATCAACCAATTGCTGCATGGGCTCATTTTTGAGCAGGCCTGCTACGAATGTGGCCAGGAAGGAATCGCCTGCCCCAACGGTATCGCCCACCTGCACCGGGCATCCCGGACTTTCATAAAATTCATGATCGTGCCATACGATAGCGCCATGTTCGCCGCGCGTAACACAGATGGTTTTTGGATGATATTTTGAACGGAATTCTTCGATCTTTTCGCGAAGATGACCATTGCCGCCGCCTATCAGCAGATCGGCTTCGTCTTCGTTCATCTTTATTACATCAGCTTTCGCTGTAAGGGTCTCAATGGTTTGAAGAGTATAATGTGGTGCCCGAAGGTTTACATCAAATACCTTTAACGCCTGGGTTTCGTCGAGCAGATTTAGCAAAGTATCGCGACTAACTTCGCTCCGGCATGCAAGACTGCCGAAAATCACTGCTGAAGCGTGAACAGCCGCATGCTCCAAAAAAGAGCTTAATTCAATATCGTCCCATGAAACAGGTTGAGGAATGATGTATGTTGCGTGCTGATTTGCATCTAGTTCGACGGTTACCTCACAAGTTGGATATCTGTCACTATGTTGTATCAGGCTGTCTGAGAACAGGTCATTCTTTTTTAAAAACTCCACCAATTCATCCCCGGATCTGTCACTGCCTACACTGCTGGCGAAGCCAACATCAACTTTTTGCTGTTTCAGGTGCATGGCGACATTCATCGGTGCGCCGCCGGCTTTTTTGCCGTCTTCAAAAGTATCCCAAAGGATCTCGCCAAAGCATAATACAGTGTTCATAGCATCGGGGTTTATAACAAAGCTAAAAGCTTTTTGCTATTTTCGGTTATGAAAACAATAATAACCTTTTTTGCCTTGTTTCTGTTTTCCTGCCCGTTATTCGCACAGGATAAAGAGTCTGTTACCAAAGTATTGGCAGATCAGCAACAAGCCTGGAACCAGGGCGATATCAACGGTTTTATGCAAGGCTACTGGAAATCAGATTCCCTTGTTTTTGTTGGAAAGAATGCTCCTGTATATGGCTGGCAAAAAACAATAGATCGCTATAAAAAAGCTTACCCTGATAAAGCCGCAATGGGCCAGCTAACTTTTGATATTATGCAAGTGAAGATTCTGGATAAAAATAATGCCTTTGTTTTAGGCGGCTGGCGTTTGAAGCGGGAAAAGGATAATCCGGGAGGTTATTTTACGCTTTGGTTTAGGAAAATTAATGGTGAGTGGAAGATAGTTTGTGACCATACTTCCTGAGATTTGAGATGTTAGATATGAGATTTGAGACAGAATGGTGTAACTATTGACCTTTTGCTCACGTCTTATAATCGATGGTTGAGATATTCGATAACATACGCAAGATATACACCTTTACGGAGGCTTGTCCTGAGCTGGCAGAGCATATTGAGTTTTTCTCAGAATCTTCTATTGAATCTACTCAGAAATATATAGGCAATTCCAATTTCTCAGTGAAGATGTTCCCGAGTTGGACGCCGACTTTTTACATTAATCTTGGTGCGCCTTACCTGATAACCGTCGGTCAGCAGCAACATTATATTAATGCTAAACAGGACATTTTGATCTTACGTGATTCCATTGTCGAGCGGTTTAATACGCCGTCGGATAATATTTTCACCGTCAAGTTTTATCCCGGCGGATTGGAGGCGATCTTAGGTATAAGTCAGCTTAAGTGTGTTGATAGAATAGTTGATCTGGGAACTGTTTTACCTGCAAAACTCCTTGCTCAAATAAAAAAGTCGATAACCTTTATCGAGCGATGCGAACTGATGCAGGATTACCTCCTAAGCCTATTCAAAGAGCGTCAACAAAAAGATCATTACCTCCGCTTTGTGCTGGATTGCATTGATAATTATGGCGTGTCAGATATGCAATTGAATACCGGAGAGCTCGCAGAAAGAATGTTCGTTACCTCTAAAACCATTAATAGATATTTTAACAGGGTAGTGGGTATTTCGCCTAAAAGTTATTTCACGGTTTTGCGTGCACGGACTGCTTTAACACACTATGTTAATCACAAGGAGGGCTTTAATCCTTACGGTTTTGGCTATTATGATATGAGCCACTTTTATAAAGAAGTGGTGCGCTTTACGGGTAAGAAACTTGTGGAACATTCGGCGGCTTAGCCTCACCCCCGCCCTCTCCAATGGAGAGGGAGTAAAAGCATTTCATTCGAGTCCTCTCCTTTGGAGAGGATTTAGGTGAGGCAAATTGTCCGTTTTTTACTAAATTCCATTATTGCAAAGCTTTTATTTTGTTGGAAAGAACTGTTAGCAATGAAATACCTGATATCATTAATTGTAGTTTTTATTCTCTTTCAGCAAATAGGCTCTGCGCAACAAAAGGCATATACGCCCAAAATTGAACCCTGCGAATGTGCCTTCAAAGCTGATACCAGCCTTAAAACCCGCTGTGCCTACCTAATAGTGCCCGAAAACAGGAATAAACCTAACGGCAAAACCATCAAGCTTCCGTTCATTTATGTAGAAAGTAAAAACCCCAATAAGCATAAGGATCCGGTACTATATACCGCAGGTGGCCCTGGTGCAAGTTCCCTGCATGGTGTAACGTTTATTCATAACCGCGCTTTTATAAAGGACCGTGATTATATTGCTTTCGAACAGCGCGGCACTTATAACGCGAAACCCTGGTTAAATTGTACTGAAATACCCGAAGCGATTAAAGAATCCTATCGCAAAGGATTAAATCGCGACAGCATGATATTACTGGCGGTAAAAGCCTGTCGTAAAAGATTAGTAAGCGAAGGCATCGATCTGGATGCTTATAACACCATAGAAAATGCCGCTGATATAGAAGATTTGCGCCGTGCATTAAAAATCGATTCCATAAATCTTGTTGGCATATCTTATAGCGGCGGATTAATGATGACGGTAATGCGCAATTTTCCACAGCATATCCGCTCGGTGGTATTGGATTCTGCACTGCCTGGATTTGTTAATTATGAGGAAGATGCAATGTTTAGCATCAACGAGGCATTCGATAAAATATTCAGCAATTGCGACCGGGACTCGACAGATAGAGTTAAATACGGAGACCTCCGTCAGCGCTTTCATGATTATCTAAATTCAATAACCAACAAAACCTTCTACCTGAACTACAAGGAGAAAGATAAACCAGACAGCATCCGCATTAAATATACCCGCGATGAATTGATCGATGTTTTAATGAATAAGCTTCAATCCAACCGGGAATTGAAAAATGTGCCTTATACCATCACCCAGTTAATGGCGGGAAATCAAAAAGGCTATATGACGGAATATTTCGACGGCGTGTTTGGTTCCGGAACTTCTACCCAAGGTATGCGCTTTTCGATGTATTGCTCTGAGCAGATCAACTATGCCAATCAGAAAGTAATCGACGAACAAAATGTAATGTTCCCGTATTTTGCCGGGTATCATTTTAACGATGCCAATCACCCGATATGTGATTGCTGGAAGGTAAGATCAGTCGATCCGATAGCCAAGACACCTGTGTATTCACATCTCCCAGTGTTGTTGAGCTCAGGTGATACTGATCCATATTGCAGGCCTTATTATAACGATCTTATCCATCATTATATGCCTAATAGCCAGCGGTTGCTGTTTACGGATAAAACTCATGGTCCGCTGTTGAATACAAAGGAAGGTGATGAGTTGCTTGCTGCATTCCTGGCGCATCCATTTAGTCCGGTAGTTCCCGATGGTAAAAAAGTTAAAGCTTATTAAAATGAAAAAATTACTATTCCTGGTATTCTTATTGGGTGGCCTGTCAGCCTATGCTCAGAAAGATAACCGTATTGTTATTGGTACTGTAGATACGATTTCCTCAAAAATTCTGAATGAAAAGCGCACCATCCGGGTTCATGTACCTGAAGGTGATAAAAATCAACGTTACCCTGTACTTTATATACTTGACGGTGAAGATCATTTTCAGTCGGCAGTGGCTATATCTGAACAAATGAGCGGTTTAATCCCACCGATGATCGTTGTAGGGGTTGATAACATGGGGCACAGCTTCCGTGAACGCGACCTGACACCAACCAAAGTTAATCCCAGTGCTATAGTAAATGCCGGCGATGCAAGGTTGTCAGGTGGAGGTGAAACTTTTTTCAGTTTTATAGAAAAAGAACTAATCCCCTATATCGATTCAAAATACCCAACTGCCAGCTACCGGATGATCAGCGGGCATTCTTTAGGTGGATTAGCAGTAGTAAAAGCATTTTTCAATCATACCAGTTTGTTCAATTCATATATTGCTTTAGACCCCAGCTTGTGGTGGGATCAGCAGAAATGGATCAAAAAGCAAGAGGGTGGGTTTTCTAAGCTCGATCTTAAAAATAAGTCGCTTTTTGTAGGCATCGCCAATAATATTCCGCCGGGGATGGATACCATATCCATTTTGAAAGACACTACTGGTATGGTAGCGCCGGTTACACAAGCGGTATTGCCTTTTGTCTATTTTTTGAGAGATAAGAAGCCGGCTGGGTTGAATTGGTCATCAAAGTTTTACCCTAACGAACGTCACGGCACGGTTGAATTGATCTCGGAATATAACGCGCTGCGTTTCCTGTTTGATTTTTACCCGTTCAGAACTAGCCAGTTTGATGGTCACCCTGAATTAAATGAGGATTCTGTTTTAGGAGCTCACTATAAAATGGTTTCTGAAAGAATGGGCTATACCGTACTGCCAACTGAAAACACTGTGAATGAACTGGCTTATAGTTGTATGGGAAATCACAAAATGGCCGTGGCCTATAAACTGTTTATCCGCAACACACAAATGTATCCTAATAGCACTAATGTATTTGACAGCCTGGGCGATTATTACGTAGCAGTAGGGGATAAGCAAAAAGCTATTGAAGCTTTTACTAAGGCATTAAGCCTGCAGGAAGTACCAGACACACGTCAAAAACTAAATGAATTAAAGAAACAAAAATAAATTTTGCTTTGAATTCCCTCCTTGGGGAGGAGTGCGGCTGAAATGTGAAGTAGCAGGGATGAGTTTGTACGGTTTGCATTATTGCAGAACCCCTACCTACCTTCCCCAAGGAAGGAATCGCACTTGCCATCACATTTTATGAAAATAACTTTTGACTCAAGACTCAGAACTCACGACTTCTCAATACGGTTTTCCCGCCGCTAAAGCCCGGTTCGCCCATTTAATAGCCACCTTTTCGCGGTAACGGGCGTAATCACCTTTAAAAGTCATTTTAAGCAAACTATCAATACCGCCTTTTACAGCCAGGTTGTATAAACTTGCAGCTTTCCGTGTAAACGAAGCATCCCAGGCGCGAAGACTTAGTGAATAAGAACCTTCAAGGTATTTCATCCAATGCCACCAGCCGGTCGGCATAAATAAAGTATCGCCATGTTCAAGGAAAGCTTCTATACCTTCCACTCCTTCTAATGCCGGGAACCTTTTTGTATCAGGGTTCAATACATCATAATCCTCCAAAGCATAAGTGGCATTCGGCAGGCAATATAAACGGCGCTTCCATTTATTTTCAAACAGGATCACATGCTTGCGACCGACAAAATGTGTATGGAAAATATGCGGAAGGTCAATGTCGTAATGCAAAAAAGTTACCGAGTTCGATCCCCCAAAAAACATGGCTGGCATGCTTTCAATAAAACCACCCATCAGGTCTTTGGGTAAAATAATGTCATTGACTAACTCCGGTGCCTGTTTGAAGATGTTAAAGAAGAAGATACGAAGCTCTGTAGGCTGACTTCTGATCAGATCGATATATTCATTAAAAGGCATCTCCGCCGCCTTTGCATTAATGGGTTTTGAAGGATCAGCTTTTGAATTATCATATAATGGCACCACTTTATTACCGACTACCTCTTTCAGGTATTCCGGCGTCCATTTCTTAACTGCGGGCCAGTCTTTGGTCAGGCCTTTTATAATTAAAGGGCGACGGGGTTTTAAATAGTTTTCGGTGAAATCTGCAGGACTGATCGTATCTACAGTATCAATAGGGCGGAGGATAAAACTCATATGAATTGTCTCAAATCACTTTTAAATATTAGCCGTCAGGAAAGGGCCCTTTTAGGCAATATTCGTCAAAGATAGCAAGATAACGATTTATAGACATTAATATTTTCGTCATTTATATAAGAGGTACGGTTTTATAAGCAAAAAGCCCGGTCAGCTTTGCGCTCCGGGCTTTTATTCAGTTTGCAGTGCGCGGTTAGCAGTTTGCAGTAGAATTAAATAAATGCCAACTGCCAACTAAGAACTGCCAACTTTATTAATTCGGCATCAGCACAGTGTTTACCACATGGATGACGCCATTACTTTGATTCACATCCGCGATGGTGATCCATGATTTGCCGCCTTTTTCATCTACGAGGTATAATTTTTTACCTTTTGCCATCACGGTAAGCTTGCCGCCTTGAACAGTGGTCAATTCCGCTTTGCCATTGCCTGCTTTAACTTTGGCCCACAGTTCTTCAGAGCTTAAACGTCCCGGAACCACGTGGTAAGTTAAAATTTTAGTCAAGGTTTCCTTATTTTCAGGTTTTACCAGGTTATCAACGGTTCCGGCAGGTAGCTTATTAAAAGCTTCATTGGTAGGTGCAAATACTGTAAATGGTCCGGGTGATTCTAAAGTTTCTACCAATCCGGCTGCTTTAACAGCGGCAACCAGCGTAGTATGGTCTTTTGAGTTAACAGCATTTTCTACAATGTTTTTTGTAGGGTACATAGCCGCGCCTCCTACCATTTTGGTTTGAGCGTGAGTTTTAGGAGCGATTGCAACAGCTGCCATTGCAATGACTGCGAAAATGATTTTTTTCATTTTAATTGTTTGTTTTTTAATTTGTTAAATGATCCTGCCAGGAGAAATTTCTTGTGCTGCAGCTAAATGGCAGGCTCATTTATTTTTTGATTGTAAGTTATTTGATGGAAGATACGTGGCTTGGGATAGGATGGATTTTGAGTATATTAAAATGTTGTATATATTATTGATATACAGAAAGATATAATTTATTGAATAGGCGGCTATATCAGAAAAATAATTCAGACGCTATGTGATCCGCGTATAATTTCCCGGTTTGAGTGAGGTAGAGAGTTTGATTTTTTTGAGTGACCCATCCTTTTTCAAGAAACTCTTCGGCTTCTTTTAACAATGGTTCCGAAGCGCCTTTTGCAATCGCGTTTAACTGCTCCAGTTTTAATCCCCATTGTGTGCGGAGCGAGGTCATGATATATTCGTTTAGGCGATTTTCTTCGGTCAATAGTTCAATTTCCGCAGGAATCGCCTTTTTCTCAATACCCTGGATGTATTTGGTGTTATTGGCAATATTCCACTGGCGTTTTTCGCCATCATAAGAATGTGCTGAGGGACCTATCCCCAGGTATTTTACGCCTTTCCAGTAATTGGTATTGTGTCTTGAATAATGCCCGGGTTTGCAAAAGTTAGATATCTCGTAATGCTCAAAACCCTCTGCTTGCATAGCTTCCATCAGTTGAATAAACTGGTCCGAACTTTGTTCCTCGTTCATCGGGGCTTGCTTTTTGTTTTTGATGAATGATGCCAGCGCCGTACGCGGTTCAACCGTCATAGAATAAGCCGATACATGCGAAACCTGTAGCTCGAAAGCCTTATCCATATTAAACTTCCATTTGGCGTCAGTCAGCAGGGGGTAACCATAGATCAGGTCGACGGTAATATTTTCAAAGCCAGCATCCTGTGCTCTTTTTACCGATGATTCTGCCTCATTTGAACGATGCGCCCGGTTCATCCATATCAGATCATCATCAAAAAATGATTGTATGCCTATGCTGAAACGATTGACAGGTGTTTGTCTTAAGGCATTTAATTTTTTTGAATCGAGATCATCCGGGTTAGCTTCCAGCGTGATCTCTGCATCAGACGATACCGCGTGAAGGTCAGTAATGGTATTTATCAACTGACTTATTTCTTCTCCTTCTAAAAGTGAAGGCGTTCCTCCTCCAAAATAGACGGTTTCTATGGTCTCACCATTCAGGAAATTTTTTTGAAGCTGGATTTCCTGCTGCAACGCCTTTAACAGCTCGGTTTTATAAGTCAGCGACGTGCTGAAATGAAAATCACAGTAGTGACAGGCTTGTTTGCAAAAGGGGATATGAATATAAATACCGGCCATAAGATTATTGTGGCACAAAAATAAGTTAACAGGACGTTAAATGTGAATTTTTAAGACAACTGGCAGCAGATGTAGCAGCTTTATTTTACAAAGCCCTTGTACGGTTTGTTCTGCAACATAACCCATGTTCGGTCATAAGACACCGCATAATGTATTATAACGATCACTGTCATTATTAAACTCAATGTTAAATAACCAAGATCATACAAAGCCCAGCTTGCCAAACCAAACAAGCCCAATTCCAATATCAAACGGAGCATACCGGGAATAACTATAGGCGCCGGTTTGGGGTCATTAGGAATGCGGAATATTCCCCATAAAGTGGCAGCTGTCAACGGTAAGCCTGCAGCTCCAATATATCGCCATATTCCGTTTAAATGCCAGCCCCAACAGCCTAATGCTATCAGCATAGCAATTTCTAATAAAAAACGCACTGCAAGGTTTATTGGATTGGTGTTCATTCGGCAATTAATATTTTTTGTTTAACACTAAAGTAAATATCCATTTATGAAACAATAAAATATTCAGGTAACTTTGCGCCAGGATTTTGATTCGCTCCTGGTATCGTATATGCGCATTATTACCATAGCCTTGTTGTTTTTTACTTTTCTGGCAGGTAATGCGCACGCGCAACAGGATGCACCGGTACAGCAAAGCGATGATACCTCTATATCTGGCGGTAATCCAAATCGTCTTCCATTTCTCGATTCTGTAGCTTTGGCCATGCAACAAAGGGATCAGTTTGTTTCCGACTCACTGGCTACTATTTATGTCCGTCCTGGCAATCCATTGCGTCGTAATCTGTTGGTAGATACACTGTTGAAAATGAATTTATACAAGGGGAGTAATAACTTCCTTGATATACCTCATGAGTCAAAAAATCTGCTAAAAGAAGGCCACGCCCGCAAAACCCGTGATCAGTGGGTGATTGTTACCATTATCGGCTTGTTACTATATACCGGCCTGCTTAACCGGGTCATGAGCAAGGATGTTGAAAGCGTATGGCAATCGTTCTATAGCAAACGCGTTTTATCGGCGGCAGGGAAGGAGGACAGCATCATTAATGCCTGGACTTTTATCGCCTTATTTTTGCTTTTTGGGTTGATATTTGGTTTGTTCCTGTATCAGTTAGCACAGTATAAAGGAGTTTACTATAGTATTAACGGCGTGCGGCTTTTTGTATCGTTCTCGTTGATCATCCTGGCAGCTTTGGCTATTAAATTTTTAATCGTAAAATTTCTGGGCTTTGTTTTCAATATAAACAAACTGGTTACCGAATACCTGTCGACACTATACCTTACCTATTTTAATATAGGCTTTGTTTTTTTGCCGGTTACAGTGTGTTTTTGTTTACTTGCTGCCGAGCTCATCAATTACGTTTTATGGATAGCGCTGGTTTTAGCTATAGTAATATTTATATGGCAGTATTTGCGCAGCAGCGTAGAAATCGTTTCTAACATTCTATTTCATAAGTTCTATTTAATTGTCTATCTTTGTGCCCTCGAAATTTGCCCCGTCTTAATTTTGATAAAGGCGCTAAATATATAGGTATTAGATTTTTATATTTTAAAGATTTTGGAAGAAAGAAAGAAAAAGGTTAAAAGTATACTGGTTACCTTACCAAAGCCCGAGAATGATAAAAACCCTTATGCCGAACTGGCTAAGAAGTACAATTTGAAGATCGATTTCAGATCTTTTATCCATGTAGAGGGTGTGCCGGCGAAAGATTTCCGAAAAGAAAAGATCAACTTATCTGATTTTACTGCCGTTATTTTTACAAGCCGCAATTCAGCCGATCATTTCTTCCGCATTTGCGAAGAAATGCGTTTTGAAGTACCGGTTGAAATGAAGTACTTCTGTCTTTCTGAGACGATTGCCTTATATCTTCAAAAGTATATACAGTATCGTAAAAGAAAGATATTCTTTGGCAAACAAACCGCGGCTGATTTAGCTGAAGTATTGAAAAAGCATTCGGGCGAAAAGTTCCTTTACCCATGTTCAGATGTAGCTGCGGAAGAAACGCAAAAATTCCTGCTGGATAACGGCTATAACTTTACTCCAGCGGTATTGTTCCGTACTGTTTGCAGCGACTTGTCAGATCTGGCTGATGTATTTTATGATGTTCTGGCTTTCTTCAGCCCGTCGAGCATCCAATCACTTTACAAGAACTTCCCTGATTTTAAGCAAAATAACACCCGTATAGCTGCTTTTGGCGCTACTACACATAAGGCAGTTTTAGATGCCGGTTTAATTTTAGACATCCCTGCGCCAACTCCCGGCGCCCCATCAATGACTATGGCCCTTGAGCAATATGTCAAGATGGTTAACAAATAATTTTTAAACATTTTATGATAACGTCCTGCAACATTTTCTAGCTGCAGGACGTATAATGCCTTGTATTAAATTAGCTGCGATTAGTAACTAATTAATTTATAAGTTAATATGTTTTGCACGGGTAAACTATTAATTTATACTTTTGTTATGATTCGCTTGTTGTTTTTACAACTAAACAACATATTTGTGTTCTAAATAACGTGAACTAATTTTATATATAAAAGGGCATAATTTCGTTATATCCAGATAACTGATTAGAAATTAAAAATGAAGCAGATATACTATTTATTAACAGTTTTGGCCGGTGGAGTTATGCTGCTAAGCAGCTGTAGCAGAGGGGGCGACAGAGGTGAGGTGACCGGTGTAGCGCAAAGGTCATTCAGAGCCGAGGTCCCGTACGGTATGGTTTACATACCTGCAGGCTCATTTTTGATGGGCCAAACCGACCAGGACGTTACATTTGCCCAAATTGCCCAAACCAAACAAGTTACTGTAAACGCATTCTTCATGGATGAAACCGAGATTACCAACTCGAAGTACAGGCAATTTGTAAACTGGGTACGCGACTCAATTGCTATCACCAATTACCTCCACGACGATAAATACTACCTGAAGCCTGCAAAAGGCCAGAAAACTGCCAACGGTAAAAAATATATCAATTGGAACTACGTAAAACATTATCCTCTTTCATTCAATGCCAGCAAAAAAGGTAATGCCGCCCACGCTGCCAAGTTGCAGGGGATGTATTACCAGGGCGATGACAGGGTGTTTGATAAAAACGAACTGGATGTACGTCTGCTAAAATATAACTACGCATTATTTAAACTGCGCGACGCAGCTGACTATAAAAACGACAAAACCAAAAAGAGATCAGACTTTATTTACCGCGATACTGTTCCGGTTTATCCTGATACCCTGGTTTGGTTAAGCGACTTTTCTTATGCGGCCAACGAGCCAATGGTTGAGAGCTATTTCTCTCACCCTGCATACCGCAACTATCCTGTTGTGGGTGTAACCTGGCGCCAGGCAAGAGCTTTCACTGTATGGCGCACACGTTATAACGAAGCTTATAAAGAATCACGCGGCTTACCTCCAAGAGGCCGGTACGAATTGCCAACCGAAGCTGAATTTGAATACGCAGCTCGTGGCGGCAGGATCGGTACCGATTATCCATGGGGTGGCCCTTATATCAAAAATGCCAAAGGATGTCTGATGGCAAACTTTAAACCAGGTCGCGGTAATTATGCCGATGACGGTGGTGCCTACACTGTAAATGTTCGCTCATATTTCCCTAACGACTATGGGCTATATAATATGGCTGGAAACGTAGCTGAATGGACTGCTTCAGCGTTCGACGAATCCGCTTCTACATTTGTTCATGATCTTGCCCCCAGTTTTGATTATGAAGCTAAACCAAATGACCCGCCAGTGCTGAAACGTAAAGTGGTACGCGGTGGTTCATGGAAAGACGTTGGTTACTTCCTTCAAAACTCAACCCGTACGTATGAATACCAGGACACTGCTAAGTCATACATCGGTTTTCGCTGTGTAACACACTATTTAGGACGAGATATAAAAGACAAACACTAATTTAATTAACAACAATCATTACACTCATTTTATTAAAAAACTATTATGGCTGGGAAGAAAAAACCTTACGGTATTACCAATATTGTATCCTGGGGCGCAACCGTTGTAATCATCGGTCTATTATTTAAAATTCAGCACTGGCCTTATGGCGGCTTGTTTATCTCTGCCGGGCTTGTAACAGAAGCTGCTTTGTTCTTCCTTTTGGGT
Organism: Bacteroidota bacterium; assembly: GCA_018266915.1. Lineage (GTDB taxonomy): Bacteria > Bacteroidota > Bacteroidia > Sphingobacteriales > Sphingobacteriaceae > Mucilaginibacter. The sequence continues at coordinate 138,683 of JAFDZM010000045.1, read as the reverse complement.
TTCCAGAGAGAAAACGAAGAAGCACATATAGACTGGACTCGCGTTTATCCTGAATTAAGCGAAGATTTTAAAGGTGAGCTGCCAAAAGCTACTGTACGTGGCGTAGGTGGATCATCAAGCACTGCAGCGTTAGATAAAATGCTGGATGATGCCAAGATCGGTCCTGAACTGATCGGAAGCCTTGGTGATGGTTTAAGAACCTTTGGCGACAAAGTAGCAAACATTTCAAAAGTTGCTGATGCAGGCGCTGCTACTAACGAGTTTACTTCGAAAGTAAAAACTGCAAGTGCAAGCTACGATAAATTAAGCTCTGCATTTGACCAGGCATCTGCAAACCTGCAGGAAATGGCAAACTCAAATGTCGATTCAAAAGCATATCACGAACAAGTGAATAACCTGGCGAAGAACCTGTCAGCTTTAAATGCAGTGTACGAATTAGAATTACAGGATTCGAGCGCACATTTGAAATCGATGAACAAGTTCTACCACAGCATGGCTACCACTATGCAGAACTTTAACGAGTCACTGGAAGATTCGCAACAGTTTAAGAACGAAGTAGCACGTTTGGCTAAGAACCTGAGTTCACTAAACTCAATTTATGGTAACATGTTATCAGCAATGAGCCAACCACGTGTATAAATAATTAACAGAAGATACTAATAGTATATATAGAAATATAGCAAAATGGCCGGAGGTAAAGAAACCCCTAGACAGCGAATGATAGGTATCCTATACCTGGTACTACTAGGCTTGATTGCCCTGGAAGTACCGGAGAATTTGCTGGACGCATTTAAAAATATAAGCGATAGCTTGAACTCTTCAAAAAAGAACGTTCAGGTTGGTATAGATAATACTTTTACAGCATTTGAAAAGACCAAGCTTGTTGAACAAAAAGAAAGGGCGCAGCCTATATATGAGAAAGCTCAAAAAGCTAAGAAACTGGCAGATGACCTGGACTCATATATTGAAAGTTTGAAAACTACTTTGATTAAAGAATCAGGAGGTATGAGTGAATCTACCGGTGATTATGCTGGTCGTGAAGGAATGGACTTTGCTGTTGACCTGATGGTGGAGAGAAGGAAAAATGGTTATGAACTAGCTAAAAGAATCGATTCAACAAAAAGTCAACTTTTAGCGCTATTGGATCCAAGAGATCGTGTAGGTGTAAATCTGGCGTTAAATACTACTCCTCCAAAACCGCGTGCAGGTTTCCCAACTAAAGACTGGGAGCAGGCAAACTTTGGGGAAGGTATACCAATGGGTGCTGCAATGACTTCTTTGATCAAAATACAATCAGACGTAAAGAACTCGGAAAACGAAGTAGTTAAAAAGATATTAGGTAAAGTTGACCAGGCAGTTGTTAACCTGGACAAGTTCCAGGCAGTGGCAGTTGCTCCAACAAGCTACGTATTAGTAGGTCAGCCTTATACTGCACAAGTATTCCTAACCGCATCTGATTCACACTCAAAACCGACCATTACTGTGGATGGATCAACATTGCCAACTGACGCCGGCGTAGGTAAATATTCAGGCAGCACAAGTAGCGAAGGTATGCACACTTGGACCGGCACTATCAGGGTTCAACAGACTGATGGCACCTTTAAAGAATATAAAACAGCACCACAAACTTACCAGGTAGCACGCCCATCGGCGGTTGTATCACCGGATAAAATGAACGTGTTGTTCATTGGTGTTGCAAACCCGGTATCGGTATCAGCGCCAGGCGTTCCGAAAGAGAAACTGCATGTGAGCATATCAAATGGCTCACTGAGCGGATCGAACGGAAAATATGAAGCTACTGTAAGTGCACCAGGCGAAGCAACAATTACCGTATCAGGTGAGCTGGGTGGTAAAACTCAGGTGTTAGGCTCAACTATGTTCAGGATTAAACGTATACCTGACCCTAAAGCACAATTTGCAGGAAAGAGCAGTGGTTCAACCAGTTCTGCTAACTTAAAGGCACAGGACAGACTTTTCGCTAAACTGGAGAATTTTTATTTCGATATCAATTTTACTGTGAGTAGATTTACTATGTACATTATGAAACCGCGCCAGGATGCGATCATCATGAACAGCTCGAGCAGTGAATTAACATCGCAGATGAAGCAAGCGTTAAATTCTATAGGCCCGGGTACAAAAGTGATATTCAGTAACATTATAGCAACTGGCCCAGGCGGTCAGCGCGGATTGGATGATATTATATTAAGTGCAAATTAATAGCATTATGAAGAAGAAGATTTTAGTAATTGTACTGTGCCTGGCATGTTTGGCCGGATATGCGCAAAAGCGTAAGAAAAGGACAACAGCCAAGAAACCTGCAACAACTACGCAAAACGCACCTTCAAACGCAGGTACGCAAACTACTGTTGACACTACAAAGAAACAGGTAGCAAGCGCCAAACCTGCCAAACCGTTTGACAGGCCACTTGACGGTTACTATAAAAAGACCAATATCCTGAGTGCGAAGGTTACTCCGTACCCGAATCTGCGCGAATCGGATGTGGCGTATGCTAAACGCGTTTGGCGCGAGATAGACACCCGCGAAAAAATGAACCAGTATCTTTCTTCGCCTAAAAGACGTTTGATCGATGTGTTCATGGATGCTATACAGGCTGGTGAATTAACCGCATACGATGCAACCCCTGGTCAAAAGGATGATATCAATGGTGATGAATTTGCACACCCCTTAACCGCCGCTCAGGCCAGAAACAAAATGGCTGACAGCGTTGTAGTAGACAAATTCGATAAGAATGGTGATAAAGTAGGATCGACCCTAAAAGCCGGAGAGTTTAACCCTGATAGTATTGTTAAATTCCGTATCAAGGAAGACTGGATATTCGACAGGCAGCGTTCTGTTTTTGAACCGCGCATTGTAGGTATTGCACCAATGATCAGGATCAAAGTTGGCGGTGTGGAAGGCGATTACCAGCCTGCATTCTGGATCTACTTCCCTGATGCACGCCAGGTACTGGCTACCAAAGAGGTTGTCAGCAGAAACAGTGATGCTACCGGCCTAAGCTTTGACGACGTGTTCATGAAAAGAATATTTACCAGCTATATCGTAAAAGTATCTAATGATAAGGATGAGCGTATCAAAGACTACGCCCAGGGTATCGACAAGCTTTACGAAGCTGAGCGTATAAAGAAACAATTAATGGATTGGGAGCTTAACCTGTGGTCGTACTAAGTTAAGTTGTAAGTCTGAAGTTATAAGAAAAGTTCTGGGTGTTTGCCCGGGACTTTTTTGTTTTGAAAAGAAAATACCGATTATGTCATTGCGATGAACGGGCGCTGCGGTGAAGAAGCAATCGCGAACTATGCATCTTCGCCCTGTATAGCAAGCGATTGCTTCGTTGCGCGGCTCACACCACCCGCCTTGCGCCTCGCAATGACATACTCATGGGACTTTATTACTATTCCACCACCACCTTCTCCCTGAAATAGCTCAAAATAGCATTCGCCTGCTTAATATTCACCACTTCCTGCAATTCTTCGCCGCTTGCTTCGCGAATCTTTTTTACTGATTTGAAGTATTTCAAGAGCTTTTCAGCGGAGGTTTTGCCAATGCCTTCTATCAGTTCCAACTCGGTGGCGAGGGTGCCTTTATCGCGTTTTTTACGGTGGAAGGTGATACCAAAACGGTGGGCCTCATCGCGCAACTGCTGAATGATCTTTAAAGTCTCCGATTTTTTATCAAGGTATAGCGGATATTGGTCGCCGGGATAGTACAATTCTTCCAAACGTTTGGCGATACCGATAATAGTGACTTGCTTATCAATGCCCAATAGCTTTAAGCTTTTCAATGCGGCTGATAACTGACCTTTGCCACCGTCAATAATGATCAGTTGAGGCAATTCCGTGCCTTCATCTAACATACGGCGGTAACGACGGTGAACAGCCTCTTCCATTGTTGCAAAATCATTCGGCCCCTCAACGGTCTTTACATTAAAATGCCGGTAATCCTTTTTAGAAGGCTTAGCATCCTTAAATACCACAATAGCCGATACGGGGTACTTACCCTGGAAGTTGGAGTTATCAAAGCATTCGATGTGATGTGGCAATTGGTTCATGCGCAGGTCTTTCATCATCTGCGTCAGTAAACGCTCTGTACGAACCTCCGGATTTAGTTTTTCATACTGATCGATCTTCTCTTTCTTAAAGAATTGCACATTCTTATGCGACAGATCGAGCAATTTCTTTTTCTCACCCAGTTTAGGTACAGTGAATTTTATATCAGGATCATCGATATGAATATCAAATGGTACAATCACCTCTTTAGAGTGACTGTTATATCTCGATCTGAACTCAGAAATAGCCAATGATAATAGTTCTTCATCATCCTCATCCAATCGTTTCTTTAACTCGATAGTTTGGGTTTGGATAATGGTGCCGTTCATCACCTTCAGGAAGTTCACAAAGGCATACTTCTCATCTGAAGCTATATTGAAAACATCCACGTCAGTAATGGACGAATTAACTACTGTGGACTTGCTTTGATAATTCTCTAACAGGTCGAATTTCCTTTTTAGCCGATGGGCTAATTCAAAATTCAGGTCAGACGCAGCCTTGTCCATATCTGACTTAAGGTTACGCACCACAGAGCCAATCTTACCATTCAGTATGTCTGTTATTTCTTCAATATTATGAGCGTAATCTTCTTCGGTCTGAAAGTTCTGGCAAGGCCCTTTGCAGTTTCCTAATTGGTATTCGAGGCATACCTTAAATTTTCCGGCGTCAATATTTTGTCGAGTCAATGCCAGGTTGCAGGTACGAAGAGGGTAGGTCTCTTTAATCAGGTCGAGTATAGCGTGCATCATGCTAACAGATGCATATGGGCCTAAATATTTTGAACCATCGCGTATGATGCGTCTTGTCCAGAAAATACGGGGAAAGTTTTCGTTTTTGATGATGATCCAGGGGTAGGTTTTATCATCCTTCAGCATCACATTATACCTCGGCTGATGCTTTTTGATCATAGCATTTTCCAGCAGCCATGCATCTACTTCGGAGTCAACAATGGTAAAAGTGATGTTGCGGATCTTCGATACCAAGACCCTCGTTTTGGCATTTACATTGAGATCCTTATTGAAATAGGAATTGACACGGTTGCGCAAATCTTTAGCCTTGCCTATGTAGATCAATTCGTTTTCCGAATCCCAATACTGGTATACACCCGGTTTATGAGGTATTTTCTTTAATGCCGCCCTGTAATCAAACTTCTCCATAGATATTGTCATTGGTCATTAGTCAATAGTCATTGGTGAATAGTGAATAATCCACGCCAAACTACTACAACCATTACAACCACTTCAACTAATACAACCCTAAAAGTCTAGTTTTTTATCCACCTCATTCGGTGTGCCCTGTTCCTGCTGGTCGTATGCGCTGCAATCGATAGTGATTGTTAACGGAGTTTTAGGCGCATCGAAATCAGTATCTTTTTTGATGCCTAACTCCGGATTGGCGTACACTTTTTGCATGAACAGTGCAAATATAGGTAAAGCGGTGTTGGCACCCTCACCGAGCCTGGTCGACCTGAAGTGGAAATCGCGGTCCTCGCAGCCTGTCCATACGCCGGTTACCAATTGTGGTACCATCCCGATGAACCAACCGTCAGAGTTGTCCTGCGGGGTACCGGTTTTGCCGGCCACTGGGTTATTAATATGATAAGTATATCTTAATCTCGAACCGGTGCCATTTTCAATTACCCCTTTCATCATGTAAGTCATCACATAAGCGGTTTGCTCACTCATAGCCTGGCTTACTCTTGGTTTATGGGTGTAAAGCACATTGCCTTTTTTATCTTCTATTCGCGTAATAAAAGTCGGTTCGGTCCATATACCATGATTGGCAAATACGGAGTAAGCACCCACCATATCATACACTGAAGCATTAAACACGCCTAAACAAATAGAAGGATAAGGTTGCACCGTTGGGGACGTTACACCCATTTTCTTGATCAGGTTCACTACCGGAACTGGTCCAATTTCTTTCATTAAGTAAGCCGTCACATAGTTTTGTGAGTAAGCCAATGCGGTACGCAAGGTGATCATTCCCGGCTGCAGGTCATATTGGGATTGTTTTGGAATCCACGGGTCTTGTCCTGGAATGTCAATCTCCACTGGCACATTATTTACTTTCATACAAGGCGAATAACCATTGTCTACAGCTTCTGCATAAGTAAACGGTTTTGCAGTCGATCCTACCTGGCGGGTACCGTCTTTAACCTGGTCGTACTTAAAATGTTCAAAACTGATACCACCTACCCAGGCTTTAATGTAACCTGTTTTGGGATCCATACTCATTAAGGAGTTGCGCAACAACATTTTTGAATATACAATAGAATCGATTGGCTTCATAGTCATGGTGGTATCTCCCTTCCATGTAAACAGATCGACCTTTGTTGGTGTATTAAAATCCTTCCTGATTTCTTCCTCAGACATGCCCTGGGCAGTATCAGCTTTATACCTATCCGAGCGGTGCATACCCTGATCGATCAGCAGCTTGAAGTTTGCAATGCTTTTTGATAATTTATACCCGTGCCAGTGATCGTTAAACTGAATCTGCAGCTTTCTCATATATTCAGCCTGTGCCTCCTCGGCATATTGCTGCATGGTATAGTTAATGGTAGTATAAATTTTCAGGCCGTCCCTGTCAAGGTCATAAGGAGTGCCGTCGGCTTTGGTGATAGATTCCTGGTCGAATATCTTCTGTATTTCTTTTTTAAGCACCGCTCTGAAGTATGGCGCCGGACCGTCTGTATGGTTTATGGGGTTAAACTTCAAACCAAGCGGCATGCTTCTGTATTTTTCTAAATCGCCCTCGGCTATAAAGCCCTGTTTGGCCATCAGGGGTAGTACAACATTGTTTCGACGACCCAAAGCCCTGTCAGGATGTTTTATTGGCGAATAGGTGCTTGGAGCATTGATCATTCCCATTAATAAAGCCGCCTGGTCAGGAGTTAATTTATCCGGTGTAGTACTGAAATAAGTACGCGCTGCTGATTTAATGCCAAAAGTATTATATGCACCAAAATCAACTTTATTCAGGTACATGGTGATGATCTCATCCTTGGTATAATGTTTTTCCAGCTGTACTGCCGTGATCCATTCTTTAAACTTTTGCGTGATACGGACAATTTTATTATGGGATGGCTGCTCGGTAAAAATGAGCTTAGCCAATTGTTGCGTAATGGTACTGCCTCCCTGCTTTTTAAAGATATTCAGAAACACAATGCTGAACATTCGCCGGAAGTCTATACCCGAATGCTCCCTGAACCGTTCGTCCTCAGTCGCGATAAGCGCATTGATCACATTGGGTGAAATCTGCTTATAGGTTACATTCGATCTGTTTTCTACATAATAAGTGCCCAGCACCTGCTTGTCTGAAGAGATGATCTCAGATGCCTGGTTACTTTTCGGATTTTCTATATCGCGGAAGGTGGGCAAAGGGCCAAACACGCCCAGGTAAGTAGCTGTAATAACCAGTATTGCAAACAAAAAACAACCGGCAACGAATTTCCAAATGTAACCGTTGTATCTTTTTATATCCTCTTGAGTTAATTTAACTGCTTTAACTGCCATTTATCAAATTTTAATTCAGGGTCAATATTAACTATTTTCAATAATTGCTTTGGTAATATTCTATATAACTATCCAGCAAATTTTTATTGTTTAGCTTATCTAAATTTTGTTTGGTGATAATGAAAAAACTGTATTTATCCTTCGGCACCTTCATAATATCCGGCATTAACGGAATAATAGCTCGTGCATATGCTTTTACAGCATCCAAACTATAGAATCGGCCCACATAAATCAACTGGTTGTCATCGCCAACATCTTTCAGCTGGTGCATTATCGCGCCCTCCTGGAAGTTGGCCCGGTTAAATTGGCCGATACCAAAGCGCGATGACGCCAGGTTGGTGGTAGCTGTACCCACATTCACTACGAAATAATAATCGGTGCTATCGCTCATGGAGAAAATAGACGACTTAGGTTTTGTTTTAACAGCTTCTGTCGCAGACGGATTATTTGCCGGAGGATTAGCTGCAGTTACCGGTTTGTTTTCTTGTGCCGGATTAGTAACCGAAGATTTTAATGCTGCACTATCCGGCTTTTTCTGCTCCTTTTTTGGTTCTATCCTTTTTTGCGCAACCTGGCGAACCAATTGGGAATTGTTATAGGCTGCAATTTTATCCTGTATTGTCGGCTCTTGTTTAAACGGAACCTCAGTCGTGTCATTATTAGTCAGCGCAAATGGATAGGTTGTCATTTCGGCTATGTGGGCATCCATATAAATCAAATGTTGTTTAACCAACGGAGTGATCAGTTTGTCATCAGGATATTTAGTAACTATCTGAACCAGTTCCTCCCTAAACGGTGCGAACCGCTCCAAATGACCGTCAGCAATTGCACGCAAATAAGCTAATTGCGACGAAAGTTTGTTATTAGGATATACACCCATTAAAGAATCTACACCTTTAATTACATCCTTGAATTTTTTCTTCGAGTAATTATCGTACACTGCGTTATACATGCCGTTAAGCCCGGCATCAGCATCAGTAACTTTTTTACCATATTCAGGGTCGATAATCGTTTTTGCAAATACCGTTTCAGGATAGTTTTTCAGTACCAGGTTTTTATATTCTTCTGCTTTGGGTATGTTAGGCAGATCAGTATATAAGCGGTACAGGTTATAGTAAATAGCAGCCTTATCATTCGAGTTAGGGAAACGCGTCAGCAGTAGTTCATAAATAGCTATAGCTTCTTTTTTGTCGCCTAATATATCGCGGTAAAAATTTGCTATGTCAAAATAGGCATTATAGATGCGAAGATTTGATTGTGCTAAAAGTTCAGGTGTAAGCGGTAGATCTTTAATTAACTGTTGCCTGTAATTCCCTGCCGAAACAGGTGCTTTGCCGCCATTTGCGACCACCTGGTCCGATGGTGCATCCGGATCAACACTTTGTGCATTGCCCAGCGTGCTACCACCGACTATACCTTTATTGCTTCGCCGCCAATTATCTTCCAGTTTGCGGTTACCCCACTGCCGTTTAAAATCGTTTATGCCTATGCTGATGGCATTTGCATTATAAAAATAGAAGCTGCTGTTTCCGGACGAACTTCCCAAAGTACCGGCGCTATTGCCAGTGCCTTGTACAGGTGGCGCTGCGGCTGCCTGCAATTGGAAAATATGCCTTTGAACTATTGCATCTATTTTGGCTGTTCTGGCTTTTTCATCCAATTGGGCAAGCATTTGCAGGGTATCTTCCCGGTCTATAATGCCATACTTATCGGCCAGCACCTGCAAATTGTCTCTTTTCTTTTGAACAGATTGATATCCGGGGTAGTTAGTTGACAGGCTCATCAAAGTACTGTCGTAATATTTTTTTGCACCTATGTAATCTGCCTTATTCTTAAAATCAATATCAGCCAAACGCAGATAGGAGAGCCCTTTCTGATTTTGATTTTTTGTGCTTTTACGAACGGATAGCTTATAGTTTTTTATGGCGTTATCAATATCCTTATTCGCGAAATACAACTCAGCTATTTGGAAATAAATCTGATCGATAAAGTCCTTATTATTTTCATTCTTGATCAGAGCCCTCAATCGGTCGATACGATTTACCTTAACGCCATTTGCCATATCTTCAATCCGGATGCGGTTCAGATTGGCATTAAAGGCCATTTCAAAAGATGCATTGCTGTTTGCCACACGGATATAGTTTTTTATCGCGTCGGCATTTTTATTATTCAGCTCCTGTATCTGTGCCAGTATGAATGTCCAGCGCAGGCGTTGTATTTTAGTATGGCAATAATGAATGGCTTGTTTTGCTGATTCTTCAGCATCCGCATATTCCTGCACATTAATATCATACTGTAGCTTAGTAGCGTAGATATCAGCCAGGTAAGTTTTCTTTTTGGGCTTGATGCTTTGTATGGCAGTGTCGATCACCAGTTTCGCCTTTGGCATCTGGTTCAGATACATTAGCGAACGTGCCTTCCAGAATAAAGCCTGTTGCACTAATGCCGGCTTATCGGGGAATGATCGGGTCACATAATTAAAATACTCCAGCGCCGAAAAATAATCCCCACCCAAAAAGCTGGCCTTGCCCAAAACCAGGTAAGCATCGCCTATATAATGGCTTTGCTCTTTTATATTGATGATCTTGTTGGCTTTTGCTTTCGCCTCAGCAAGGTCCTTATCGGGTGTTGAGGATTGCGGAGTAGTATCCTGGTATACGCTTAATATTTCATTATAAGAGTCGACAAAAGATAAAGCGTAAGCATCCTGCTTTTGCCTTAAAATTTCATTCGCATTAAAAAGAATGTTGTAATGGGCTGTCAGGTTTTGAAGCCCACGATTAACGGCGGTTTGTTTTTGAAGTGCGCACCCCGCCACCAAAAGCACAAATATTATTAAGGTGACTCGTTGTGATACAGACGTTTTGGAAATATGCTTCAAAATAAAACCCAGGTTAAGAAAAGCATTGCTAATTTACTAAATTGTATGGAATAGGATTAATAAATTTGCAGATGGCTAAAAATGAACCGGATGGTAATGACGAAAGTCCAATGAACGCTTATGTAAAATATAGCGGACTTGGTTTCCAGATGATTGCAGTTATCGGGGTGTTTGCCTTCGCCGGGTATAAGATTGATGAGTCGGCCCATCACCAGGTAAAATGGGTAACCGCCTTATTGTCGCTCATCGGAGTTTTTATCTCATTATATATAGTTATCGTATCTTTGAAAAAATAATTCAAACGGTTATCACAATGAAAGTCCTTCCATCAATATTTGCTTACATCGTATTTGTGCTGTTGCTGGCCATAATGCCGGTTACCGCGCAGCATAATGGTTATGCTGATTGGCTGGTAGCTAATTTCTGGCTGATATTCTTTTTCCTTTCGGGCCTTACCTTTTTAGTAATTACCGCCATCCTGCTGGTGCAACAAAAAAACAAGGAATATTACATCCAGGCGTTCATGGTATGTACCACGGTAAAAATATTGGCCTGTTTGGTTTTCATATTCATTTTTCTGGCAAAAAATAAGGTAAATAAGTACGTTTTTCTGGCCGATTTTTTTTATGTATATTTATTAAATATGGTCTTTGAAGTTTATGTTTTGTTGCGTAACTTGCGGCACAAAAATTTAAGCTAGAAAACTTCAATTAGATGACAAACGGCACGATTTTGAACTCAAAAATTTTTAGAATTTCCCTGATTTGCGCGTTTTTTTTGATTCTGGGCGGATTTCCAAAGTTAGCAATGAGCCAGGAAAACACCTCAGAAAACACAGAAAAGAAGTTTGAGCCCAAAGACGTAATATTAGAACACATCAGCGATTCGCACTCCTGGCCGCTCGCTTTGCCTTTTGTAGAAGAAAAACATATTCCGCTTCCGGTTATACTTTATACCGATAAAGGCCTGGATGTTTTCTCCTCAGGTAATTTGTATCCTGAAGGCACAGTATATAGCAGCGGTAAAAACAGCTACAAGCTCGAGGCTAATAAAATTAAAGTAGTAGATGCTTCTGGTACTGTTGATGAAGCAGGTAGCAAAAAAGTGTTAGACTTCTCAATCACCCGCAACGTGGTTAGTATGTTTATGGCGATTGCGCTGCTGCTGATTGTATTCTTAAGCATTTCATCTGCCTATGCCAAGCGTGTTGGTAAAGCTCCGAAAGGTCTTCAATCATGGCTTGAGCCATTGATTGTTTTTGTTCGCGATGATATCGCGATCCCTAATATGGGCCATAAGTATGTAAGGTTTATGCCTTTGCTGCTAACCATATTTTTCTTTATCCTGATCAATAACCTGTTTGGAATGATCCCATTCTTCCCGGGTGGTTATAACCTCACAGGTAACATTGCGGTAACACTTACTTTATCTGTTATTATATTATTTGTAGTAAACCTGAATGGTAACAAACATTACTGGAAACACATTTTTGTGCCAAACCCATGGTGGTTGTTCCCTATAATGATACCGGTTGAGATCGTGTCGATATTTTCAAAGCCTATCGCATTGATGATACGTTTGTTTGCAAACATCACCGCGGGTCACATTGTGATCCTGAGCTTAATATCGCTGATCTTTATATTTAAATCGCTGGCAGTTTCGCCTGTTTCGGTTGTGTTTGTGGTGTTTATGGATTGCATCGAGTTACTGGTGGCATTCCTGCAGGCTTACATTTTTACGCTTCTTTCATCCCTGTTTATCGGGATGGCTATCGAGGAGCACCATTAATCTGAATTAATCTTTATTAATATACACGTTTAAATTATCAAACAATGACTGGAATGATTGGAACTTTAGCTGCGGCTACAACAATGTACGGAAACATTGCTGCGCTTGGAGCAGGTTTAGCTGCTATTGGTGCTGGTATTGGTATCGGCCAAATCGGTGGTAAAGCTGTTGAAGCGATTGCTCGTCAGCCTGAAGCTATCTCTAAAATCCAAACTAACATGATCATCGCTGCGGCACTTGTTGAAGGTGTTGCCCTGTTTGCGGTGGTTGTAGCCATGATTGGCTAAAAAAGATACCCGGAGCGATTGGCTCCGGGCTTTTTTTTAACATTTGAACAGAATTAATTTATTATAGAAATATACTATGGATTTAGTAACCCCCAGCATTGGTTTAGTTTTCTGGACGACACTTTGTTTCGCAATTCTATTATTCATTTTAGGAAAGTTTGCCTGGAAACCGATCCTGGCCGCTATCAGCGAACGTGAAAAATCAATTGAAAGCGCCCTTTCAATGGCCGAAGCTGCCAAAGAAGAAATGGCACGTTTGACCAGCGAAAACGACGAGCTTTTGAAACAAGCACGTATCGAACGCGATAACATCCTGCGTGAAGCTAAAAAGGTTAAAGACCAGATCATCGGCGAAGCAAAAGACGCTGCCAATGCAGAAGCAGGCCGCATGATAGAACGCGCCCGCATCGAGATTGAAAACCAGAAAGCAATAGCTATGGCTGACGTAAAAAACCAGGTAGCTACCTTATCGATAGATATTGCTGAGAAGATCTTGCGTAAACAATTTGAAGATCAAAAGAAACAAGACCAATTAGTATCTGACCTTTTAAAGGAAGTGAAATTGAAATAGAGATAGGAGATGTGAGATATGAGATATGAGATTAGAAAAGCGAACATTTGTGTCCTTAGTCTCAAGTCTCACATCTCATATCTCACATCTCATATCTAAAAAGAAGATATGTCTGAATTAACAGTTGCAACCAGGTATGCCAAATCATTGATCGATCTTGCGATGGAACAAAAATCCCTCGAAGAGACGAAAAAGGATATGGTGTTTTTTTCGCAAACATTAAAGGCCAATTACCAGCTTCAGGCAGTTTTGGCAAACCCTATCGTTGCTCATGCCAAGAAGATCAAGATACTGGAAGCCATCTTTGGTGCCAAAGTAAGCAAGCTTACCGATTCTTTCTTCAAGATCATGATCAACAAAAGCCGTTCGGAGATATTATATGCTACTGCGAAGGAGTTTATTAACCAATATAATGTGATCAAACACATTATCAGGGCTTATGTAACTTCGGCTACTCCGTTGTCTGAAGAAAACAAAAAGAAGATTGTTGCCGAACTGGAAGCAGCAACCAAAGGTACTATTGAACTGCATACCAAAGTTGATCCGAAACTCATAGGCGGATTTGTACTTACGGTAGGCGATATGCAGGTAGATACCAGTATATCAACCAGCTTGAATAAATTGAAACAGGATTTTACCCGCGGGGTAAATCAATAATTAAAAAACAAAACTCTAAATAGATAAAAAATGGTAGAGGTTAGACCAGACGAAGTATCAGCAATATTGCGCCAGCAATTATCGGGCTTCAAATCAGAATCTGAATTAGAAGAAGTAGGGACTGTACTTCAGGTGGGTGATGGTATTGCCCGCGTTTACGGATTAACAAAAGTTCAATCAGGTGAGCTGGTTGAATTTGATAATGGTTTACAGGGTATCGTATTGAACCTTGAAGAAGATAATGTGGGTGTGGTATTGTTGGGCCCTTCAGATGAGGTGAAAGAAGGAGATACCATCAAACGTACCAATAAGATTGCTTCGCTTAACGCAGGTGAAGGCATGCTTGGCCGTGTGGTAAACACATTAGGTCAGCCAATTGATGGTAAAGGCGCTATTACAGGTAAAACTTACGAAATGCCTTTAGAGCGTAAAGCTCCGGGGGTAATTTACCGTCAGCCGGTAACTGAGCCTTTGCAAACCGGTATCAAAGCTATTGACGCGATGATTCCAATCGGCCGCGGTCAGCGTGAGCTGGTAATCGGCGACCGTCAGACAGGTAAAACTGCGGTTTGTATCGATACTATTATCAATCAGAAGGAATTTTATGCAGCCGGTCAACCGGTTATCTGTATCTATGTAGCCTGCGGTCAGAAAGCTTCTACCGTTGCTAACATCGTACGTACACTGGAAGAAAACGGCGCTATGGCTTATACCATCGTTGTTACTGCAAGTGCTGCCGACCCTGCTCCAATGCAGTTCTTCGCGCCATTTGCCGGTGCTGCTATCGGCGAGTACTTCCGCGATACCGGACGTCCTGCTCTAATCATCTATGATGACTTGTCAAAACAGGCTGTTGCTTATCGCGAAGTGTCCTTATTGTTACGTCGCCCACCGGGTCGTGAGGCTTATCCTGGTGACGTATTCTACCTGCACAGCCGTTTGTTAGAGCGTGCTGCTAAGATCAGCCAGAACGATGATATCGCGAAATCAATGAATGACCTTCCTGAGTCAATCAAAGGTATCGTAAAAGGTGGCGGTTCATTAACTGCACTTCCGATCATCGAAACACAGGCGGGTGACGTATCAGCTTATATCCCAACCAACGTAATTTCAATTACAGATGGTCAGATATTCCTGGAATCGAACCTGTTCAACGCGGGTGTTCGTCCTGCTATTAACGTAGGTATCTCTGTATCACGTGTAGGTGGTAACGCGCAGATCAAATCAATGAAGAAAGTTGCCGGTACCTTAAAACTGGATCAGGCACAGTTCCGCGAACTGGAAGCTTTCTCAAAATTCGGTTCAGACCTTGACGCTGCTACTAAAACTGTATTGGACAAAGGTGCACGTAACGTGGAAATCCTGAAACAAGGTCAGTACTCTCCGGTAACTGTTGAAAAACAGGTAGCAATCGTTTACGCTGGTACTAAAAACCTGATGCGTAACGTACCAGTGAACAAGATCAAAGAATTTGAAAGTGAATATACTACCCAGTTAGAAATGCGTCATCCGGAAACACTGGCCGCTTTGAAAGCCGGCAAATTGGACGATCAGATCACAGGCGTACTGGAAACAGTAGCTAAAGAACTGGCAGCGAAATATTAATTAGATATGAGATGTTAGATATGAGATTTGAGACTTCTCTTTTCTCATATTTGACAAAATAAATTAGATAATGGATTGGGTTGATGATGTAATCTCACATCTCATATCTCAAATCTCACATCTCAACAAGAATGGCTAATTTAAAAGAAGTAAGAAACAGGATCGCGTCGGTAAGTTCAACGCAGCAGATCACCAAGGCTATGAAAATGGTTTCGGCTGCTAAGTTGAAACGTGCCACCAATGCTATTATACAGTTGCGCCCTTATGCTGATAAGCTAAAGGAAATGCTGGCTAACCTTTCAGCAAGCCTGGAAGATGGTTCATCTCCATTTTTGGAAGAGCGTGCGCCAAAGCGTGTACTGATCGTGGTAGTATCATCAAACCGTGGTTTGGCTGGCGCCTTCAATACTAACGTGATCAAAACTGCTAATAATCTGATAGCTGAAAAATATAGCGAGCAGTTAAAAGCAGGTAATGTTTCTATTGTAGGTATTGGTAAAAAAGGACAGGAGTTTTATCAACGCCGTAAATACAATGTGATTGGTAATAACAATGAGCTGTTCAGCGACCTTACCTTCCTGAATGTTTCAAAAGTAACTGAAGCTATAATGGATGGCTTTTTAAAAGGGGAATTTGACCGCGTAGAGGTTATTTATAACCGCTTTAAAAATGCCGCTGTACAGTTCCTTACCGTTGAGCAATTATTGCCGGTTCCAAAAGCTGAAAAGCAAGCGAATACAAATGCATCACAAGTTGACTATATCCTTGAGCCTTCACAGGAAGCAATTGTCGAGCAATTGATCCCTAAGAATATCAAGATACAGTTGTACAAAGCCGTATTGGATTCACACGCTTCTGAGCACGGTGCACGTATGACCGCGATGGATAAAGCAACCGATAACGCAGGCGAACTGTTGAAACAGCTGAAGTTGTCTTACAACCAGGCCCGCCAGGCAGCCATCACCACCGAGCTTACCGAAATTGTGAGTGGCGCAGCAGCGTTGTCATCAAACTAAAGCCTCACCTAAATCCTCTCCAAAAGAGAGGACTTTATAAAGATCATAAAGGCTTCTCATGAGAGAGGCCTTTTTTGTGTCTGGACCGTTGATGTAAATGAATATGAGATTTCGTTGATTCAATCTGTGGAATCCATTATAAATCTGTGAAATCGTGTCTTATAAAATATTAAAACTATTGTCCGTTTTTCGGTAAACATTTTTAATTTTGTCAAAAAACATTAACCCTTAAGAATATGAGTTCAACAGAACACGCTAACGACGAACGCCATTACATTTTGATAACCATAGCCATTGCTATTGGTCTGATAGGAGTATTTCTTCGCTTCGCAGGTGATGCGCCTTATTTCAACTGGATAGCTAACATTATCCTGATCACTGGTGTTGGCATCGCGTTGAAGGGTGTTTTTTCAATACTACAGTAAAAAAACGTATAACTCTATAAAATGAAAAGCGCTCAGTATTTCTGGGCGCTTTTTTTGTAAACACGATTATAAGATTGTAATGATTTACAGGATTTTTGAAAGTTTATTACTGATTAACTGATCACCGGTTAACCAGTCACTGGTTAGCTAACCCCTACTTCGGCCTATACTTCGAATCATTTAATATTTTCTGATAATCTTTATCCGCCATTAATTGCGGCAGGCTTACTTCCGGATGCTTATCCATATACTGGCGGACGATCTGCCAGCCGGTCCACAAGGCTAATTTAGGTGCAGCATCGTTTTTCTCGCCCAAACCCGGAGTGAAAGGTGCTTCACCAATGTATTTCTGTATCTTTTCAAAATCGCTTTCATAAAGCAGGTTTTCTTCGAGAAAGAAGCCCCATACCTGCGATTTATAATCTTCGCACCATTTCAACTGCTTGGCTGTGTATCCTATTTTGGTTGTATCGTCAACATCAGGCAGTATCATATCCATAAAGTATAATATCTTGCCGTTGTAGATCATTTTCGAAAGCAGGGTTTTATCCTGGTCATTTTCAGGGAACATATCCTCACGCGCCATGCCTTCAACTATGCGTGGTGCAATATTATCGGGAGTAAAACGGCGGGTAATGTATCGCGGCAAGGTCTCGGTTAATGCAGGATAAAACCTGGAATCAGCACCTAAAAACATATCCAGCCCAACAGCAAAATAACCGTCGCCAATAGAGGTTTGTGCCTGGAAGCCCGAAATATAAGCGTATACTTTTGGCAGCTTCTTTTGCGGGAAGTAGTATTTGATATGGCGAAATGCATCAGTTACCTGCTCATTCGTCTTGTCCATATTGGGAAAAACCGAATCGACATCGTGTTTTAGATCACGATAGCCATCGCCTGCAAACATATTATGCAGCTGTTTAAAATAACCTGTGTCGGCTATCGAGCCATACTGCATAATGCGCTGGATGTAATCGGCATAAAAAGGACCGTATTTCTTGAACATGGCGACGGCCTGCATATCCATCGGCTTTGAGCGCATTTCGTCAAGTTCATGGTCAAATCTTTCAATCTTCACATTAACGTCAATATTGCTTACATCTACCTTTTTAGACCTGCCGCAGGCGGTTAATAGTAAACAGCTGAGAAAAATTAGGTAAATTTGCTTTGCCCTGATGTAATTGAAGACCATTTTTTGTCGTTTTAGCAAAAATATATTTTTCACCTGCATTAACCTAAGTAAATTGATATCTATACTATATGAAGATCGCGCTGGCACAATTGAACTATCACGTTGGTAATTTTGAATCGAATACTGCCAAGATTATCGACCATATAAATCAAGCAAAAAAACAGGGTGCCGACCTTGTAGTATTTGCCGAGCTATGCGTGTGCGGCTACCCTTCGCGCGATTTCCTCGAGTTTAAAGAATTTATCGGGTTATGTGAAGCTTCTGCGAAAAAGATTGCAGCTGCCTGCCAGGATATTGCTTGTATCATCGGCTTACCAACTTTTAATAATAACGCTGAAGGCAAGGATCTGAACAACTCAGCTTACTTCATAGAGAATGGCGAAGTAAAGGCCATTGTAAATAAAGCTTTGCTGCCTAACTACGATATTTTTGACGAATACCGCTATTTTGAGCCATCTACGCAATTTAGTTGCATCGACTTCAGGGGACATCGCATCGCATTGACGATATGCGAGGATTTGTGGAATACCATTGAAAATCCTTTATACGTTACCCGCCCTATGGATATGCTAATCCAAGAGCAGCCTGATGTAATGATCAATATTGCTGCTTCACCATTCGCTTATAACCACGACGAAGAACGCATTGCTATCCTGAAAGATAATGCTCTGAGGTATCAGCTACCTTTGTTCTATGTAAATCACGTAGGTGCTCAGACAGAATTGATCTTTGACGGTGGCTCACTGATCTTTAATAATAAAGGCGAATTGATAGATGAACTGCCTTATTTTGGAGAGACTTTATCTTACTACGAGTTAAGTGATAAATCAGAAGTGAAGTTATTGCAGCCCTCAACCAAACGTGCAGCGAGGCAAAGTGATATTGAACAAATCCATCAAGCGCTAATATTGGGTATTCGCGATTATTTCTATAAATCAGGATTTAAAAGCGCTATTCTGGGCCTTTCCGGTGGTATCGACTCAGCTCTGGTTTGTGCACTGGCAGCTGAAGCGCTTGGCCCGCAAAACGTGATGGCCGTATTGTTGCCTTCCCGTTTCTCGAGTGATCACTCTATAAAAGATGCTGAAGACCTGGTGAAGAACCTGGGCTGCAAGCACGAAATCATCCCGATAAGACATGTTACCGAAGCATTTGAAAATACGCTGCATCCGCAGTTCAATAACCTGCCATTCAATATTGCAGAAGAAAATATTCAATCGCGCAGCAGGGCTGTTATCCTGATGGCGATGTGTAATAAATTTGGCTATATCCTATTGAATACATCTAATAAAAGCGAAGCTGCAGTAGGGTATGGCACTTTATATGGCGATATGTGTGGTGGTATATCAGTTATTGGTGATGTTTATAAGACACAGGTATTTGAATTGGCTCGCTATCTGAACCGTGAACGCGAGATTATCCCGATCAATACTATCGTAAAGCCACCATCAGCCGAGTTGCGACCTGATCAAAAGGATACCGATTCTCTCCCGGAATACGATATTCTTGATCCGATATTAACCGAATACATCGAAAACCGCTGCTCATCCAATGAGATCATACAAATGGGTTATGACGAGCAGACTGTAAGAAGGGTGTTAAGATTGGTAAATTTAGCAGAGCATAAGCGCTATCAAACGCCGCCGATTTTGCGTGTATCGCCAAAAGCTTTCGGTATGGGCCGTCGTATGCCGATCGTAGGAAAATATTTATCGTAAAAAACTAATGAAAATCTAATTTTCGGATTAAACCATTTGAGCTTAAATTAGTCTAAAGGAATATATAGGAACTTTCAGCCATGAAAACATCAATCTATTGCGCAATTGGCCTTGTGGCCATTGTGGCACTATCCGCATGTAATCGTTATAATTATTACACTGCTGGCCTCAACAAAACTAATATGAGCCAGTACCGATCTTTTGCATGGCTTTCTCCCCAAGGCAAAATGGAGGATAAACCAACCGCAAATGCTGTAGCCGACCTTAAAATTAAAGACGCTGCTGTAGCTTCATTAACTAACAAAGGTTTAAGGATGCAAAAAAATAATCCTGATTTAATAGTGACTTACACTGCAAAAGTTGGATTAGGTTCTAAAACAGTTTACTACCCGACTTATTATGGCACCGGTTTCTATCCAGGCTTTGGCATTGGTTATGGCTGGGGTTATCGCCCTTACTATTGGGGCTGGGGAGGCGGACCATTCGTTTATTATGGCGGCATGACAGCAGTTGACAAAGAACATTATAAAGAAGGCACTATTATCATCGATCTGATCGATGCACGCACCCGCAGAGTGGTTTGGCGCGGATTTGGCGTAGGTGAAGTACATCACGATGTTCAGAAGAATATTGATGATATACCAAAGATTGTTGAAGGTATTATCGAACAATTAAACACCGGTGTACCCGTAGGTGTAACCGGAACTAAAGCATCTTAATCCCCTCGTAATATTTATTGTTTTAATTATCCCTGCTGTGTGGTGCGGCAGGGATTTTTGTTTTAAATGTTTTCAGAGATTCGAATTTGAACAGGTGAAATGGCCAATCAAATTTATCAAGCCGTCATTGCGCGGAACAAAGCAATCTCCGAACTGTGCAGATCAGGTAGGAGAAATTTGTTAGTAAACGTCCAGCAAAAAAACCATGGTTCTTGAATGTCCTAAGTAGAGATTGCTTCGTTCCTCGCAATGACGCGGCAGATGATTCCACTGTAAAAGACCAACGAAATCATTAAATCAAATAATCAACGGTAAAAAAAATGCTGCAACGATATCCTCATTGCAGCATTCGTGAATGGTTAATATGTGGTATGTTATAATTTGATAAGCTTACTTTCGCCTACAAAGCTTTGGGTTTTGTTGTCAATAACCCTTACTATATAAGTGCCCGGCATCAGGTTACTGATATTCCCCTGCCATGATGCTTGTGACGAAATCACCTCTTTTACTACTAACCCTGTGCTGCTTACTATCCTGATATTGTAAATACTTGCATCAGGGCCTTGAGCTGAGATAGCCAGATTAACAGTGCTGCCTGCAGGGTTAGGATATACGCTCAGGTTACTACTAACGATGCTGTTTGTATTAGCATACTGTATGGTTACAATTTTTGAATAAGAGATGTTATTGTTGATGTCTTCCTGTTTTAAACGGTAAAGGCTAGTACCGTTAGCCGGATTTTTATCCAGGAAGCTGTAAGTGCCCTGGTCAGCTGCGGTAATGCCACCTAATACCTGGTAAGTTGCGCCGTTGTCGATACTTCTTTCAACTGTAAAGCGGGTGTAGTTGCCTTCATTTCTGGTATCCCAAACTACATTTACCTGGCGAACGTTGCTTACTTTATTAGCGGCAAAATCGATCAGCTTATAAGCATATGCCTGGTTTTGGCGTACAACCACTACAAAACGGGTGCTACCAAAGCTTGCTGTATCTTTAGTGTCGATATCGAACAGGTAAGAGGGATTTACTCTCATATCTACAGAGTCCTTTCTGTAATTGTCCATCAGCCAGATATCATATAATTTTGGTAAACCTGCCAGTGACTTCAAGCTCATGGTATAAGTACCAGATGCTGTAGCTGCTATGTTTAAGCCGATCCTGGTAGCAGTTTGTTTTGGCAATGGTTGTTGGTTAATTGCCAGGGCAACATGATCGCTTGAAGAACTCGACAAGCTTACTGGTGCAAAGCCTCTTATATAAAGTGCATCCGCACCGAAATCAAATGTTGTTTTTGCATTTTCATTAAAACGGATCACAATATTTTCGTTGTGAATACTGTCTTTTGATAGCTGCAATTTCAAATACTGGTTATTTACCCGGGTTTGAGCTGTTGTGCTCATCAACAGGCTTGCGCCGGTAACCTGTGCGGTAGTTTTAGCGCTTTCATTAAAGGTCAATGTTGCAGAAGTATTTAGGGCAACCACAAAAAAGCCTTCACCAGTTGGAATAACGTTACTTGCGCCATTGGTATTAAGCGGACCTGCAGCGCCTGAACCTGCATAGTATACACCATACGAACCGGTAGTGGGGTTAAGCATTTCGATATATGTTGCTACGTTAGGACCGTAGATGCCGTTGGTGCTTGAGGTCTGGCTAAATTTATCCCAGTCGATTGAGCTTGGATAAGGGTTGCCGACTAAATTAAAACCAATGGTACCTATAGGGCTGGTAGCTGTATAGCTCAAGTTACCATTAGTAGGAGTGAACCAATCTTTAAAAGTTATGGTGCCCTGGTTTAAAGTTCCGACAGAGGTGACTGCACCTGCTGATGCCGGTGAACCTGAAACATATGGTGTTGCTGTACCAATTACTCCTCTGAAGTAGCATAGGTAACCGTTAGCAACCGGAATATTAAACGGACCGCCATCGGTATTGATCATGTAATTAGGTGCAGCACTGATATCAGAAATACCCCTGAAACTGCTATTCAGGAAAGAGCTTCCCAGTGGTGCAATATCTTCACGATAAAGGTATAACGATGGGTTGCCTGGTTTACTGGTAGCTGTAGTTGCAAAGTTTGTCCCGGTGATATAAGTAGAATTAAGTAAATAGTTAATGCTGTAGATATTGTTGCCATTTGCAGTAGCATTGTATACAGATGATGTCACCAATCTGTAACCACGTACGCCGCTCAAATAGCGTTGTACGGAAATGTTTCCTGAAACGCTTGAAGTTGAAGGAATAGCAGCTATTGAAGCCGATCCGTTCGCATCAGATGCGAGTGTGAATGTGCCGTTGTTTGTTAATGTTGATGATGCAGACAGTGTAATCACGAGGTTTGATGAAGCAGTGATAGAGCCGGTAGCATTAATTACAGAGCTTCCTCCCAAACTAAGACCACCTGGCCCGGCGATAGTTGCTGAACATGATGTATTGCCCTGAATGCCGGATGATACTGTTAAAGTTTGACCTGAATTGATAGTCAAAACAGGAGTATTGTTTGCTCCGAATTGAATTGAGCTAACCGAAACGCTGCTGCTGATTGTCGGCTGATAAGCACCGCCGGCATAAGCAGCTACACCGATTTGGATGGTTTCTCCACTTACAGGCACGTGACCTGCACTCCAGTTGCCGGGGGTATTCCAGTCGCCTGAAGTGCTGCCAAGCCAGTTGTTAAGGCAAGATAAAGTAATAGTTGTAGTTGAAACCCCAGAGGTGTTGAACCCGGAAATTGTATAAGTTGTTGGTAAGAACCCTGCGGTTGGTGTACCGCTGATTTTTCCAGATGTAGAATCAAAAGTTAAACCGGCAGGAAGTGCTGAAGGAGTAATGGTATAACCGGTAAGTACAACTTTCCTGATATTGTTCATTGCACCGTCAATCACATAGCCTGTACCAGTATTATCGATCCACAAATCTACCGGGTGACCGAATTTCGCTGTTGTGCCTGTACCATCGGCCCAGCCATATTGAGAGGGGCTGCCTGCTACTGTTGCCACAGTTTGGTTTGGTAATATACTTCTTAAACAAAAGTTTAAAAGGTCGCCAACATAAACAACATTACCAAGCATTGCCACACCGGTGGGGTTGTTAAAGCGTGCTGCCGTACCTACGCCATCTGTATAGGTTACAGATTCAGGTGTGGTATATTGGTAATCTGTAGTGCCGGCAAATGTCGTTGTTACCCCTGCAGATGTCACTTTTCTTATGGCATTGTTCAAATAGTCAGCTACATATACATCATTATTGGATACATCTACCTGTACGTCATTCGGCATATAAAAACGGGCAGCAGAGCCTGTCCCGTTTATATATTGAGGAGTGTTATTACCAGCAATGGTGGTTACAACACCCCCAGGAGTAATACTCTGAATTTGATTAGCATCCTGTTCGGCACAAATTAAATTGCCTGAGCTGTCAAAGCTTAAACCTGAAGCACCTGATACTAATGTTACCCATGTAGTTACAGCGCCTGTGCTCAGGTCCATTTTCCTTATAGAGTTATTGCCATAATCACTTATGTATAAAGTTGTTCCTGCTCCGTCAATTACGATACCATCCGGGCCGTTAAATAATGCTGCATTACCAATTCCATCATGGTTGCCACCTGCACCTGTTAAACTACCTGCAATGGTAGTTACAACGCCAGCCGAAGTGATCTTACGGATATCGTTGTTATAATATTCGGCAACGTAAATATTTCCGTTAGCGTCACCCGTCACTGCTTCCATATCGTGGAAACGTGCGTTGGTACCAGTAGCATCATAATGCGCGGCTATGCCGGACGTACTTCCCGCAAGTGTAGTCACCTGCCCGTAAACAGTAGCAGGAACAGTGCCTCCTGAATTGGTAATAATCGCACTAAAAGGACTTCCAACTGATAGCGTTGCGGATGACGAAGAGTAGGCGATATTGGGAAGCTGGGCTTTCGCGAAGCTACTTAGTAAAACCAGGACGACCAGGGTATGTAGTAACTGTTTCAATTTCGGATAGATTTAATTCTTAACAACTTATGGGAAATGTGGTAAGTACATTGCCCCCCAAAGTTTTAAGACAAACCTTATGCCATATTAATTTATGAGAAATAAATTGCCTGAAACTTTATTACAGTTTCACAAACTTGCTTTCGCCAATAAGATTTTGTGTGTCGTGGTTAAATACTCTTAGAATATAGGTTCCCGGCTGTAAATCGGTTGTATTTCCTTGCCAGAGTGTTCCTGAAGCTGTTTTTTGCTGGATGATAAGGCCTGAAGTATTGATTACTTTTATGTCGTAAGTTTCAGGAGCTGGGGAGGTGGCAGCTATCTTAAGGCTGATATTATTGTTGACGGGATTGGGGTATATGTTGATATTATTCCCCAATTCGTTACCACTAAGTTCTGAATATTGAATGGTAACTACTTTAGAATAAGAAATGGCATTATTAATGTCTTGCTGCTTAAGCCTGTAAAGGTTGGTCCCTATAACCGGGCTGTTATCCAGGTAACCGTAAGAGCCTTGTCCTGCCGCTTTTACACCATCAAGTACCTGGTAAGTACTTCCGTTATCGGTACTGCGTTCAACAGTAAAAGCGGTGTAATTTCCCTCATTTACTGCTGACCAGGCTACCTGGACCTCGCGTTTAGTTCCCGTTACCTTATTAGCTGAAAAATTTAGTAATTGATAGGCATAAGCCGGGTTTTGGCGAATCACCAGTGTAAACCTGTTGCTTCCAAAGCTTGTGGTGTCACTTTTATTGATATTGAAGCTATAGATTTTATTTTGACGCATATCCAATGAATCCTTTTGGTAAGCGTCCATCAACCATATATCATATAATTGAGGAATTGCCGTCAAATCCCGCAAGCGTATCGTATATAAACCCCCGCTTGTCGCATTTACATTTAGTTTGATGACTTCACTTTTATCCTTGGGTAGCGGAATAGTGTTAATACAGAGGGTAAAATTATCCTGTGATTGGGTTGATAAGCTTGCACCTCCAGGTCCAACCTTATAAAGTGCATCCACATCATCTGTATAGGTTAATGGCGCCTGATCTTTAAACCGGATCAGGGTCTGTTCACTTATGGTTGAATCGCTGCCGGTTAGCTGTATCCTAAAATATTGATTATTGATGGCGATCAGGCTGGTACCCATCAGCAATTTGGTGTTAACTGGTAAAGCGTTCGTTTTAGCTGATTCGTAAAAGGTTAATTTAGCGCATGAGCATGTTGCCTTGACAAAGAAGCCCTGCCCGCTGGCTATTACGTTGCTCACAAATGCCTGACTGCCCACACCTCCGGAACCCGCTATGTAGGAACCGTAAGTTTTGGTTACCTCGTCCAAAACATACATAGTGCTTAATAAGCTATGTCCATAAATTCCTGTAGCAGAGCTGGTTTGAAATTTATCCCAGTCAATTGAGCTGGCAAAAGGATTGCCTACCAGGTTGTATCCCTGCACGGTACTGTTGCCTGTGGTGTTAGTGTAACCAAGAGTAGAAGATGATGGTGTATACCAGTCCATTACGGTAACAGAATCGGCGTTTAAGGTTCCGGTGGCTGTTAATGTAACATGTACGGGTACATAGCCAGGTGTTGTTTCGGTAGAAAGTGAGGCCGCATCGCGGTCTCCCCTAAAGAAGAAGAGATAACCATTGCCGACCGGTATATTGGCAGTTGGATAAGTCGAATCATCCATACCATAAAGCGGTGTGGTAGAAATGTTGTTAATCCCCCTGAAGGCACTATTGAGGAAAGTAGTATACATCGGGGCAATATTTTCGCGGAATAGGTATAGTGTAGGATTGCCTGCTTTATCAAAACCACCTGATGTGCCGTTGGTACCTGTAAGAACAGCTGAATTGATAATATAATTGATACTATAGATACCGCTGTTGCTTCCTCCCAGGTTAACCGGAGATGACATTAGCCTATAACCACGACGTGATACGGTCCCACCTGACATAAACCGCTGTACATTGACATTCCCGGTAATTTTTGCGCCCGATAAAGCGGCCACTGTTGCTGAGCCAAGTGTGTCAGATTTTAGGGTGAGGTTTCCGCCTGCTGCAAGCGTGCTGTTGCCAATCATAGTTAAAACGGATGTACTGGATACCGAGAATGCCCCGGATGACATGGTTTTACCACCTGCGCCGCTAAAGCTCACGTTATTAAAGTTTGTGCCCGCACTGCTGGCATCCTGTAAGGTTTCGGCTGATGAGCCATTGAATAAGGTTGTACCAGTACTTTGGCTATAAGTGCCGCTGTTGGTATAATTACCACTTATTGTAAGGTTGGCGGTACCGAGGATTAGCTTTCCCGAATTTGTAAGAGGTCCATTTACAGTAATTGCTCCACCGGTTTGTTTCAGGGAGTCAATATTGTTAAAAGTTCCGGTAATGGTCATGCCTCCTGTGGCGCTGCTTCCCTGGCTGATAATGCCCGAGTTGGTGACACCTGCTGATGCTGTTATGGCACCGCTGCTTGTTTGTGATATAATACTGGTTGAAGCTACGTTAGTTAGTGAACCAGTAAAGGTAATATTGCCGCTCCCGGTTTGGTTCAGTGTGCCTCCATTGCTCGATGTGCCGGTAATAGTCATCGTACCTGTACCTCCCTGGTTAAGTGTTGTACCACTGTTCGAGGTAAAATTGCCTCCTACAGTAACTACCGTGCTGTTTGTAGCAAAATCAACTGTTTCGGTACTTGATGCAGCAAGCGTCATATCACCACTTACAGTAACATTTCCTGCATCTGTTTTTTTAGTAAGCGAACCGGCAAAGATCAGGTTTTGATATAAAGTGGGGCTCGTATTTAATGCGGCTGTTGAAGTAGTATAAACCTCCTGGTTACCTGTTCCATTATAGTAAACCGTGCTTGTGCCGGTACCCCCCGTGTTATTATAAAAGTCAATTGTTCCGGCTACGCTTGATGTATTGATTGCTGCGGCGTTGGTAAGCTGTAAAACTGGGCTCAAAGCTGAGCCTGGAGGTATATCAACGCTAAAGATGGGTGTTGCAAAAGTAGTTGGTAAAAGTCCGCTGTTTGTATTGGCGGTTAGAATAGTGCCATCAACAATAGTAGTCCCACCCTGCAATGAAAAAGTAGCATTATTATAGGCGAACCCCGCAAAGAGAACCCCATAAGTAGTAGAATTAACTGCGACATTCCCTGAAATATGCAAACTGGAGATAGTTGAAACCACATACAGGTTGTTAGTAGTGAAAACTGACAGAAATGTGGTGCTATTGCCCACATTGAATGAGGCACAGGTTATTGACCCGGCCCCTGCCAATGTTGTAGTCAAGGTGCCGGAACCTTGTAAAAGTGCACTGCTGGGATTTTGATTAATGCTGCCCGTTACCGCAAGTGTATATCCGCTATTTACCGTGAGCGTAATGTTTTTTGTTACCCCAAAAGTAAGACTTGCGATAGTCGTAGTTGTTCCTGAGTTCAAAGTTGGCTGATTGGTAAATGAAACGACCCCTATCTGAACAGCATCGCCGGAAGCAGGCACCGTTCCTGAACTCCAGTTACTCCCGGTACCCCAATCGGAGTTGGTTGTACCTTTCCAATCAATCGTAGCAGCGTTGATTCTTAGTAAAAAACACTGCAAAATGCAGGCAACGAAAGTGATCTTGTAAAATGGTTTCATAGGAACGGCTATTTTAATCTGGTAACTAAAAGAACGTTCTATATCCGTTGTAACGCAAAACTTACAATATAGTTACCTAATAATATAACTTTACGTTTCGTTTTGAGAAAAGTTATACCGTGTTTACACGGTATTTTAGAGCCATTTCACCAGTTTTAGGCCAATTTTGTTAATCAATAAGAAAAAAAATAATGCTAACAAATGATAATAACCTCATTTTCACGAGGCTATTATCTATACTTGAAGTGGAGGGGAGTTGCTTAAATTTTACAATTTGACAAATTTATTTTCGCCAACCAGGTTCTGTGTTTTATTATCAAATACCTGGATAATATAAGTTCCTGGCTGCAGGTTTTCGGTAGTTCCCTGCCAGCTTGGCTGTGATGTTGTTGCTTCTTTTACCAGGCGGCCGGAGGTGCTCATAAACTTGATGCTGTATAAACTGGCCGTATTATTTTGAGTACTAATCGCCAGGTTAATATTGTTGCTAACCGGGTTAGGGAATATGCTCAGATTATTACCTGCAAGATTGTTGTTTGTATTAGCGTATTGAATAGTTACTATTTTAGAATAGCTGAGCGTATTATTGATATCTTCCTGTTTCAGGCGGTACAGATTTGTGCCCAATGAAGGATTTTGGTCAATAAAACTATATTTTCCGGCTCCTGTTGCGTCAACGCTACCAAGTACACTAAAGGTGGTGCCATTATCTGTACTGCGCTCTACAGTAAAATTGGTATAATTTTCTTCATTTGTGGTATTCCAAACTACTTGTACCTGGCGTGCTTCAGGTACCTTAGTCGCATTAAAGCTTAACAGGCGATACGCATAGGCAGGGTTTTGACGGATAACTAAAGTAAAACGTCTGCTACCAAAACTTGACGTGTCGGCTCTGTCAAGATAAAACTGGTAGGTAATGTTTTGCCTCATATCCAGCGAATCTTTTTTATAATTGTCCATCAGCCAAACATCAAAAAGACGGGGAACCGAAACAATATCTTTAAGCGATATGCTATAAATACCGGTGGCGTTTGCGCTTACGCTCAGTCCAATATTCTGCGCTTGTAATTTTGGAAGCGGCAGATTATGTATAGCAAGGTTCAGGTTATCAGCAGAGATGTTTGACATACTTACGGCGCCGTACCCTTGTCTATACAGTGCATCTATATTCGGATTATAATTAGTGCTGGCCTGATTGTTAAACTTGATCATGGTTTCATCCTTGCTGATGGAGTCTTTTGCCATGCGCAATTTCAGATATTGAACATTGGCTATGCTAACAGGTTTGCCCATTAACAGGTTAGTCCCGGTATTTTGAGAAGTCGTTTTGGCTGATTCATTGAAAAACAATTGTCCGCCGGTATTACTAACCAATACAAAAAAGCCCTGGCCACTTGATATAATGTTTGAAGCGCCAAGCGTACCTGTACCACCTGAATTAGCTGTGTAAGTACCGAAGTTTTTGCTTACCGGATCCAATACATAAATAGTGGAACCCACAACACCACTTGTTCCATAAATTCCGGTTGTGGTTGATGATGTTTGGAAGGTATCCCAGTTTATAGCGCTTGCATAAGGGTTGCCCATCAGGTTAAATCCTCTTCCGGCAGCCGGGGCAGCGCTGGTATAACTTAACGATGTAGAAGTTGGTGTATACCACAACTTTGCCTGTACCTGACCTGTATTTAAAGTACCACTGGTACTTAAAGTAGTTGGCTGCGGTACATAGGTGGTTTTGGTTTCGTTGGTGAATATATCGTTTGCGCGGTTACCCCGGTAAAAGCATAGGTAGCCATTGCCTTCTGGTATATAAAAACCTGAGCCATCTACATCAAGAGTATAGCTTGGTGCGGAGTTGATGTTGTTGATACCTCTGAAATTACCACTGGTAAATGTTGCATTGGTGGGGTTTAAAATGCTTTCGCGGTATAAATATAGGGTTGGGTTAGCTGCAGATGTGTTGTCAAAACCCCCATTTGTTGTGGTGGCAGTAAGGTATATTGAGTCTTTAA
Source organism: Bacteroidota bacterium (assembly GCA_018266915.1). Classification (GTDB taxonomy): domain Bacteria; phylum Bacteroidota; class Bacteroidia; order Sphingobacteriales; family Sphingobacteriaceae; genus Mucilaginibacter. The sequence goes on along the minus strand of JAFDZM010000045.1, from coordinate 108,594 downwards.
GATAATTTATGCTGTAAACTTTATTGCTGTGTGTATCAGTACCGTTGTAAACCGGAGAAGATAATAGCCTGTATCCACGGTTAGTAATGCTTCCGCCTGATAAATATCGTTGTACGTTAACTGAGCTTGCAGCCGTACCCGAAATGGAGCCTGTAGTAATCTGGCCTATGTAAGCATCCCCGGTAGCATCAGACATTAAATTGAAATTTAGCGGGGATGTCAACACCAGGGCGCCTGAACCAATATTCACTCCTGCTCCGGGAGACATATCAACTACTGATGTTGTTGCTGATCCGCCTGTAATAGTCCCGGTTGCACCGGCATTAACAGTTAGATTATTATTTATAGTTAATGTAATATTCGTTTTAAGCGTTAAAGTTCCAGAGTGAACCGAACCAAAGGTAATGGAGCGTACGGTAACATTTCCCGCAGTGATTGAAGGTTCCCTGGGCCTTGTATAACCATGTGTGCCAATTTCTACATCGTCGTTAGCAATCGGAGCAACTCCTGTACTCCAGTTTCCTGCAGTCGCCCAATTAGTATTGCTTGCACCTGTCCAGTATAATGTCTGCCTGCATTCCAGGCTGATAGTAGTGCTTCCGCTGCCGCTTGCATTGTAGGCTGTTATGGTGTACGTGGTAGGAGAAAATGAGGTGGTAGGAGTGCCGCTTATAACACCGGTGCTATTGCTAAAACTTAAACCTGGCGGCAATTGAGGGCTTATGAAATACCCCCCGGTAAGGGTGTATTTATACACCGCATTGCCAGAGTAAGAAGCAATATATAGATTGCCTTTCGTATCGGTTACAATACCTTCCGGATCAGTAACTGTTATGGTAGTCAGGGTGGTGCCCGTTGGGCCATAAATGGTTACTTTATTATTCCCACTATCTCCGATATATACATTATTTGCACCATCTACCCAAAACCCAAACGATGTATTAGACAGCCCGCTTTTGAAGGTAGATTGATATGTGCCTGACGAATTATATTTTGTTACATTCCTTGCTGATAAGTTTAATACAAAAACATTTCCGGAAGCATCAATAGCTACGTTGCTGGGACCGCTAATATTAGATGTAATTGTAAGCTGCAGCGTACCGCTGCTATTATATTTTTTAACTCTGTTATTACCGTAGTCGGCTACATAAATGTTGCCTGAAGAATCAATAGCCATACCGTAAGGAGAGTTGAACCCTGAAGCGAAAGTTCCGAGGGAGGCCCCGGCTGAACTGAATTTAGTAATGTTATTCCCCCCTGAATTCAACACATAAATATTACCGGACGCATCAGCAACTATTGTTTCGGGATTATTATGTCCACTGCCGAATGTTGCAGTAACTAATGTTCCGGCAGAAGTATATTCTCTAACTGTATTATTGTTGTAATCCGGGACATAAACATTCCCGGATGCATCTACATTTAAATTTGAGGGGCCGCTATAACCTGTTCCAAATGCTGTAGCAGCACTATAACCAAAAGATGCTACTGCCCCTCCACCAGAATTGGATGGAGTTAAGGCTGTTATTGCTGTACCCACTGTGTATGAATTGGTTGAAGGGCTATAGGAAATGTTAGGCGCCTGTGCGCTAGCATTTATTGATAATATGAGTAGTAATAAGGCTGCAACCGAATACTTGAATTGTTTTTTCACAACAATTAGATTAGTTAGGGAATATTAACTCAAAACTAAGGATTTTTGAATTGCCTTTTTTATACGGGGATAGAGCCGGATAAGTTGTAACTATCTGATTATCAATTAAATAATTGCTTATTGGTTAATTGAAGCAAGTTTTATTATAGCTATAATTAACTAAAAAATTAATAGTTAATAAATGAATCAAATGTTTCCTATTAGGCAATGTCGAGGGGTTAATCAGTAATTAACTAAATTGTTGAAAAATGTGTATATGTTGAAAAATAGTTAATAGAATTTTACTGAATTGAGAAGAATTTGCCAGCTTTGATGCAAAAACAGTAATGCAAAAAATGACTAAAATAAAAAGATATGGTACGAATAAGAAGATTCATACCATATCTTTTTTAGGGAAGTAAAATTATAATTTAACGAACTTGTTTTCGCCTACCAGGTCCTGGGTACTGTTATTAATAACCCTGATCACATAGGTGCCCGGTTTTAAATCGCTTACATTGCCCTGCCATGTAGCCTGGGACGATGTAATATCTTTTACCACCAGGCCCGAGCTGCTCACAACCCTGATACGGTAAACGGAAGAATTAGCAGTGCTTTCATTTATCGCAAGGTTTATAGTGCTATTGGCCGGGTTAGGGTATACATTAATTTTTCCTCCTGCCAACTGATCGCTCAAGCCCGAGTATTGAATGGTTACTATTTTAGAGTAGGAGATAGTATTGTTTATATCTTCCTGTTGTAGTCTGTACAAGCTTGTGCCGATCACAGGATTACTGTCAAGGAAGCTATAGCTGCCAGCTCCCGTTGCTTTAACACCACCAAGTATTTGGTAGGTTTTACCATTGTCAATACTACGCTCAACAGTAAAGTTGGTATAGTTGCCTTCATTCACTGTAGACCACGTTACTTCTACCTGGCGTAAAGTAGTGGCTTTGTTAGCCGCAAAATTTATCAATTTGTATGCTAACCCTGGATTCTGACCAATGACAAGGGTAAAGCGCTTGGCGCCAAAAGTGGCGCTATCTGTTTTGTTAACATCAAAGCTGTAGGTTTTGTTAAGCCTTAAGTTAACAGAATCGGCTTTATAAGCATCTTTCAGCCATATATCATACAACTGAGGCACTTGTACCAGGTCTCTTAATGTAAGCGTGTATTTACCGCTATTTGCAGCGCTTAAATTAAGTTTTACACTTTCAGCACTTTGCTTAGGGAATGGGATATTATTTATCGAAAGATCAACCATATCTGTGGACCTGCTCGATAAACTTGCTTCACCAAGGCCGGGTATAAAGGCAGCATCCACACCGCGTGTATACTTGCCCGTAGCCATATTGTTGAACCTGATCATAGTCTGATCGCCTACGGTAGAATCTTTACCAACCAGCTGCAACCTAATAAACTGATTATTGATCATTGCGATAGGCTGCCTGCTTTCCAATAGTTTGTTCCCGGTATTAAGCTTGGTTGTTTTAGCTGATTCATTGATGATAAACTGGCCGCCGGTTGTAGTAGCTACTATAAAGAATGCCTGTCCGCTTGATATTACATTGCTAACGAATGCCGCACTACCAACGCCGCCTGAACCTGCTACGTAAGACCCATAGCTTTTGGTCACATCATCAAGCTCATATATGGTATTTGACACGTTTACACCATACATGCCTTGTGTAGAGGTAGTGGTTTGGAAAGTGTCCCAGTCAATAGCACTCGCATAAGGGTTTCCTATTAATTGATAACCCCTAACGCCCGTTGGGGATGACGCAGAATAACTTAATGCCGTTGACGTTGGGGTGAACCAATCGCGGAATACAATCTGTCCTTCATTTAATGTGCCGCTGGTACTTAAAGTAACCGGTTGAGGTACGTAAGTTGTGGTTGTTTCAGTAGCAAAAGAGGCAGATGCCCTGTTCCCCCTGAAGAAACACAGATAACCACTGCCGGCCAAAATATTGTATGGGCCGCCATCTACATCCAGGATGTAATTTGGATCAGATAAGATATTATTTATCCCCCTGAAGTTACTTCCTGTGAAAGTACTATAGTCGGGGATCAAATTTTCGCGGAAAATATAAAGAGTTGGGTTAGCTGCAACTGTGTTATCAAAACCGCCATTTGTTGTCGTGGCGGTGAGATACATTGAGTTTTTCAGATAGTTGATACTATAGATATGGTTTCCATTACCATCTGTAGCGTTGTAAACAGGTGATGATAGGAAACGATTACCCCTGTAAGATAAACTGCCGCCGGTCATGTAGCGCTGAACAGTAACGGTACCTGTGATGGCATTTGCAGCTATTTGTCCCACAGCAGCATCGCCCGTAGGGTCCGATTGCAGTGTGAATTGGCCTCCGCTGGACATCGTAAGGGCAAGCGTACCGGTTCCATTTACATTTAACGTTGAGGCAGGTGCCATATTGACTAATCCTGTCCCGGTAATCGTAGTTGTCGACCCGGTATTAACCGTTATTGAACCGGCTATAGCTAAAGTTTCCGGGTTATTAACTGTCAATGTTGGAGCTTTCGCCGCGCCAAAAGTTATCGAGTTGACGCTTACATTGCCTGTAGATGCGTCAATGACTGGTTGATTCGTAAAACCTATAACGCCAATTTGAACGTTATCAGTCGCGACAGGCGCGGTGCCCCGGCTCCAATTTGAACCCACTGCCCAGACACTGCTGGTTGTGCCAACCCAGTTATTATAATTTCCGCAAGATAATGTTACTATAAAACTACTGCTTCCGTAAGCGTTAAATGCTGTGACAGTATATTGAGTTGCCGGGAAAGTGACGTTTGGGGTGCCGGCAATAGCACCCGTGCTTGTATCAAAAGTAAGGTTTGTGTGTAAAATTGGAACAATGGCATAACCAAGTAATGCAATCTGCCGGATAGCTGAGCTGGCGTTTCTATTATCTCCTACATATAAGTAACCTGAATGATCAGCAACTATCGCTGTTGGGGTATAAAGTTCAGCCAGCGTCCCTATGGCATCTTTATCATTTTGCACACCATCTCCGGCCAGGGTGAAAACAACGCCGGTAGGGCTAATGGTCCTTACCAGGTTATTTCCGGCATCTGCAACTTCCAGATAACCTGAGGCATCAATGGTAAGCCCTTGAGGTGCAGACAAGCCGGCGCCCGAGGCCACGAAAGTTGTAACGGCATACGGAGAAGTCGTACTTATCTTTCTGATAGTATTTGCCGCATTGTCTGTTACATACAGGTAGCCTGACCCGTTATAGGTTATACCTATAGGCCCATTAAATCTTGCAGAAGTCCCGGTTGAATTATCTGCTTCAGAAGCCGAGCCTGATAAACCTGCTATAGTTATCACGGCGCCGGAGTTTACATCAACCCGACGGATAGTACTTCCGGCGTTATCACAAACATACAGATAGTTAGATCCGTCATATACAATTCCGGTTGGATGATTAAATCTTGCTTTGCTGCCTGTTCCATCAGTTTCTTGCGCAAAACCCCACAAGCCCGCTAATGTAGTGACCGCATATGGAGCGGTTGTGCTTATTTTCCTTATAGTACTTCCCGAATAATCACTGACGTATAAATAACCGGCCGGGTCAAAAGCGATACCCCACGGATTCCGCAGCATTGCCGAGGTGCCCGTGGTATTGTCGCTTTCGCCCAACGTTCCATTACCGGCTATTACTGTTGCTGTGCCGCTTGAATTAACCATATAAATGACGTTTCCCTGGTAGTCAGCCTCGTATAGGTTTCCGTAATTATCCGCCGCAAGCCCTTTAGGATTATAAATCGGAGAGGTGGCAGGTACAAACGTTGTTACCGTACCATAAACATTTGATGGCACGGCGCCACCGGTATTGGTAGGGGTAATTGCCGGCGAAATAGCGGAATATTGCGTTAAAACGTATGTTGATGGGCTGTAGCTGATATTCGGGCGAAGATTATTGGCCTGGCAAGATAATGTAACGGTTGTAAAAGTTGAGCCGCTTGCGTTGTAGGCCGAAACCGTATATGTCGTGGAAGCAAATGTCGTAGTTGGTGTTCCCTGTATGACACCTGTAGTAGGATTAAAGCCTAATCCGTTGCCCAGTGCGGGACTTATTGTGAAGCCTGTAGCAAAAATCTTACGAACTGTAGATGATGTGCCTTTATAATCGCTCGCGTATAAATTACCGGCACTGGCTGTTATAGCAGATGGGGTATAAAATTCAGCATTAGTTCCGGTGCCATCCAGTATATTTTGTACGCCGTCGCCTGCAAAATTGGATATGGATCCTGACGTAAATATTTTTTTAATACGATTGTTGCCACCATCTGCCACATACAAAATATGGCCTGACACTGTTATTGCTTCCGGGCTTGAAAGGCCGGCTGAAGAGTTGACAAGTGTAGTAACGGCGTAAGGTGAAGTAGTACTGATCTTTCGGACTGTATTGCCAGTATTATCAGTAACATACAAGTAGCCTGCATCATAGGTTATGCCCCTCGGGCCGGTAAATCTGGCCGATGTTCCGGTGGTATTATCTATCTCGCCGGACGTGCCGGATGCTCCCGCTATTGTGATAACCGTGCCATCGGAAACGGTAACTCTTCTTATAGTGTTTGCGCCAAAATCGCATACATACAAGTAGGCCGAACCATCAAACGCTATGGCGGATGGCCTGTTAAATGCTGCTCCGCTCCCCCTGCCGGGAGACTCGAATTGATTACCAGACAAGCCAGCTAATGTTGTTACAGCATACGGCGCAGTTGTGCTTATTTGTCTGATCGTGCTGCCTGAGTAATCACTAACATATATATAGCCTGCAGGGTTATAAGCTATCCCCCAGGGTGCGTTAAATGTCGCTGACGCTCCTGAAGCGTTGTCGCTTTCGGTTGCAGCACCTGAACCTGCGATTAAAGTAGTGGTACCGCTGGAATTAACCATGTAAATCTGGTTCGTTCCGGTATTAGTTTCATAAACATTCCCGGACGCATCTGCAGCTAACCCTCTCGGACTGTTAAGCGATCCTCCGGCTGCGAGTGTAGTAACTGCACCATAAACAGTGGCAGGTACCCCCCCCCCGGAGCTTGTAGGCGTCAGCTGGCTAATGGTTACATTAGCGGTATAAGTGTTTGACGATGGACTATAGGAAATACTTGGCGATTGTGCTTGAGCATCTATAGTATTCAGAAATAATAAGGGGGCAAATAGTAAAAATGGTAGATATTTTTTCACAATAACAACAATTTGATTCGGCTATACGAATGTAACTAAATTTAGTTACACATTTCCTAAGGGTTAATATGTGATGTTAATTAGAAAGGAATTTTATTTTTATTTTAAGTTAAATAATCAAATAGGAGGCTAATCGGCTGATTTGCAGATGTTCCTAAAACTTCATTTGAAGTGGATTTTTGACTCGAATGGAGATGTATTTTGATTAACTTATAATTAATTATAATATATTTTGTTGATAATATGTTGAAAACTAATTGATATTAAGAAGTCTATTTAATAACTATTGGATTAAAAAATAAAGGGTCGTCATGTTTGAATGGCAACCCTTTATGGTTTTCAATTATGATAGGATACTTATAATTTAATGAGCTTTGATTTGCCCACAAAAGATTTATCCTTGTTGTTAATTACCTGTATAACATAGGTTCCGGGAAGCAAATCGCTTACATTGGTTTCCCAGCTTGCCTGAGCCGATGAACCTTGTTTTATTACCAAACCATAAGTATTTGTAATGGTGAAATTGTAGGTAGTGGCTTTATCATTCACTGCTGAGTTCACCGCCATACTCACGGTACTGGCCGCTGGGTTAGGATAAATGTTAATATTATTGCCGACCAGGTTGTTGCTTTGATTTGCAAAGCCTACCGGGATAATATGCGAATAGGTAATAATATTATTATAGTCTTCTTGTTTCAGGCGGTATAGGTTATTTTCTCCTGGATCTTTGTCAAGCAGGCCATATGCTCCTGCTCCTGTAGCCTGGACATTACCTATGATTTCGTAAGTATTGCCATTATCAGTACTTCTCTCTACTGTAAAATTGGTGTAATTGGCTTCGTTTTCGGTTACCCAGTTTACTTGTACCTGTCTGCCGGTTGCTTTGGTTGCTGTAAAGTTCAGCAAGTGGTAAGCAAGCGCAGGGTTTTGACGCATGATCAGGGTAAAACGGTGAGCACCATAGGTATTGGTATCGGCAAAGCTTACATCGAATAAATAAGATTTATTATGACGCATATCTACTGAGTCTTTTTTGTAAGCATCCATCAGCCAGATATCATACAGCATCGGAACACCTTGTACAGAGTTCATATTTAATGAATAAGTTCCCTGGGCAGTAGCGCCTATTTTTAATGGAACTGTAACGGCTTTTGCGTTAAGCGGCATACGGTTGATGGCCAATAATTTTTTATCACTCGAAAAGCTTGCTAGGCTCACTTTACCAGAACCTGTTTTATATGGTGCATCTTCTGTTATATCAAATGATGATTTTGCACTGTTATTAAAGGCTATAACAATATCGTCTTTGTTAATAGCATCAGCTGCTATTTGCAATTTTAAAAACTGATTGTTAACAGCCATCTCATTTGGTTTACCCATATACAAATTAGGGCCTGTATTTTGCTGGGCAGTATTTTTGGCTGATTCGTTAAATATTAATTGGGCGCCTGCTCCTTTAGCTAATACAAAGAAGCCCTGACCGCTTACAATGGTACGGGTGGCATTATTGGTAAATACTGTACCGCCTTGTCCCGCTTCGTAAACATCGTAGTTATTAGTTAACGGATTAAATTCATAAACGAAATCTGATATGTTTTGTGCATAAATCCCGCTGGTGGTTGTAGCGGTATTGTAAGTTTCCCAATCAATAGAGCTTGCATAAGGATTACCTGCCAGGTTAAATCCAGCCAGGCTTGGGTCTGGATTTGAATAGCTTAATGCAGTTGAGCTTGGGGTATACCAGCTTCTGAAAACAATCTGTCCAATATTTAAAGTTCCAGAAGTAGTCAGTGTATCGGTAGTTGCCGGAGCACCAACTGTTGTTAGCTGCGTAAGCGTCTTTTGATTTCTGCTGCCGCGGTAATAAAACAAATAGCCATTACTTACAGGGATACTATAGTTGGATGCTTCAAGATTTAACGGATAAGTTGGAGGCGTATCTGTACCTGTAGTTAAACTGCTGACACCTCTGTAACCAGTGGTAAGAAAGCTGGTGCCGATTGGTGTGATATCTTCGCGGTAGAAGTAAAGTGTTGGGTTTCCTGCTTTATCAAACAATCCGGCAGTTCCTGTTGTGCCTGTAAGGTAAACAGAGTTTTTCAGGTAATTTATACTGTAAACATAATTGCCGTTTGCATCAGTACCTGCATTAACCGGAGAGGCCATCAGGCGATACCCTCTATTTGCTTGCATGTAACGTTGTACGCTTACTGTGCCATTCACGGTACTGTTATCAGTGATCGGAGCCACCGAAGCAGAACCTGTAGCGTCAGATAATAAGGTTAAGGTAGCGCTTGCTATGGTAAGGTTTACGCCACCTGTTAATGTAAGTGTGCCGTTTGAAGCAATATTAAATTGAGCTGAGCCCGGACCACCTGGTTTCTTTAAAAGATAATGACCGTTTGCAAATACCACATTGGTAAATACCTGTGTGCCTGTAGTTGTAAATATGACCGGGTTGCCGGTGTTATTGAAGGTAAGCAAAGCTGATCCGAAGTTGTTGGTTCCGGTGTTGGTAAATACTCCGCTAATAGTAATGGTTGCACTTGAATTATTATTGAAAGTTGCACCAGTGTTGTTCACATAATCACCGCCTATAACCAATGAAGAACCGCTGGCTCCATTTAAGTTAACTACTTCCGAACCCGCATTTAAAGTGGTAGTACCACTGACATTTAGCGCAATATTAGAAGCAAGATTTAACGTGATAGGAGTTGTTGCACTGCCGAAAGTAAGTGTGGCTATTGAATTTGGCAGGTTGGCCGAAATAGTAGGCTGGTTAGCACTATTAGTATATGCAATATAACCTATATGTACTACATCGGTAGCTTCGTTCATGCCCGGATATACAGTGGTTTGCTGTATGCCGTTCACACTCCAGTTGCCGGGAGTGGCCCAATCGCTGCTAACAGCACCAATCCAATCAAATGTAGCTGCACCAACAGTGATAACACCAGGAACAAAAGTGATATTGTAATTGCCGATATTAAATGTGCCGCTTCCGGTAACAGGCAACGATGCGGTTATAGCGCCTGTAGTTCCGATGGTATCAGTTGCATTATTTCCTGCGCTATAAGTTAAATATACAGTGTTGATACTTTCTGAATTGACCAGACCCGAAGTAGTAAATCCTGTTGATGAAGGTCCGGTAGTTAAAGTAGTGCCATAAGGCTTGGTCACTGAGGTTGCAGTAATGGTCAGATTGGCCTGGTTAACAGTAATATTGCCATTAACATAGCTAATATTGTAGTTATTTGCATTAAATGTTCCGCCTGTAGCTGCTGATGGTACTACTGCGCCTGTATATGCACCAACTGCATCAGTAGCAGCTGATCCCGTTGTATAACTGATGGTGACGCTACCAATATTCTGTCCGTTTTTCAGTCCTGATGAAGTAAAAGCTGTAGAACCGGTAGTTGGATTAGTTAGAGTAGCGCCATATGTTTTGGTGACATTATTCGCGGTTATTGTTAATGGTGCTTTACCGACTGTGCCATTATACTGTACATAAGTTATATTGTAGTTATTAGCGTTAAATCCGTTGCCGCCTAAAGGGGGGGCCAGCCCGAAAGCATCTGATGGATAAACTGTGTAGGTTGTTCCCGCAGCTGCTGTAGAAGAATTACCTGTACCTAAAATTGTAAAAAATACGCTGGTTACGGTTTCTCCGTTTACTGTTCCGCTATAAGTGAAATTTGTTGTATAGTATGTAATGTTGTTAGAAGCAGCGTCGCCATAGTTTCTAACGGGGCCGGTGGCTGTAATGGTCATATTCACCTGGGTCACTGTTATATTTCCAGCGTCATAAATAATGGAATAATTGGCTGAATTAAATGTGCCCCCTGTTGCCGACGCAATACCAACCTGGTTGTTATAAGTGCCTGCACCCGATGTAGCGCTGGCTCCTGTACCATAGGTTATGGTTGCGCTGCCAATGCTTTCACCATTTTTTAACCCTGTTGAAGTGAAAGCTGTTGAGCCTATTCCCGGACTGGTAATAGTAGTTCCGTAAGCATGTGAAACATTGTTGGCTGAAATAGTCAAGTTAGCGGTTGTAACCGTAAGTGTCCCGGTGTTATATGTAATGTTATAGTTATTTGTATTAAAAGTACCTCCGCCTGTAGCAGCTGATGGTGTGATTGTACCTGTAGTACCTGCAGGATCGGTAGCTGCGGCACCAGCACTGTATGCTAATGTTACTGTAATGCTTTCGCCTGTTCTCAATCCTGTTGCAGTAAACGCACTGGAGCTCGAAGTAGGGTTAGCTAAAGCGGTACCGTATGTTTTATTTGAATTGTTAGCAGTGATAATAAGATTTGCCTGCGTGATAGTTAATGTACCTGCCACATAGCTAAATGTATAATTGTTATCGCTGCCGCCACTTACATTTATCGGATAAGTGCCTACGCCCGAAGAAGTAGTTGCTGTTGTTGAGCCTGTGGGAGCAGTGTTTAATACCGCTGTAGTTTCACCATTCACAAAACCGCTGTAGGTTAAAGTAAATGTAGGATTATTTGTACCGTATGCCCTGCTCTGGTTGTTAGCGGTAACGGTTAAGGTAGCTTGGTTTACTATTATACTACCCTTTGTATAGAAGATATTATAATTCCCCAAATTAGTTCCCACTGCGGCTGATGGAGTTACCTGGGTGGTGTATGTTCCCGCATTACTTGTGGCCGTTGAGCCAGTACCATAAGCGATACTAACAGATGATACTGCGTCACCAGCAACAAGTCCTGTTGTTGTAAAGGCAGTAGAACCTGCACCGGGGCTGGTTATCGCTGTTCCGTAAGTTTTGGTTACATCGTTTGCTGAAATAGTCAGGTTGGCTTTAGCCACAGTAATTTTTACAGTAAATGTATTGCCATTCCCGCTAGCGTTAGTCGGGGTGACGGTATAAGTAGCCTGGGCGGCTACTACAGTAGGTGTACCTGAAATAACACCCGTAGTGGTATTAAAAATTAAACCCGCTGGTAAAGCAGGAGTTGGATTTATCGAAAAGCTTGTTGCAGCGTTACCACCTCCACGATTGGGAGTTATTGTTACAGCAGTGCCGTATGTTGCAGTAACCGGCGACGTTGGATAAGAATAGTTATTTGGCCTCTGAGCAAATGCTTGTACAGATATGACAATGAAGAATAAAGTAGCTGCAAGTTTAAGTAAATTCTTTTTCACGGTATTGGGCTTTACATCAATAACTTATAATTAATTTGGTGATTTAGCCATACACAATAACCATGCACCAACCTGTTTTGGATACTTTGTAAATAGTCATTTTCGGCCTTTTTGATGGTAACAGCGCAAATAAAATTTGTTGTAACTCATTTTAAGTCAGGGTAAAAACTCTTTTTTTTGGGGAATAATAGGGACGCAGATACCGCAGTTTGGGGCGTATTCCCCACAACGGGCCTTTTTGTAAGTGAAAGGTATTTGCCTTAAAGGAACTGTTTGTTAATAAATAGTTTAGGTAATAATTATTAATTATAAACAAATATCTATTTGGTTATCAGGAATCACAGTAAAAGTTAATGTATTTGTTTTGGTGGTTAATTTATAAAGTATTGACAATGTGTTGATTGTCTTGAAGGATTTGGAGACAAAAAGAGGGTAAGCAAAATGTTTGATGGCAACAAATTAAGGTGGGGGACAGAAATAAAGGATAAGTTACAGAACCGATTTTTTTCTGCGATACAACCTGATAGCGGCAAAAAAGGACGCAACGACAACCAATGCAATCACCCAGGTATCTAAGGGGCAATTACCATCAGGGTCGTCACCATAGCATGGTAAGGGTTGGGCAAATACATTTACTGTACTGATTAAGAACAATAAGATTACACTAAATGCGGTTTTTAATTTCATTAGATTGTCTATCTAATTCAAAGATACAGATTTATTTTTACAATCATAATTAGCCGTATCGCCTGCCTTTATACGGTTTTAATTTGTTTTAGATACAACAAAAAACAGGCCACTAATATTTGTTCATTATTATCATAAATCAGGATATTTTGAGTTTATAGTGAGCATGCCGGTTACGGTACTAATGTATAATAATAAACATCGCTTGGTTAATAACTATTATGTTGCATTAGGTTTAAAAAGCATACTTTTATCGGCTATGACACTGTTTATTACAGGAGGTAGATGAGAAAATTTTACTCGTTATTACTTAGTGGGTTATTATTGCTTCTTGCTGATACAGCATTTTGCCAGCAACCGTTAGTGCCGGCCGATAAAAAGAAGAAACTTGATGCACTCTCTTCAGAATCAAGTTCCGCATTCATAAAAAACCAGCAACAAGCAATTTCATTTGCCAAAAGCCACAATTGGGTAATTCGCCGCAAAACAAAAAAGGGCGGTATACAGGTTCTGCAGGGTATAAGTAAACTCGGCTTTCCTATTTATTTTACTACTGACGATAATGTAATTTCTGCTGCAACTACCAATACCAATACGGCTCAGCCCGGAGGGAGTCTGGGCCTTAATTTATCCGGCTCAAGTGCGTTTTTAAATAATAAAATTGCTATATGGGACGGTGGTGCGGTGTATAAGTTTCACCAGGAATTTACAGGCAAAACCATCACTATTGCTGATACCTCTTCTATTATCGATCATGCTACGCACGTAGCGGGTACAATGATAGCAAAAGGTGTATACCCCCCGGTAAAGGGTATGGCGTTTAATGCATCAACGCTTTTGTCTTACGACTTTAATAATGATGTGGCCGAAATGAGCAAGGCAGCTCCCGGCTTACTACTTTCGAACCACTCGTATGGTGAGCTTGGAGGATGGGTTTTTGATGATGGCTACAATAGGTGGGAATGGTATGGTATCCCGGGAGATACAGTTGATTATACCTTTGGTTTTTATAGTGACCATACCCAGGCGTTTGACCAGGTAGCTTACAATGCGCCTTATTATCTCATTGTTGAAGCGGCTGGAAATGCGCATGGCAGTACCGGCCCGGCTGTTGGGCAGGATTATTATGGATACAAAAGCGCAAGTGATCAGACCTTTGTAGATAAAGGGCCGCGCCCGGATAGCATCAGCAGTAATAATAGTTACGATTGCATCAGCAGCACGGCGAATGCAAAAAACATATTGACAGTGGGGGCGGTAAATCCACTGCCTTATGGGCCGGCAAATTCTCAAAGTATTACTACTGCTTATTTTAGTAGCTGGGGCCCAACCGACGATGGCCGTATAAAACCTGATCTGGTAGGCAATGGCGTGAACGTATTGTCAACGGGTGCCAGCAGCACCACAAGCTATATCACCTTATCAGGCACTTCGCAGGCTACGCCAAATATTACCGGTTCATTGTATTTGTTGCAGGAGTATTACGCTCAAAAGAATTCGGGTACCTTTATGAAGGCTGCTACCTTAAAAGGACTGGCTTGCCATACCGCCTTCGATGCAGGGAACGTTGGCCCCGATTATATCTTCGGCTGGGGTTTGCTGGATATGAAAACTGCAGCACAAGCTATTACAGACAACGGCACCAAAAGCACGATCAAAGAAAATACTTTGACGCAAGGTGCAACGCAAACATTTAACGTAGTTGCTTCGGGTAACGGGCCGCTTGTTGCTACCATATCGTGGACCGACCCTCCAGGCAGCATAACACCAGATGGAACGATTAATGACCGTAACCCCAAACTGGTGAACGACCTGGATATAAGAATAAGCGATGGTACAACCACCTATATGCCCTGGCTGCTCGACCCCAATAACCCATCTGCAGCAGCTACAACCGGCGATAATATCCGCGATAATGTGGAGCAGGTATATGTAGCCGGAGCAATTCCCGGAAGAGCGTACACGATAAAAGTATCTCATAAGGGCACATTGGTATCTGGCCCGCAGGCGTATTCACTTATTGTTACGGGTATAGGTGGTAGCGCCTATTGCACATCAGGGCCCGTTTCCAATGCCGATTCGCGAATTAATAATGTCAATTTATCCAATGTTAATAATACGCCTTCTGCTGGCTGTACCACTTACTCTGATTATACCAACTTAACCATTCAGCTTGAACAAAATAAAACTTACCCGTTAAGCCTTACACTTGGCACATGCGGGACCAATTTTAATAAAGCCGCCAAAGTGTATATCGACTGGAACGGCAATGGCGTTTTTGACGCCAATGAACTGGTAGCTACCACCAATGTGATGAATGGAACAGGTACTTACATTACTAATATTACTGTACCAGCCACTGTGGCCCCCGGAAATTTTAGCCTGATGCGGGTGGTGTTAGAGGAAACTCCCGATTCATCGGTCATAAGCCCATGCGGCACGTATGCAAAAGGCGAGACGGAGGACTATCGCGTTCAGTTTTTACCAACCAGTCTGGATGCAGGTATAATTGCCGTGGTTAATCCCTCATCTGGCGGCAATTGTTCCGGATCTACACCAGTAACCGTCACGATAAAAAACTTCGGTAGTCAAACGATAAGCAATGTCCCCATTACGGTAACTATTACTGCTCCGGATAATACAGTTACAACCTTTAACCAAACATACACTGCTTCGCTTGCACCATTAACGCAAGACAATTTCACTTTTACTAATGTATTCAACATTGCTTCCGGTTCAACATATATTATAAAAGCAACAGCTAATCTTACGGGCGACCTGGTCCCTTCTAATAATGCGATAACGGACACGGTTGTGATCGATAATCCACCAACAGCGACTGACCTGTCTGCAAACTTTTGTAATGCCGCCAATGCTTATTTGCTGTCAGGAGCAGGTGACGGCGAACTTTTATGGTATAAAAACAGCAATGATGCCTATCCGTTTGCCTATGGCTCAACCGTGCTTACAACCAATGCTCCCGTAAATAATAATTATTATGTCGGGCTGAATGATTTTAGCGGAACCGTAGGCCCTGCTACCAAAAATGTATTTACTGCTGGTGGTTATAACCAGTTTACGCCAGAGGTAAATGTGTATACGCGTATACCTATCGTAATAGAAAGCGCGCGCTTATACATCGGAAATTCGGGAAGGATAACTTTTAACGTGTCTGATGCCAGTGGGGAGATCGTCTCAACTACAACTATTAATGCCGTAGCAACCGCAACTAACCCATCGCCTGGAGCTAAGGATGATGATCCTAATGACCAGGGGCAGGTTTATAATCTTAATTTACTATTGCCCGCAGCAGGGAATTACAGCATAAGCACTACTTATGATAATACGGCAACCATCTATCGCAATAATGGCGGTGTTACCGGTTATCCGTTTAAAATAGGCGATGTATTTGGAATTACCGGCAATACAGCTACATCCGGAACCGACACTACATATTATAAAAGCTTCTACTATTATTTTTACGATATGCAGTTAAAAAGTCCGGGGTGTGCATCGTCATCGCGGCAGGCAGTTCCGGTTACTAAGCCAGTAATCACACAAAATGGCACAGTGCTTAGCTCAAATGCACCGGCTAATAATCAATGGTACCTAAATGGAGTAGCTATAGCGGGTGCTACGGGGCAAACCTATTCACCTGTGCGAAGTGGTAATTACCAGGTTTATGTTACCCTTTCAAATGGTTGTGTGGCGCAGTCAGACAATTTTGCCTATGTGATATTGCCTGAGAATCCCGGTGAAAATGATATCGGTCTCACAGTATTCCCTAATCCGGCGAATACACAGTTGAATGTCTTGTTTGCGGCAAACTCATCTGTCAATGTCAACCTGGCCCTGATTAATGCAATTGGTCAAAATGAATATGCTGATAAAGAAGTGCTCACCGGCGGAAATTTCAGCACGGTGATCGATGTAAGCAAATTCGCTCCCGGCAATTATGTATTAAGGCTATTCTACAATTCTAAATTATATACACGGAAGATCGTTATCGTGAGATAAAACAGAAAGGCCGGTTTCAACAACCGGCCCTCTGCAGTTAAATCAATTAGTAATTAGTAGCTGTTATTTTATTAAAAAACATATTTTATTCCAAGTCCGGGGGCAAGGTCAACAAATGGGCCTCCTGTAAGCTCAAGTCTTGGATTCAGGTCAAGGCTAAACGCAATTGGTGAATTGGGAATTACATATTCCAAACCTACCACGCCATCAATACCTAATAATACCTGGCCGCTGTTGTAATAATCGTTAGTGCCGCCGAATCTTTTATATACACCGGCACCTACTGCGCCAACGTGAGCTCCCGCTCCGTAATAAAACTGAAGTCCTGGCGTGTTAAATGCATTTACGTTTAACTCATATAATCCGGTAACAACAACACCGTGAGAACGAAAACCAAGGATACCTTCCAGTGACGTGGTATTGTCCAAAAAGTATTTTCCGGAAATGCCATTTTCGTATCCGCCAAACTTTAGTCCTAATGCAAATTCATAATTAGATTTGTATTCCTGTGCTTTAGATTCGGCACTGATAAATACAAACAAAGTAAGAGCAAATAAAAAGTAGATAGATTTTTTCATAGAAGTTTCTTGCAAAGAACGCGAGTTTTTTGAGTTTATTTTCTGCCTCAACATAAGTTAACCCGTATTTGTTTGAGTATCAATCATAAAAATTGTAATAATGACACTCAAATGTAACTTTCTTGCTACAATTGGCTTGTTTGCAGCTTGTTTTGCTCAACATTTACTCCATTGGTTTTTATTTTAATTCGGTTAAATTAGGCAACTCAATAACCAGTTATGTATTATTTCCTCAACAGCAACAGAAGACCTTTTCTCCTGCTTACACTAATATCACTTTTCTTTATTTTTTCAAATTGCGCACGGGGTACGCTCGGCCAGAATATAAGCGATGAATATCACAACGGTATGGTGGTTTGCGCTTACCCGGATGCAGCCCAGGTGGGATTGAACATATTGAAAAAAGGAGGGAATGCTGTAGATGCAGCCGTTGCTGTTCAATTTGCGCTGGAGGTAACCCATCCCGAAGCGGGTAATATAGGAGGAGGCGGTTTTATGGTGTTCAGATCTGCCAAAGGCGAAACCAATACACTGGATTTTAGGGAAAAAGCTCCGGCAGGTGCCAGTCAGAATATGTACCTGGACTCGGCAGGTAATGTCATTCCGGGGATGAGTATTTCAACCCATGCATCGTCAGGTGTTCCGGGATCAGTGGATGGAATGGTTGAGGCGCATCGTAAGTACGGGCATCTGAAATGGGCTGAACTTTTGCAGCCAGCAATTGACCTGGCGCATAATGGTTTCAATATAACCAAACGATTGGCTAATGATCTTAATCGCACGGGTAGTGAGTTTAAGAAGTTGAACCCGGGGGGCAATTATTTATCAAAGGATGATGGATGGAAAGAGCGGGATTTATTAGTTCAGGAAGACCTGGCAAAAACACTAGAGCAGATACGCGATAAAGGAAGGGACGGGTTTTATGATGGCATAGTAGCTGATCAGATTGTGGATGAAATGAAGGATGGTAAGGGGCTGATCACTAAAACTGATCTTCAAAATTATCATTCAGTTTGGCGCAATGCATTGATCGGAAACTATAAAGGATATAAAGTAATTACTATGCCGCCACCGTCAAGTGGAGGTGTGGCGTTGCTGCAGTTATTGCAAATGGTTGAAAAATATCCGTTGAGCAGATGGGGTTTTAATCGTGACTCAACTGTTCAACTAATGGTAGAAGCAGAGCGCAGGGTTTATGCTGATCGGTCCAAATACCTCGGAGACCCGGACTTTTACAATGTGCCGGTTGATAGTTTATTAAGACCAGCATATAATGCCTCGCGAATGAGCAATTTTACCTGGGATAAGGCTACGCCAAGTACATCAATTCAACCGGGAAAGATAACGGGGTATGAAAGTGATCAAACTACTCATTACTCTATAGTAGACAGGGGTGGCAATGCGGTATCTATCACTACCACATTGAATAATTCGTTCGGATCAAAAATATTTGTAAAAGGCGCGGGCTTCTTGCTGAATGACGAGATGGACGACTTCAGCTCAAAACCAGGGGTGCCAAATATGTTTGGCCTGGTAGGGGGTAAGGCCAACAGCATTCAGCCTAATAAAAGGATGCTTTCTTCCATGACGCCGACCATCCTTGAGAAAGACGGCAAATTATTTATGGTAGTAGGTACGCCGGGCGGATCAACTATTATTACTTCCGTTTTTCAGACCATCCTGAATGTGGTCGAATTTAATAAGAGTATGCAGCAGGCGGTAAGCTCAAAGCGTTTTCATCACCAATGGCTGCCTGATGAAGTGGATGTAGAAAAAGGCGCTATCGATAGCACAAGTCGTGCTAAGCTGGAACAAAAAGGTTATAAAATAGTTGAACGTGGCCCAAGCGGGCGGGTGGATGCCATTCTTAAAACCAAATGGAACTATTACGAAGGTGGCGCTGATCCGAGAGGTGATGATACGAAGATGGGGTGGTGAGTTCAGTTGGCAGTTCTTAGTTTGCAGTTGGCACAAAAAATTTGAAGTTTAACTGCTAATACATACTGCAAACTGCGCACTGCAAACTGCTCGACCGCTAACTAAATTTGCATAATAGACGCACGTAGAGTATGTTTGCCAGTCATGCCCCAACATATAAAGCACCAGGAAACAATAGACTATTTTTTAAAGATAGTTTGGCAAACTATGGCCAATCGTTACAACCAATTGGTTACGGAGTTTGGTATTACGCAATCTATAGGCTACCTGCTGATCAATATTGACGAAAAAGAGGGAACGACCGTTTCGCAGGCTGCAGCTTTGCTGGGGTTAAAATCAACCAGTTTATCGCGTATGCTAAATCAACTGGAGCAATCAGGCCTGATTTATCGTGAATCAAACCAGGGAGATAAGCGTTCGGTTAAAATTTACCTTACCGATTTGGGTAAGGAAAAACGCCACCTGGCGCGTGTGGTAGTAAAGCAATTTAATAACTACCTGAACAAACATATTAATGAGCAGGACCGCGAATATCTAACTCAGCTACTCAAAAAAATCAATCAGCTTACTATTAATTATAAACCCGAATAACCCCTGTAAATAGTACCTCATCACCTAAAATTAAATTCAAAAATCAACGTTAATTTATACTGACTGCAAAATTGAGGATACACTAATTGTTAAAAAGTGTTAAGCTGTCGTTTTTGAATAATAAAACAATAAATTTGCCGATTGAAATCAAATGAGTAAGTGGCTGTTACCAATAATATGTATTTGCTGTGTAGTAGCGGGATGTTCAAAAGAAGTAACTGGTTTGGCGCAATATAAAAAACAGGCTGCTATTGATGATAAGATCGTGTCTGCTTATATAGCGGCAAACGGCTTATCGGAGGTGGCGAAAAAAGTTTCGGATACGTGCGGTGTGTATTATATTTTGTTAGAGCCCGGACAGGGGAATGACCTTTACACATCATCAACATACGTGACAGTAGGTGATACAGCCAGGGTGCTTGGGCAAACAACACCATTTTATGAGACTGACAATTTTCACCCCTCATATCAATTGAGCCAGGTGATATTGGGATGGCAGTTAGGTATACCTAAAGTGCACAGGGGCGGACTTATACGGCTGCTTGTACCTTCGCGCTATGCTTACGGACCGTATCCGCAGTCAGATTACAAATTATCAGCCAATGCCATACTCGATTTCAATATCCGGGTTTATAATATAACGAACTAAAATATAGATGAAACTTAAATTCTTTACTCTTTTGTTACTGTCAGTTGCGTGTTTTGTATCCTGTCGTAAGATCACTAGTGACCCTGATATTAAACAATACGATCAGCAACAAATTCAGAGTTATATCGCAGCCAACGGGTTAACCGGTATGGTAAGAGATACTACCATGGGTGACACTACCGGTACTTATTATCAAATACTCAGCCCTGGCGCGGGCGCGGCGCTGAATTATACCAGCACCATCTCTTATGTATATACTATTCGCACATTTGATGGAAAATACGCGGTAACAGATACCGCCCTTAATCATTCTTATGGGTTATTAGGTCATGTGATACCCAACGGATTGATGCTGGCCATTAAAAATAACCTTAAATACAATGGCGGTAAAATGCGTGTGCTGGTACCATCGCACCTGGCTTACGGTAAAAACGGCATCGGCAGCGGAAGTATTACATTGACCAATGGCCGTATCGGTGGTAACCAGTGCCTGGATATTACAGTTAACGTGATTGCTGACCAGGCTGCCTACGATCAGTTGGTGATAAAAAATTATATGGCAGCCAATAACCTTACGGGGTATACGGAGACAGCCGACGGCCTGTGGTATAAAATTACTACTGTACCAACAGGGTCGAATTATATTAATGATAATTCGACTGTTACGATGAATTATTCTATATACCTGATGAATAATACCAATCCTGATCAGAATACTTATGCAACCACAACCGCCACTTTTAATGATTTTGCATCAGGCGGGTGGGCGACGGGTTTTGTTGAAGGCTTGAAAATATTGGGAAGAGGTGCTGGTGGTATCTCGATCATCGTGCCATCAGCCCTCGGATATGGTACATCAGGCAACGGCAATGGCATACCGGCAAATGAATGTTTAAGGTGGGATATGACAAATGTGTCTGTAACGAACAACTAACTCTGCTATTTTACTAATGCCTTTTTAAAAGCCTTCAAACAGCGTTCGCGGGCAAAAGCATGATTGATAATGGGTTTTGGATATTTGCTGAAGTCAGCATACTCCGGAACCCATTTTTTTATGTATTTTAATTCCGGGTCAAACTTCTTCAATTGCGAATCCGGGTTAAATATCCGAAAATAAGGCGCAGCGTCGGTACCGCATCCCGCTGCCCATTGCCAGCCGCCTACATTGCTGGCCATTTCATAATCTAATAGCTTTTGGGCAAAGTAATGTTCACCCCAGCGCCAGTCGATCAGCAGATCTTTGCTCAAAAAACTGGCAACTACCATCCGCACGCGGTTGTGCATATACCCGGTATTATTTAACTCCCGCATACCGGCATCCACCAGGGGATATCCTGTTTCGCCATCGCACCATGCTTTAAATTGTTCTTCGTTGTTTTCCCATTTAATGCGGTCATACTCCTGCTTAAAAGCATGATCCATGGTATGCGGAAAGTGATACAAAACCATCATGTAAAACTCACGCCATATCAGCTCATTCAGCCAGGTTTTGTCATGTTGCTGATTAGCCTTTCGCGCCAGGCCCCGGATACTCACCGTTCCGAACCTTAAGTGCAAACCGATATGTGTGGTACCTTTATGTATCGCCGGGAAATCACGGGTTTTAGCATATTCTCCTATTGCTTCTTCATAATGCTTATCCGGGAATTCTCTGTCACTTTTTTCAAACCCCATCGATTTTAATGAGCGAACAGAAAATTCCGGACACATATAAAGGTTCTTCAGGTATTTTTCAGTTGGATAAGATTTAAGATAGAAGTCATTTAACTTTTGGTACCACTTGTTTTTATAGGGCGTGTAAACGGTATAAGGCTCACCATTATCCTTTATAACTTCGCTTTTCTCAAAAATTACCTGGTCCTTATAAGTTTTAAAAATGATATGTAGCTTTTTTAATTTCTCCCGGATAGCCTCGTCGCGTTGTTTTGCATAAGGCTCATAATCGTGATTAGTATAAACAGTTTCAATGGTATGTTCCTTTAAAACTTCATCCCAGGCTTTTTCGGCTTTATCATATTTTACCAACAATGTACTGCCATGTTTCTTTAATTCCTTATTGAGTTCCTCAATGGTTTGATATATAAAGGTAACACGGGCGTCACCTCTGTCCTGTAGCTTATCTAATATCTCCCTGTCGAAAATAAATAAGCATAGTACAGGGTTCTTTCCTTTCAAAGCATGGTATAGTCCGGCATTATCATGCAGGCGCAGGTCGCGCCGAAACCAGAAAATATTGATGAGGGATTTATCCATATAATTTTTTCAGTGGGTGTCATCATGAGGCACTCGAAGCATGGTGGGCAGGCCTCTGTGCACGACAATTCGAGAGCCTCAATGTGACACCCCTTTTATTTATTTGTAGAGTTCTTTTAAAGCACCTGTTAACTCCGGATATTTAAAAACAAATCCATCCTTTTCAATCTTCTCCGCCGAAACACGTGTGCTGGCTAATACAATGGTGCTCATTTCGCCCATCAATAGCTTAAACACAAACGATGGAATATTTATTGGCCATACCGGGCGGTGCAATTGCTTTGCCAGGGCTTTTGTAAACTGTTTATTAGTTGCAGGGTCCGGCGCTACCATGTTATACACGCCTGAAAGATTGATTCTTTCAATCGCATATAAATACATATCTACTACATCCTGCCAATGTATCCAGGGAATCCATTGCCTGCCGCTGCCAAAAGGTGCACCAAATCCAAGCTTTATCGGTTTGGCCATTTCCAGGAGTGCACCTTCATTTTTATTCAGTACAACCCCGGTACGGAATTTCAATATACGTAAACCAAGTTCCTTGCCTTTATCTACCGCATCCTCCCATTCAATGCAACATTGCGCCATAAAATCATTATTCGGCAGACTGTCCTCGGTCAGCAGTTCATCGCCCCGGTTGCTATAATAGCCTATTGCCGATGCTGAAATAATGGTGTTTACCTGGTTAGGTTTACTTTTTATGAGTTGATAGATCAACTCGATAGATTTGGTACGGCTGTCTATAATCTGTTTTTTACGTTTATCTGTCCAGCGTTTGCCTGCAATGTTTTCACCTGCCAAATGTAAAATAGTGCCTATACTTTCTAGACAATTTTCATCGATTTGCCCTTTATATACATCCCATAAATAGGTTTTTACTCTGGGATTATTGCCAGGCTTACGGCTAAGATGACTTACTGAATAACCACGGTTTAATAATTCATCGGTAATTAAACGGCCAATCAGACCTGTGCCACCTGTTATAAGAATGTGTTTGTTGTTTTGTGTTCGCCCGTTCATAATAACTCCCTGCAAAATACTTAATTATTGTTCAGTTAGATTTTACCAGGGGGATATTTTGCAAGTTTCTGCCACCGGATGTTTCGTGCTCGTTTTTTGCAGCTTGTTTAAAAGTAATGCACGGCACTTTGATTATTTCCCTGATAGAGTTTTCGCGGCAAATGCAATCGTGCTTAAGGTTTTCTATCAGTCGCTGGGCTTCGGGAAAACTTAAAGGGGTTAGTGTATTACGCAGGTTGGACGATAGGTGAGAGGTCAGAAAGGGTAAAATAACGATATCCGGTTTAGATGTGGCATGCAAGGCCACGTAAATCAACATCATTTGTTTGAAGGTCAGTACTTCTGGCCCGGCAATGTCAAATTTTTTGTTGAATGTTCTTTCGTTTAGCAAACATGCATCGATATAATCCAATACATCGCATGTGGCGATTGGCTGAATGCGTGTTTTTATCCAGGTACGGGGAATTACTATCGGCGTTTTGGAGATAAGCGTGTTGAACATTTCCAAAGAAGCGCTGCCATGGCCAACAATCATAGATGTGTTCAGAACAGTTAGCGCTGGTTCACCGCTTCGTAAAATATCCTCCACATTCAGCCGCGAATTTCCACTGGCTTTATCGTTAATGTCACTTAGCGTGATCACCTGTTTGCATTTTGTTTGGGCAATCACTTCCATGAAATTTTGGGCGGATAATGCAGCTAAGGCACTGAATTCGGAGGTTTGGGTATAGGTGTTGATAAGATAACAGGCTGCGTCAATGTCATCAGGCAAGGGATCAATACTTTGATGGCGCAACAGATCACCCCCCAGTACAGTTACTGCGTAAGCGTTTAGATGATGGTTCAAAAAATGATTTTTGTCCCGTACAAGGCACACCACATCATGCCCCTTTTCAAGAAGCAAGGGGATCAAATGTGTACCGATGTAACTGTTAGCACCCGCAAGCAACACCTTCATACATCTGCAACAATAAAATGTTCAAGGTGTTTTTTATGATTTTGGATTTAATACGTAAAAACCGCAATCACGTATTTATACTATCCGATACTACCACTTTTGCACATAGCGGCTTAGCATATTGCTCAACAAAAACCAAATGTATAGGGTCATGTTGGTAGGCTTCTTCCGCTTCCAAATTATCAAATAATAGTAATAATGAAACATCGTAAGAGCGATCTATCACGTCGCGGTTGGTGTCAGCAGGCACGCCGATATGCATATCGCGGATATGGGTTATTGGGATCAATATCTCAAGGCCCTCGATGAGCTTTGATCTATCTTCTTTGTTTTTTAGCCAGAAATGTACGTGATGAACGAAGGTGTTGTGAAGGAACATAAGTGTCAGTTTTAATGCTGAAAGATGGGAATAAATTGCAAAGTCACAAAGAACCAATTACACATTTATGCAAAATGCTCCATTACATGCGGCTTGTAAGTATCCGTCTTCACCCTCGCTTTCAATTCATGCAGGATATTGTACAAACCAAAATTGGTCCGGTTTACATAGATAAAATGCTTTACGCCACGGGCCTGTTTAAATTCAGGCATTTTGGATACTTTCTCGCCAAAACCATATAGCTCATCAAAGAAAGCAGTCTGCCCGAAATCAAAATGATCGCTGATATATGGTTTTGCAAACAGGCCAATCATCTGTTTATACATTTTATAGTAGAATTCTATCTGTACCGGCGTATCATCATCATGGATCATATCCAGCTGGCGGAAAGCTTTTATAGTTTCTTCCCTGTTATCCATTAAACCGGTTGAGGTAAGCGAGAAGAACGGGTAATAAAAGTCATCCGGCATTTCTTTGATGCAGCCAAAGTCGATAATGCCCAGCTTGCCGTCAGAGGTGATCATAAAATTACCCGGATGTGGGTCAGCGTGCACGGCACGTAACTCGTGCTGCTGAAAATTATAAAAATCCCACAGCGCCTGACCGATACGGTCCCGCAATTCCTGGGAGGGATTGGTCTTTAAAAACTCACGCAAATGTTTTCCTTCCAGCCAATCCATCGTGATGATGCGTTTGCTGGATAACTCAGGATAATATCCAGGAAATACTACATTGTCGAGTATTGAACATGCCTTTGAAAATTCGATAGAGCGACGGACTTCCAACTCATAATCCGTTTCTTCCAGCAGGCGTTCTTCTACCTCTTTCATATATACGTCCAGTTCCTTTTCGCTCATGCCTAACATCCGGAAAGCAAACGGTTTGACCAGTTTCAAATCGGATGATATAGAATCGCCGACCCCGGGATATTGAATTTTAACTGCCAGCTTTTTACTATTCAACTCAGCCTGGTGCACCTGGCCGATGGAAGCTGCATTGGACGAATGGATATTGAACTTATCAAATATCTTGTCCGGAGTTTTGCCGAAATATTTCCTGAAAGTCTGTACGATCAATGGCCCTGATAATGGCGGTGCATTATATTGCGATTGACTGAATTTATCTACATAAGCCTGCGGCAGCAGGTTTTTATCCATGCTGAGCATTTGGGCAACTTTAAGTGCGCTGCCCTTGAGTTCGCTTAGCGATTCGTAAATATCGGCTGCATTATCCTCGTTCAATTCTGTTTTATCCAGATCAGGATTAAACAGTTTTTTGGAATAATGCTTGATATAATTGCCGCCTATTTTAAACCCTGTTTTTACAAATTTGGCCGACCGTTCTACTTTGCTGGTCGGTATGCTGTTTTGTTCTTTAGGCTGATTCCCGTTCATCTTCTTCCTCTTCATTAAATAACGCTGCCAGGTTGGCCGGTGTCAGGGCGGTATAGTCGTCTATCACAATATCCACAGCTGAACGTATCTCATCAACTGGATGCCCTGTGGTGATGCCAACCACCTTCATCCCTGCAGCATTTGCCGCTGCAATTCCGGCTAACGAATCCTCAAATACCACACATCTTTCCGGTGCTATGTTTAGCAATTCAGCAGCTTTTAAAAATATCTGCGGATCGGGTTTAGGTTTTTTAACCATCGATGAATTAACGATCTCGTTAAAATCATCGCGGATAGGTATTTTATTTAGTATGAAATCGATGTCTTCCACCGTCGCTGAAGTAGCCATGGCTATTTTTACGCCATCATTTTTCAGTTCAGTCAGGAAGTTTTCAAGGCCTTTAATGGCTACCAAATGCGGCGCATATTCCTGCCGGTAAAATTCCTCTTTTTCGCGAAGCAATTCTTTCAGACCAGCGTCGTCATGATCTTCACCGAAAATTCTTCTCAGTGTTTCTGTGATTGGCACACCACTTATCTCGGTATAATAGGTATGACGGCTTAGTTCGCCTTTATCATATTTCCTGAAAAGCGCCTGCCAGGATATAAAATGGAATGGTGTATTATCGATCAGCGTACCATCCATATCAAAAATGCAGGCAAATGTGACGTCTGTTTTAATTCCATTTAAAGCCCTCTCCCTTGGAGAGGGTTGGGTGAGGCTTTCGTTATACTCCAAAGCCCATTTTTTCGCCGATGCCCCCGTTTTTGGCTAAAAACTTGCCATACTCAAACAGGTTATCGATAGGTGAACGCTGAAACAGGTCGAAAGTAACGTTAATGCCTTTTTCAATGGCTTCATCTGTTTTCTCAAATCCGGCTGAACTGTCGTTGATCCAGAAATGCAGTATAAAACCCAATTGCACCCAGAGGGCATCTTTATAGCGTTTACTGAAGAATTTGCGGTCCGAAAGCTCACCCGATTCCAGGCCTTCATTTAATATTTCGGTGCAGAAGTTTTCAAACACCGTTCTTAACTCAGCAAACACAACCGGAGTTGTGATGCCTTTAGGCTGTTTTTCCAGGCAATATACCGCAAAGCTGCGCTGCTGTTTCAGCAATTCGAAAAATGCATAGAAGAAGCTCAACGCTCTTTCCCGGGCCGAATATTGTGCCCAAACTTCCTGTCCCTTAATCTCGGTCAGCGTTTTTTCGGCGATGCCGGCCCAGATATTTTGCTCCAATGCCTTAAATGACCCGAAGTGCGAATAAAATTCGGCCTCAGTCATTTTATTTTTTTTGGCGAAAATATATACCGATTTAGGCTCTTCTCCCTGGGTGAGTACATAATCAATGTACGCCTTTTTGATGCTTTCAGTGGTAGCCATGATGATTTTATTATGAATGAATTAACGGATAAAATTAGGACAACTAATTTAATAAAATGTCATAATTATCTATAAATAACGATGATTTTGGCCAGATAGTTTTAAAGGAATAAATGTTTGCCTGACGTCAAATAATTTGCGGGTATTAGGTTAAAGCCGTAAATTATTGCAAATTTGCAGGTCAGTTAGCCCACCCTAACCAACAGGGAAAGTACAATGAGTGAAAAAACAATATTAGTTTGGTTCAGAAACGACCTTCGCGTTCACGATAACGAAATATTGTTTGAGGCTACCCGCAAGGCCGATAAAGTGCTCCCGGTATACATTTTCGATCCTTTTTATTTCAAAATTACCGAGTTGGGTTTATTAAAAACAGGAAATCTCCGGGCTAAGTTTTTGCTGGAATCTGTAGCCGATCTGCGCAACAACCTGCAAAAGTTAGGGGGAGACCTAATCGTTAAAATAGGTAACCCGGCTGAAATAATCCCTCAACTGGCACAGCAATACGAGGTATCAGAAGTTTATCATCACCGCGAAGTGGCATTTGAAGAAACGAATATATCTGAAGAGGTAGAAGCCGCTTTATGGAAGATCAAACTTAACCTCAAGCATTTCATCGGTCATACCTTATACCATAAAGAAGATCTGCCTTTCCCGATAAAAGATATCCCCGATAGCTTCTCCATATTTAAAAAGAAGGTGGAACGCGATAGCCAGGTTCGTCCTTGTATCGAAACGCCTGAACAAATTCATACACCCAAGATCATCGATGCAGGAAATATTCCAACGTTAGCTGATTTAGGGTTGACTGAACCAGTTGAAGATTCCCGAAGCGGTTTTCATTATGAAGGTGGTGAGTCAACGGGTTTATTGCATCTGGAACAATATGTAGCCAGTCAGCCGTTAATTGCAGCAAAAGGAGCCAAGCATAGCGATCATCCTTCGCGATTATCAGCATGGATATCATTAGGCTGTCTGTCTATGCGTTGGGTGTATCGCGAGGTAACGCATGGTAGTCACAATTCCAACTCACCTTTAGTGCTTGAATTACTTTGGCGCGATTATTTCCGCTTTATGTTCAAAAAGCATGGCAAGCAGTTTTATAGCGCCGAAAGATTTAAGGGTATAGCCGATGATCTTTCCTCAAACCAGGAAGAGCTTTTCGACAAATGGAAAACAGGCAACACCGGAGTTCCTTTTGTAGACGCCAGTATGCGCCAATTAAATGCAACAGGATATATCGCCAATGATAACCGCCAGGCCGTTGCTGTTTATCTTGCCCATGAACTGAAAGTAGATTGGAGAATGGGCGCGGCCTACTTCGAAGAAAAACTGATCGATTACTCACCCGCCAGCAACCTGGGCAACTGGGCTTTTGTAGCCGGTGTTGAACACGACCCGAAAGATACCCGCTATTTCTTATCACCCAAACAAATAAGCGAGCTCGATTCGCAAACACAATACATCAGCACCTGGCTGCCAGAAGTATTTGCAGAACAAGTCTGAGATTTCTTAAAAAAGATAGTAAACTCATATAAAATGAACTATTTAATACCGGTCGGTATAATAAAAAGTGCGTTTTTAGAATTGAAATGTGCCTTTTAATAAAAATCTGTCTTTTTTACGTACTATTAGTTAAGTTTTATAAATAAATTATGAAGTTTCTAAAGCGATATGCTTAGATTTGTACCATCTTTAAGATTGGTATTCAAATGGATCGCCTAAATTATATTAACAGCGGCAACGCTGCCTACATCAATTCTCTATACGAAACATATAAACAAGACCCTGAATCGATAGATTTCGGTTGGCAAAAATTCTTTGAAGGGTTCGATTTTGGTCGCGAAACGCCTGTTCAGGCAGCTTTGGGAGAAGAAACGCCGGAGCACTTTTTAAAAGAGATCAATGTGCTGAACATGATCGATGGTTACCGCTCACGCGGGCATCTGTTCACCAAAACAAACCCTGTTCGCGAACGCCGCAAATACTTCCCGGGCAAGGAGCTTGAAACTTTTGGATTAAGTGATGCTGACCTCGACACTGTATTTAACGCCGGTGTAGAGTTGGGTATTGGTCCTGCTAAACTGAGCGATATTCGTGATATATTGGAACAGACCTATTGCCAATCGATAGGTGCTGAATATAAGTACATCCGCAATCCGATAAAAATAAAGTGGTTCCAGGACCGCATGGAAAGTCGCCGCAATACACCTTCTTTTAATAAAGAAGAAAAGCTGAAAATGCTGGATAAACTGAACCAGGCGGTGATTTTCGAAAGTTTCCTGGGTACAAAGTTCCTTGGTCAAAAAAGATTTTCATTGGAAGGTGCAGAGTCATTGATCCCTGCGCTGGATTCAGTTATACAAAAAGGCGCCGAACTGGGCATACAGGAGTTTGTGATCGGTATGGCGCATCGCGGTCGTTTGAACGTGCTGGCCAACATCATGGAAAAAACCTACAAAGAGATATTCTCTGAGTTTGAAGGTAAAAACTATGACTCGGAGGCAGGCTTTGGCGGTGACGTAAAATATCACCTCGGCTTCTCAACCGACGTAAATACCAATAGCGGCAAAAAGGTGCACTTGAGCCTTTGCCCCAACCCGTCTCACCTGGAAGCAGTTGATCCGGTGGTAGAGGGCCTTACCCGCTCAAAAATCGACTTCAAATATGGTGAAGACCATACCAAAATAGCTCCTATACTGATCCATGGCGATGCTTCTGTAGCTGGCCAGGGTATTGTGTATGAAGTTTTACAGATGGAAAAACTGGAGGGCTACCGCACCGGTGGTACGATTCACCTGGTGATCAATAACCAGATCGGTTTTACCACTAACTTCAAGGATGCACGTTCCAGTACCTATTGTACTGATATTGCTAAAACGGTATTGTCGCCGGTATTCCATGTGAATGGTGATGATGTAGAAGCATTGGTTTACGTGATCAACATGGCAATGGAGTTCAGGCAGACTTTCCACGACGACGTGTTCATTGATATTTTGTGCTATCGCCGTTATGGTCATAACGAGTCGGACGAGCCTAAGTTCACTCAGCCGTTATTATACAAAGCGATTGAAGCCCATCCTAATCCACGTGATATTTATTATCAGCAATTATTGGCACAGGGAACCATTGATGCCCAACAAGGCGCTGCGATGGAAAAAGGCTTCCGCGATGTGCTGCAGGAAAAATTAAATGAAGCAAAGGCTGCAGACAGGTTTACCGATACTATCCCGATGTTCGCAGGGGCATGGGAAGGATTACACCTGGCTACTGATACAGATTTCTCGGCACCCGTAAATACAGCTGTTCCGAAAGACGAACTGTTAAGCATCGGCAAAAAGATAACTGAGTTACCAAAAGGTAAAGAGTTCTTCAAAAAGATAGAAAAACTGTTTGAAGAACGCGGCAAAATGGTAAACGATACCCACATATTCGACTGGGCAATGGGCGAGTTGCTGGCCTATGGTACTTTATTGAAGGAAGGTCACCCGGTACGATTAAGCGGGGAAGATGTTAAACGCGGTACATTCTCTCACCGTCATGCAGTTTTAACGCTGGTCGATTCAGAAGATGAATATACTCCGCTGGATACCTTAGATACTGAGGCAAAATTCAGCATATATAACTCATTGCTGTCAGAATATGGTGTTTTAGGTTTTGAGTATGGTTACGCCCTTGCGAACCCTAATGCATTGACCATATGGGAAGCACAGTTCGGCGACTTCTTCAATGGAGCACAGATCATCGTCGACCAATATGTAGCCAGCGCCGAAACCAAATGGCAGCGTGGTAACGGTTTGGTAATGTTACTGCCTCATGGTTATGAAGGCCAGGGCCCTGAGCACTCATCAGCACGTATCGAGCGTTTTATGGAGCTTTGTGCCGATGATAATATACAGGTGGTGAATTGCACCACTCCTGCAAACTTCTTCCATGTGTTGCGTCGTCAGTTGCACCGCGAGTTTCGTAAGCCGTTGATCGTCTTTACACCGAAGAGCTTACTACGTGCACCAAAATGCGTGTCGCCATTGGAAGATTTCACCGAAGGCAAATTCCAAAAAGTGATCGATGATAGCTATGCAGATGCTAAAAAAGTAAAACGCGTATTGTTCTGCTCGGGTAAACTTTACTATGAATTGCTGGAAAAACAACAAGCCGATCAACGTAAAGATGTAGCGATTGTTCGTGTAGAGCAATTGTATCCAACCCCTGATCAGCAGTTGATGAAGATCAAAGCGAAATATAATAAAGCTACCGATTTTATCTGGACACAGGAAGAACCTGAAAATATGGGAGCATGGCCTTACATGTGCCGCAAATTCCGCAAGAGCGAACTGCAGCTGGATGTGATTTCTCGTAACGAGGGCAGCAGTACGGCTACCGGTTTTGCAAAACAACACCAGGCGCAGCAATTGCACATTATTACTAAGGCATTTGATGTAGCAGTAAGCAAGCCCGCAAAAAAAACGACAGAGAAGGTGGCGGCTGAATAATAGTAATGAGTTCTGAGTTGTAAGTTATGAGAAAATCTAACTGACAACATTAAAACTCATCACTCAAAACATAAAACTTACAACTAATACCATATGAGTTTAGAAATAAAAGTTCCGCCGGTTGGCGAATCGATTACCGAAGTAACACTGTCACGCTGGATTAAGAAAGACGGCGACGCTGTTGCGATGGATGAAGTAATTGCTGAATTAGAGTCGGACAAGGCTACTTTTGAGCTTACTGCCGAAAAAGCCGGGACTTTAAAAACAATAGCGAAAGAAGGTGATACTTTAGCTATCGGCGCAGCCGTAGCAAGCATTGAAGAAGGTATTGCGGCACCATCAGCTTCCGAAGCGCAGCCTGAAGCCGCTGCAAGCGCACCAACTCCACAACCTGCTGCTACCACTGCCCCTGCAACTTCTACCGGAGGCGGCTCGTTACAGGTGAAGGTTCCTGCAGTAGGCGAATCGATCACCGAAGTAACGCTTTCACGCTGGATCAAAAAAGACGGCGATACAGTGGCGATGGACGAAGCCATAGCTGAGCTGGAATCTGATAAAGCAACTTTTGAGCTTACTGCTGAAAAAGCAGGTGTTTTGAAAACCATAGCAAAAGAAGGCGATGTATTGGCAATTGGCGCGGTAGTTTGCACCATAGAGGGCGCAGGCGCTGCGGTATCTGCTCAACCAAAGGCAGCAGAACCGGTTGCTGCAACAGCTACTTTAGCTGCCAGCGAAAAAACTTATGCATCAGGTACTCCATCGCCTGCTGCTGCGAAAATATTAGCCGAAAAAGGTATCAATCCGGCAAGCGTACCAGGTAATGGTGTTGGCGGAAGAATTACTAAGGCCGATGCATTGACTGCTGTTAATGCTGACCTGATTTCTGAAAACCCGCAGGGAGGTGGCAAAGCAGCAGCTTCTGCACCTAAAGTAGAAATAAAAGCTCCAGAACCCGTTAAGTCTAACGACCCAAGGGGTGAGCGTCGTGAAAAAATGTCTTCATTGCGCAAAACGGTTGCCCGCAGATTGGTAGCAGTGAAAAATGAGACCGCGATGCTTACTACCTTCAATGAAGTGGACATGTCGCCGATCATGGAACTGCGTGCTAAGTATAAAGATAAATTCAAAGAAAAACATGGCGTTGGCTTAGGCTTTATGTCATTCTTCACCAAAGCAGTTTGTGAGGCATTAAAAGAATGGCCTGCTGTAGGCGCTCGTATCGAAGGCGAGGAAATAGTATACAGCGATTTTGCTGATATTTCTATTGCAGTATCTGCTCCAAAAGGACTGGTTGTACCAGTGATCCGCAGCGCAGACCGTATGAGCCTGGCTGAAATAGAAAAAGCTGTTGCTGCTCTTGCTGTAAAAGCACGCGACAATAAATTGAGCCTGGAAGAAATGACCGGCGGTACATTCACCATTACCAATGGCGGTGTGTTCGGTTCGATGATGTCAACACCGATCATCAATTCGCCGCAATCGGCAATTTTGGGCATGCATAATATCATTGAGCGCCCGGTTGCAGTGAATGGTCAGGTAGTGATCAGGCCGATGATGTATGTGGCGCTATCCTATGACCACCGTATTATCGATGGCCGTGAATCGGTCAGCTTCCTTGTAAGGGTGAAACAATTACTGGAAGATCCGTCAAGATTGTTATTGGGAGTTTGAGTATAGTTAAAACGCCTTATACAAAGAAAAAGACCCGGTTATGCCGGGTTTTTTTATGCTCTTCTCACGCATATTATGAAGTATTAAATAAATGCGGCAACATGAATAATAAGTAAAGATATTTATCGTTTAAATGTAACATTTCTGTTACTATATCGTACAAGAAATTCATTATTAGCGTATTGTAAGATTCTGATTGGGTAAGGAAAAGTGAGTTTGTAAGAAAAGAAAGAATTTACCCCCTATAATACTATGAAAAAGCCCCTAATTATTATAACTGCAATATTAGCTGTCCTTTATGCCTGTACGCATGATGTAATTAAACCTTCAGGTCCCACTAGCTCCACCGGAACAACTTCGGGCACTGGAAACGGGACGGGGACCGGAACAGGAACCGGTTCAGGAACTGGTACCGGTACATCTTCAGTCTGCTTTCAAACCGATGTGCTCCCATTATTTCAAACATATTGTGCCAGTACCGGATGTCATGACGCGGCTTCGGCGCAAGAAGGTTTAGTGTTAACCAACTACACCAATATCATGAAGGGCATAACTGCCAATAATCCTAATGATAGCAAATACTACAATGTGATCTCCGACGGTTCAATGCCGCCAAGAAATTCACCGAAATTATCGGCCACACAAGTAGCAACAATACTTAACTGGATCAATCAGGGTGCAACAAACAATACCTGCACAGTTGCAACCTGCGATACTACCAAAACTACTTATACAAACGGTATTTCTCAAATCTTCGCTACTTATTGTAACGGTTGCCATGGCGTTGCCCCCGGTTCGGGCGGGGTGGTACTAAGCGATTACGCCAGCGCAAAAACTGCAGGGACTTCAATGAAAGCTGCTTTCCTCAATGCGATAAACTACACTTCTGCCAGTTCAGCAATGAATATGCCTCAATCAGGCAAGTTGATGGATTGCCAGATTACTCAACTTACCAAATGGATTAATAACGGCTGCCCTCAATAAAACCTTATGAAAACACTACGATACATCTTTATTCCATTTGTTTTGGTAATGGTAATTGCTGGCTGTTATTATGATCATGCGAACCTGGTATATCCGCAGCCGACCAATTGTGTTGTCAGCAATGTAACATACAGTGTGAGTGTGGTAGGTATACTTAACACCAATTGTTACAGCTGCCACAGTGGCTCGGCCTCTGCCGGCGGAGGTATAAAAATCGATAATTATACTTCATTAAAAACCTATGTTATGAACGGGCAATTGATTAATTCCATCAATCACACTGGTGGGATTCCTGCCATGCCTTTGAGTGGATCTCAGCTCTCTGCCTGTGATATTTTAACTATACAAACCTGGATAAATAACGGTACCCCTAATAATTAAATTAAAAATGCAAAACAATGAAAAAAGTAATCTTATCTCTTATTGTATTATCAGGCATATGTTTTCAATTGCATGCTCAAAAAATATATTCTACTAAAACAGGGCAAATCAAGTTTAACGCAAGCAGCCCCCTGGAAAAAGTTGCAGCAGTGAACGACCAGGTAGACAGTAAAATGGTTGATAAAACCGGACAGATAGTGTTTAGTGTCCTGATAAAAAGTTTCAAGTTCGAAAACCAGTTAATGGAAGACCACTTTAATGAGAATTACATGGAAAGCTCCAAATTTCCAAAGGCTGAGTTTAGAGGATATATCACCAATGTAACGACTGTAAATTTCGCAAAAGACGGAAAATACCCCGTAAGTTTTGATGGCACATTAAACATCCATGGTGTTCAGCAAAAGGTGACAACGACAGGTGTCATAGCGATAGAAGGAGGGAAACCATCGATAAGCGGTTCTTTCAAAGTCAAAGTAAAGGACTACGGCATCACCGGCTCTTACATTGGTAGTAAAATTGCCGATGAGGCCGAAATATCTGTCAACTGTAAATATGAATAGTAATGAAACTATTTGTACGCACAATAAGGCTTCAAGGAGGCCTTATTGCACTGTTGATAGGTGTTATTTGTGCGGATGCATTTAAGGCAAATGCTCAGGATGTAGACTTGTTCAAAATGCAGGATGCGCAGAACAAGAAGGAGACGAAGGAGAAAACAGATATCACTACTTCCATTTTTAAAACAACAAGGCTAATCAATGGTCAGTCTATAGAAAACACAGGCGCAGGTATTTTAGACCTCAAAATATCACATCGTTTTGGTACCATTAACAGCGGAGCTTACAATTTTTATGGGCTCGACCAGGCATCCATGCGCATCGGGTTGGATTATGGTATAACTGATCGTTTGGAAGTAGGCGTAGGTAGGAGTACTTATAATAAGGAATTTGACGGGTTTTTTAAGCTCAGGATATTGCGGCAGTCGACAGGCAAGGTTAATATGCCGATATCAATCAGTATCGCTTCAACAGGAATAATAAGCACGATAAAAGGGCCACCGGTATCCTATCCTATAAATTTCTCTGACCATCTGAATTTTGTAAACCAGGTATTGATAGCAAGAAAGTTTGGCGACTATTTTTCTTTCCAGCTAACGCCGACAATGGTGCATTATAATATTGTAGCCACCAAAGCTATTCCAAATGATCTGTATTCATTGGGTACAGGCTTTCGTTTGCGTTTGTCAAAAAGGGTTAACCTGACGGGGGAATATTATTATCAGCAACACCCTTTGCAGGGGTACCATAATCCGGTGTCGCTTGGGTTCGATATTGAAACAGGCGGACACGTGTTTCAACTGCATTTCACTAATTCAACGGGAATAAACGAGAGAAGCTTTATTACGCAGACAGATGGCCGCTGGCAAAATGGAGCTGTGCATTTTGGATTTAATATATCAAGGGTATTTACCATAGTTAAACATAAGAGTGTTAAGTAAAACAAAATAGGTTATGAAAAAGAAGATTATTTGGGGACTGGTGATTGTTGTGGTGCTGGGTGTAGTAAATATTTGGTACTATGTGTTTCAGTATTCAAAAACGCATCACCGGGATGTAGCTAACGAGGTAGCAATGTTAGTTACATCAACACAATTAGTAAAAGATTTTCAATCGAATGAAAAAGTCGCTAACGCAAAGTATTTGAATAAAGCCATCGAGGTGAAAGGTGAATTGTTGCAGGAGGAGAAGGATCAATCCGGCAATATTACGCTTACTTTAAAAAGCGGAGACCCTTTCAGCAATATTTTCTGTACACTGAAGCCTGGTTTACCATTACCCGTGAAAGGATCAATAGTAGTTGTAAAAGGGGTTTGTACAGGTTTTTTAAGCGATGTGGTATTGAACAATGCTATTGTTGTCAAGCCTGTTGAATGATAGATTTTTTTGTTTGAACTATGATTTGAATGATTGAATGAAAACTATGAATTATAAAGCTGACAAAATCATAGTGAGTCAAAAAATCAATGAAATCATAATTCAGACCAGTAAACGATTTAAACTACCAATCTCTTCAGCGCATTTACACACCCTGAATGTAACCCCTCATGAAAAGGTAGAAAATTCAGGGCATCATCAATACTTGCCATTTCTACCTCGTAACGGGTTGACCATGCGGTATAGCCGCCGAATATATCGTTCTTATAATCTTCTTCCAATTGATCAAGTGTGCTGAATAGCAGGCTTTTAATTTGCTCTATTCCAATGGCATCAACATTGCCTTCTGGTTTACTGCCCGATTTATAGTGATTGATAAAGTCTTCACTTACGTGCGGTGTCAGACCTGCCCTGATATAGCAAATGCCTTGCTGAGCCGCGATCATGTGGCCCAGGTTCCAGATGATGTTATTATTAAAGCCTTTGGGAATTTTGTTGTATTGTTCGGTGGTAAGGCCTTCGAGGTTTTTAAGCAGGAAAGACCTGGTCTTTCTGATGATTTCAATTTGTTTGGTCATTGGTTTATTCTAATTCATGAGGATTAATGCATGTTAATCCGGGAATCTTCTTAAAGTCGTCGATATTTCGCGTAACAAGTACGCAATCATTTACTAATGCGGTAGCCGCAATAATTGCATCCGGAAGTTTTACTCCATAATTCTTCCTTATGTCGATAGTTTTTAGGATGATAGGCTCATTTAATCCAAAAACGTACGACGCACTTATAAACCCATCTAAAACTTTCAATTGAGTCTCAGTTGCCTTTCGCCATGCTAATAACTCCATTCTTGAAATGACTGAGATTTGAATATCTGTATTATCTAAAACAACAGAAGCCGTATTTGGCAATTTATTTTCAAGATACTCGATAATAGCGTTTGTATCTATCAGATATCTCTTTCCCATTCGTTACGGACATTTTTAAGGTGGGATTGAATATCATCATATTGATCCTGTGAAAGATGCAAGGCCCCCTTAAAATCGGATGGTTTTTTCTTATCCGTACCTTTGGGTTCCTTCAATTCATCAGTCGCATATAGCAATACCTCTACCTGCTTACCTATATAATCTTTAGGTATGTGTATCGATATATCCTGTTTTTCTGGAGTGATAATTGTCCGTATCATAGTAACAAATTTACTAATTATTAATCAATTCGTCATTTAATCAATAAATTAGCCCATCAACCAATTTGCCGGCCATTTCCCATGACAACCTTTACAAAAGCAATTGCCTGTTTGTTCGCTTCTGCTGCGCTGTTTAGTTCCTGTAAAAATCACTCTGCCGGAGACGATACCGGGTGGAGAGTTTATGGCGGATCGAAAAAATCACAACGGTATTCATCGCTGACACAAATAGATACCAGCAATGTGAAGCAATTGCAGGTAGCCTGGGTTTATCATACCAATGATGCTGACATTAAAGCGCATTCGCAGATACAATGTAACCCGATTATGGTCAACGGCCTTCTTTATGGCACTACACCTAAGTTACGGTTATTCGCTCTTGATGCCGCGACAGGTAAACAAAAATGGATATTTAACCCGGCAGGGAATACCAATGCCACAGCTTCAAACTTTGGAATGAATAATAACCGTGGCGTTACTTATTGGGAAAGCGGTGATGACAAACGTATTTTATACTGTGCGGGATCGAATATTTATGAAGTAAATGCAGAGACGGGGGAGTTGATCACCAGTTTTGGTGATGAAGGTAAAGTCGATTTGCATAACGATCTTGGCCGCGATGCGAAGGAGATGTATATAACAGCTACTTCGCCGGGGATTATTTATAATGACAATTATATTATCGGTAGCCGTGTGAATGAGACAGCCGATGCAGCGCCGGGGCATATTCGCGCTTATGATGTGCGAACGGGCAAATTGAAATGGATATTTCATACCATCCCTTATCCGGGCGAATTTGGTTATGATAGCTGGAAAGATACTGCAGCCTACAAACATATAGGCTCGGCAAATAGCTGGACTGGATTTACCCTCGATGAAAATACAGGAGTCCTTTTTGCACCTACGGGTTCTGCAGCCTATGATTTTTATGGTGGTAAGAGAAAGGGGGCGGGACTGTTCGCCAATTGCGTATTAGCGATAGATGCCTCAACCGGCAAACTGAAATGGCATTACCAGGTGATACATCATGATATGTGGGATAAAGACCTGCCTACCGCACCTGTTTTGGTGACTATTAAGCACGATGGTAAGGATGTTGATGCAGTAGCTCAACCTACCAAACATGGATTCGTTTTCGTTCTTGATCGCGCTACCGGGAAACCTTTATTCCCGGTAAAAGAGACTGCGGTTGAAACTAAATCAGAACTCGTTGGTGAGGAACCATGGCCTACGCAACCTATACCAAGTTTGCCTGTGCCGTTTGCAAGGCAAACGCTGACAGAAAATGACATCAACCCTTACCTATCTGATAGCTCGAAAGTCGAAGTACTAAAAAGATTGAAAACTTATCGCTATGGCAATATGTTCCTGCCGCCGGGTAAGGTTCCTTCACTAATCTTCCCTGGGTTTGATGGTGGAGCTGAATGGGGTGGTCCCGCGTTTGATCCATCAACCGGGATAATCTATATCAATGCCAACGAAATGGCCTGGGTGATGACGATGATCGATGCTAAACAAGAAGTTCCGAAATCGGAAACTTTCAATTTGGCAGGGCAAAGACTGTTTACCAATAATTGTATGGGATGTCACGGACAGGACAGAAAAGGCACAGGCAATTATCCATCGCTCATTAATATCGGCTTAAAATATAAAGATCAGCAGATAAGCGACCTGCTGCAATCGGGACGACGGATGATGCCATCCTTCAAACAATTAAGCGACCAGGAACGGCAGGCTATTATATCCTATATAACGGAGAATAAAAAGAATGGGATGAAGGCTTTTGTGGCTGTTCATAGGCAAGTTGATCCATATCTTGATATTCCATACCAGATGACCGGTTATAACAAGTTCTTGTCAAAAGAAGGATATCCGGCGATCTCACCACCATGGGGCACTTTGAATGCCATCGATCTGAATACCGGAAAAATGGTTTGGCGTATTCCTTTGGGTAATGACCCTGCTTTTGAGAAAGTGGCTAAAACCCCAACCGGAACAGAAAATTATGGCGGTCCGGTAGTAACTGCGGGTGGATTGGTATTTATTGCAGCCAGCAAGGACGGCAAGATACGTGCATTTGATAAACGAAATGGGAAACTGCTTTGGGAAGCTAAATTGCCCGCGCCGGGTTTTGCCACCCCATCGGTTTATGAAATGAGTGGTAAAGAGTACTTGGTGATTGCTTGTGGTGGTGGTAAGCTCGGCACGCAATCCGGTGACTCCTATGTTGCATTCGCACTGCCGAACTAATTATATTTTGATTAGAAAGTGTGCTTTAAACGTAGTTGGACGCAACGGCTGATAATTTTGCCTAAATTCGCGCCATCAATCTACGCTTGATGCAGTTGTCCCATTCAAATAATTCGCCGGAAAGATCCGATAAAGCTATCTGGTATTTTTTATTGCTGTGGACGATTTTCAATGGCATCCAGGCCTACACCTTAGAAGTTCACGCTGATGAGGCTTATTACTGGCTTTATTCTCGTTTTTTAGACTGGGGCTATTTTGACCACCCGCCTATGGTGGCCATCTTTATCCGTATCGGCGACAGCCTATGGCATAGCGAGTTTGGTATCAGGTTGATGACGGTGCTGTCGAGCACCTTATCCCTTTATATTCTATGGCTTATCGCAAAAAAATACGCGGTCGAAGCCAAATGGTTTATTTTAGTTGTATCGGGTATATTTATTTTCCATCAGTATGGCTTTACCACTACGCCTGATGCACCTTTATTCCTGTTCACGGTACTGTTTTATTATATCTACCAGAAATATATTGATGAAGATAAATTAAAGTGGGCATTATGGCTGGGAGTCATTATCGCATGCCTGCTGTACAGTAAATATCATGGGATATTGCTGGTCGGATTCACCGTACTATCTAATATCAAACTGCTTAAACGCTGGACTTTTTGGGTGATCGCAGGTTTATCGGTTATTCTCTATATTCCGCATATTTTATGGCAGATCGATCATGGTTACCCATCTGTCAATTATCACCTTTACGAGCAATCGACCTATCATTATCAATTCTCGCAAACCTGGACTTACTTCCCGGGTCAATTATTAATGGCCGGGCCAATTATCGGCGTATTCCTGTTTTATTATGGATTTAAGGCACGTATTAAGGATGCCTTTATCCGTGCGCTGATGGTGAACGCGATATTCACTTTCCTATTCTTTTTGTCGAGTAGTTTTAAAGGTGAAGTCCAACCACAATGGACACTGATTGCATTTGCACCGTTGGTATTACTGGTGCTGATCCAGTTTAAACAAGCTGGTAATTGGAAGCGATGGTTTCAATGGGTGGCTATCGTTAACCTGGTATTTATTGTCGCCTTGAGGGTGATGCTGATGTCTGCTTCGCCATTAATAAGAAAAGTAGGACAGTTGAAAAGCTTATTCGGGTTCAAGCAGTGGGCATATGATATCAGGCAGAAAGTGGGAGATAATTATGTGATACTAAACGACGGTTTTCAGAATGCAGCCAAGTACGATTTTTATAATAATACCACCAAAGGCTTTGCTTATGATGAGAGATATTACCGCCTAACCCAGTTTGACATATGGCCGATTGAGGAAGGCATGCAACATAAAAAGGCTTACTGGCTTAGCAAAGGCCCGATAAAAAATGTAACCACTGACACCCTCAATACGACAGGCGGCAAGTGGTATGGCGGATGGGTGAATGATGTGCGTACTTATCAGAAAGTAAAAGTAGATGTCCCCTCGCCAAAAATGAACGCTAAGCCGGGTGAGCAACTTAACCTCGACCTCGATATTACAAATATATATCCGTTTGCAATAAATTTCAGTAATTCGGGTTATCAGCACAATGTGTATTTTGAGGCGTGCTTGTTCCAGGAGGGGAATATTATCCAGGTACAGGAGGCGGGGAATGATTTTCACCAACTGGCATTAAATCCGCACGAAAGCAAACACTATAAATTCAAATTCATCGCCCCTGAAAAAAAGGGAGATTATACATTGATGTTCTCGTTGAGAACCGATCCTTTCCTGGGCAGTAAAAACAGCAGAATTATTAATTTGAGCATTGAATAATCATGATTAAAAAACTTTACCTTTTAACTTTTCTTTCCTTTTTCGCCTGTGGCGTAAGCATGGCGCAAACAACATTGGATGTTGATTTTAACGGCCTGGGCTTCCTCGACAACCGTGAATACAAGGATTTTATATCGCGTTCGCGCACCTATTCAGGTACACGCACTGCTCTTGATTTCGGGTTGAATATCGATACACTGAACAGCTTTGTAGTGGGTGCTAACGCCATACACGAGTTTGGCGCTATCCCTTATTTTTTGAAGGTCGACCCCATTGCTTATTATAGTTTTCACAATAAAAACTGGCTGTTTAACGCAGGTGAGTTTTCACGTACCGGGTTGATCGATAATTACCCGAGGGCATTACTTAATGATACCTTGCAATACTATCGGCCTAATATTGAGGGTTTGTTTTTACGTTTCTTGAATAACCAGAAAAATTTTACCGAGACGATGTGGATTGATTGGGTAAGTCGTCAAACCGATACCCAGCGCGAGGAGTTTTTGATCGGCCTGGAAGGTAAATACAGACCAAATCCCTTCGGCCCATTTTATATCTCCCACTATTTTGTCTTGCTGCATGACGCAGGCGCAGCAATATTAACACCTAATGATCATATTATGGACAATGGTGGTGCACAAATTCGTTTAGGGTTGGATTTCAGCCATAAGACGGTTTTGGACTCATTAACTATTGAAGCAGGTGCTATGACCTCATTGGAACGCACCAGGGGGGTGGATCAATTACAAACGCCAAAAGGATTTGTAGCAAGCGCTTATTTAAGCTATTGGCGTGTGGCTGTATTTAACGAGTTTTACGCCGGGCAAGGCAGCCACATTATGTACGGCGATTCCTTTTACGAAAAGAAATTTTACAATCGTACAGATTTCATTATTACTCCATTTACAGCTAAAGGCTTAAGGGGGCAATTTGTGTTCACTATGCACAAAACGCCCGGCTTTACAAGCAACCAGGAAGCATTCAGGATAACATACGATTTGGGAAGACGAAAGATTGCTACGTTTAATTAGGCTGCAAAATGCATCACGCCTCTACTTCACTACATTATGTTGCTTCAGCAATCTGATCACCGCATCATGCGGTAGTGCATAGGCTTTATTGCCATTTATCCCTTCCATCGTATCAGCGGCAACCATGGCGTTGATGATGGCTTCTTCAACAGACTCTACCGTTGCCTGGTATAAAGGGTTGATCTGGTCGTTTGGAAGCATTTCTACCTTTACATTGTCTTTTCGGTTAAAGGCGTCCGGGTTTGCGGTTGAAAATGCAAGAAATATATCTCCCGAACTGTTTTCACCTCTCCCGCCAACAATCCCAATGCCCAATGCCACCCGCTCAGCTATCCTTTTAAGCTGATGCGGAAGTAAAGGCGCGTCAGTAGCAACAATTACAATTATGGAGCCCTGCCCTTCGTCCTTTTTGTATTGCGGCGGGGCAACTAACACGGTTTTTAAAGTGTCCATCAAGGCCTTCCCCACAGGCACTCCGGCTATGGTAAGATTTGCCCTTCTACCAAAATTCGATTGCACCAAAACACCCAAAGTATATTGTTTATTATTGATGGTGATCACCCTTGATGCGGTTCCGGTTCCACCTTTAAAACCGAGGCACATCATGCCGGTACCTCCGCCAATATTTCCTTCCTTTAGGGGGCCCGATTTTGCAGAAT
Organism: Bacteroidota bacterium; assembly: GCA_018266915.1. GTDB lineage: Bacteria > Bacteroidota > Bacteroidia > Sphingobacteriales > Sphingobacteriaceae > Mucilaginibacter. The sequence continues at coordinate 64,312 of JAFDZM010000045.1, read as the reverse complement.
CCAGCGCTTCATAGGCATTGCTTTCTTTTACGTGAAAACCGTAAATGTCATTTAAAAAACCATCATAAGTCTCAGCAACTACAGGGTAGGTGTACCAAAAATCTTCGTTATACCATTTACGGTCCACAAACCATTTTAATACGGCGTCACGCACGGTTCCTACGCTGTTGGTGTTGGTGATCATAATAGGTGTTTCGAGGAAACCTGATTCGGTTACCCACGTAGTTCCGGTCATTTCACCGTTCCCATTAAGCGTATACCAGTTAGCAAATACCGGGTGATGATTTACTTTGCCATTCGGAAAGATAGCGGTAACCCCTGTTCTAACCGGCCCTTTACCGATATGATCTTTTCCCGAACCGCTAATAATGGTGCTATATCCTACTTCTACACCGGCTACATCAGTTATTGCATTGTATTTTCCCGGAGTACCGTTAAACGGAATGCCGATATCCCGGGCGCGAGGTTTTTGAGCAAAAGTTATTGCACTGATAAAATCAAATGCAATAAGAGTGACAATGAATTTGGTCCGGCTGAGATACATGATATTGAGGATTAGTGTTTTAAATATAACCACTAATTGCCGGGTATCGAAATGCTAATAAAAAATCGGGAAAACCCGCGCAAAGAAAAATATTATCTTTGGTTGACCGGTGTGAACATACAATCGCAGGTCAACGTACAAATACCAGTTTATTTATCAGCATTGAGATATTTACCCCGTTTTAAACGATTATTACCTGCCGCAATTGTTTTGTGCGTGATAGTCATTGTGGTGTCTTGTACCAAGACTGATGTTAAAATAATCCCCGGTAAATATGATCCAACCCCTTATAACGTAGGAGCTACTGGTTCCACGGGTATAACAGGAAGTACAGAGCCTACAGACTCAACCGGAGTAATACCGGCCCTCTTTTCATCACCTTCTGATGTGGCCGTTGATGCGGCAGGGAATCTTTATGTGGCCGATTACTGGTATAACCGCATTCAAAAAATATCCACCAATGGTACGGTATCAACCCTGGCCGGAACAGGAAATGTAGGTGCCATTAATGGTATAGGCAAACTGGCATCATTTAACAGGCCATCAGGATTGACTGTTGACGCGGCGGGTAATGTATATGTAGCCGATGCCGGAAATAATCTTATCCGTAAAATTACACCTGACGGGACAGTGAGCACACTTGCGGGTACAGTGGTTGCTGTGGATACGAGCAATACGGTAACAAGCACACCGCTTTTTGCCGGTCCAAGTGGGGTAGCGGTTGATGCCTCAGGAAATGTGTATGTGGCCGATGCCGGTAACAACCGGATTTGCGTGGTTAGTCCATCGGGTAATACAACTACACTTTCAGGCAATGGCAATGCAGGCTCAAACAACGGAGCGGGAAAAGATGCTACTTTCAACAATCCAACAGGAGTAGCGGTAGATGCGGCAGGCAATGTGTATGTGGCTGATATGCTGAATAATTTGATCCGGAAAGTGGCCCCAGACGGAACGACTTCTACGCTTGCCGGGAACGGAGATATCGGCTCAAAAGATGGACTGGATACGGCAGCACGGTTTTATTTTCCGAACAGCCTAACGGTTGACCCCTCAGGAAATGTTTACGTGACCGACGATATCAATAACCTAGTCCGTGCTATAACGCCAGCCGGGGCGGTTACAACTATAGCGGGCAGCGGACAGGCAGGGGCACAGAACGGTCAGGATACCCAAGCCTCTTTTAACGACCCTGCCGGGATAGCTGTAGATGCATCGGATAATTTATATGTAGCTGATGCCAATAATAACCTGATCCGTAAAATCACGCCTGCCGGCATGGTAACTACAGTGGCTGGCGTGTTACCAAAGTATTCATTAGGACATATCGTTCAAAAAATCTATTATCATACTGGAAGGGCTTTAAACAATCGTTCTATCCTGTTCAACAGGCTTCATTAAACTCAAACCTAATAACGCATTTAAACTGATAGCATAAGGTTGCTATATTTGCCTATATGCTCGTCTCAGAATCTACCCTCCGCAACTTTACTGAAAATATTTTTACAGCAATAGGCTGTAGCGCTGAACATTCGCGCCTGGCTGCTGATGTATTGATTAAATCTGATCTGCGGGGGATCGATTCGCACGGTGTAGCCAGATTGCAAGGCTATGTGCGTTTATGGGAGAAAAGGCGGATCAATACCAATCCTGATATCAAAGTTGTGCATGAAACAGCAACCACTGCAACGGTAGATGGCGATGCAGGGTTAGGCTTGGTTGTAGCGCCTTTTGCAATGAAGGTAGCTATTGAAAAAGCAGAGAAATATGGTTCAGGATGGGTGTCTGTGAGAAACTCGAACCATTTCGGTATAGCTGGTTATCATGCGATGAAGGCGGTAGAAATGGATATGATTGGTTTTGCGATGACCAATGCCAGTCCGCTGGTATCGCCTACTTTCTCGAGTGAGCGGTTGTTGGGCACTAACCCAATGTGCTATGCATTTCCTGCAGGAAAGTATCCGCCGGTGATCGTAGATTTGGCCACTTCAGCTGCTGCTAATGGTAAACTGGAGATCGCACAACGGGCAGGTGAACAGGTTCCTGAGGGTTGGATACAAAATAAACAAGGAGAACCAACTACCGATCCGCATGCTTTAAAATCAGGCGGTGCTTTATTGCCCCTGGGCAGCGACCGTGATCATGGTAGTCATAAAGGTTTTGGATTAAGTGCAACAGTCGATATTCTTTCAGCAGTACTATCCGGCGCTAATTATGGTCCCTGGGTACCACCATTTGTCGCTTTTCTTGACCCGCCGAATGACCCGGTTGGCACTGGTATTGGTCATTTTTTCGGCGCGATGCGTGTAGACGGTTTCCGCCCGGTTGAGGAGTTTAAACAGCATATGGATAATTGGATCAGCCGCTTTAAATCATCGGCTACTATCGACCCAAATCTGAAAGTGATCATTCCTGGCGAGCCAGAACTGGAAGCTGAAGCTGAAAGGAAAATTAGCGGTATTCCATTAGTAGATGCTGTTGTAAAAGATTTGAATGAGATAGCGGAGAAGTTTGGGGTGGCTCAGTTAAGTAATTAACTTTTACAATGTGTCATTGCGAACGCAGTGTGGCAATCGCGAACTGTGCAGAGCCGCCATGCATTTTCGCCCTGTAAAGTATGCGATTGCTTCTTCACCACACAGGCCGTTCATCGCAATGACACCTTTTAGTTAGTTCCGATTAAATTCCGAAATCAAACCTCCGCAATCCGAAGTCTATTAATGTATCCCCTTAAATATCCTGCTCCAGCGGATGGAGTTTAAGAAACTTCCGGCTGAGTCTGTGCTCATCCAGATAAACAAAGCTTTACCTACGATATGGTCCTCAGGCACAAACCCCCAAAAGCGTGAATCTTCTGAATTGTGGCGGTTATCACCCATCATCCAGTAATAGTTTTGCTTAAATGTATAGGTGTTTGTTTTCTTGCCATTGATTATGAAATCGTTGTCCCTAATTTCCAGTTTGTTTTTCTCGTAAACTTCGATAACTCGTCTATAGACCGGGAAGGTAAGACTATCCAGTTTGATGGTCATGCCTGCTTTTGGTATGATAATCGGACCGTAATTATCTACGTTCCATTTCAGGTGCGGGTCATGCGGGAATTCTTCAGGGTTGAAGGTATTCCTGGGTTGAATATATTCAGTTATTGATTTGATATTTGAATACCCTTTCAAGGTAGCAGCTGCCTGGCGTGTCATCAACCATTCGTTGCTGCCCATTCCCTGTTCAATATGCAGATCTGTCAAAATCTGCGGATTGATCTGGTTGCCATCAGTAGTAACAATATAAGAAGGCTGACTTTGCGGCGGAACAGGGTTTGGTTTACTATTCACATACACCTGAGCATCAACGATAGAAAGTGTATCGCCCGGCGTACCCTGGCAACGTTTAATGTAGTTATCTTCCTTGTCAACCGGCCTGTAATAAGGTGAATCAGACTGCATCGGGAAGTTGAATACTACTACGTCGCCTTTTTTAATATCACTGAAACCTGGCAGACGATAATAAGGCAATTTTATAATATCAGAATACGATTTGGTATTTATAAGCGGCATCGTATTTTGTGCAAAAGGGAATGACAGCGGCGTCATTGGTAAACGCGGGCCGTAGTTCATTTTGCTTACAAACAGGTAATCGCCTACCAGTAAGGTGCTTTCCATCGATCCGCTGGGGATCACGTAAGCTTCAATAAAAAATGTGCGGATTATAGTTGCCGCAAGCACTGCAAAAACGATAGCTTCTGTCCACTCTCGTGCTGGTGATTTTTTTAATTGCTTGCCGTATTTTTCTTTGAATTCGGGCGTTTGCGAAGGGCCGAGATATTTGGTCTCTTTATCGTTACCCCATTTTATCAGGTAAATAAATGGTAATACTACCCCGGCAAACCAATCGCGTAATGAAAATTTACCAAATGACTTAAGTAAGTCAATAGTAAGACCAATGATAGCCAATATATTGATAGCAGGGATCAGTATCAAAATAATCCACCACTTTGGCTTGCCAGTAAGCTCTATGATCACATAGGCGTTATAAATCGGGACATAGCCCTGCCAGCCCGGACGGCCTGCTTTTTCAAACAATTTCGCAAAACCAACAAATGGCAATGCAATATATAGTACAAGGAAAATGATAAGTTCTATAACACTCACGCTGATAATTTTTTAAATTTTATATATCAAAATTGAACATCTCCTGAACAGAGAAAAAGCCCTTTTTATTGTGAACCCATTCAGCAGCTAGCACCGCACCCAGGGCAAAGCCATTGCGGTTATGTGCCGTATGCTTAAACTCGATGGTATCTACTTCTGAATCATAAATTACGGTATGAGTACCTGGTACACTGTCGATACGGAATGACTCGATCAGTACCTGTTCATTTTTCAGGCTGCTGTCATCGGCATCGTTACCTTCGGCTGTTAATACGTTTACCCAATCTTTTTTGCGGTCAAGGTTATCGATTATTCCTTCGGCAATAGTAATGGCCGTACCACTTGGTGAATCCAGCTTTTGGGTATGATGAATTTCTTCAACCTGTACATCATAGTAAGGATAGTTGTTCATCAGCTTTGCCAGCTTCCTGTTGATGTGAAAGAATATGTTTACGCCAACGCTAAAGTTGGATGCATATAATAGGGTGCCTTCGCTCTCAATACATTTTTGTTTTACCTCAGCCAAGTGCTCATACCACCCCGTGGTGCCCACAACTACAGGCGCACCGGCATCAAAACAGTGTTGTATATTACTTAAAACAGAAGCAGGTGTGGTGAATTCGATCACAGCATCTGCTTTTTTTAGATTTTCAGCAGTAAGCTCGTGTTGGTTATCGTGATCGATTTTTAATACGATATTATGTTTACGGTCTGTAGCGATCTTCTCTATGATCTTACCCATTTTTCCGTATCCTAATAATGCAATGTTCATTATGGTTATTCTTTAACAGCAGGCGTAAAGATATATTTTATTCTATTTAAGTCTGGGTTCTGGCAGGATATTTAGCGACTTATTTAAGTGTAAAGGTAATTTTTACAGCCGGAATAAATGCGGTATTGTTATTTAATGCATACGAAGGCTGTCCTATTGTTCCCGGGCTTATTTTAAAAGATAAATTGTTATCCATCGTATAACTCCTGATAAACTTGGCATCGATGTAGGCATCTATCATCTGTATGCCCCATCCGCCCAAAAAACCCAGTATGCCCAAATCGCGGTCACGCCGGTAACTATTAGTGTATGTGACCACATCATCATTGGAGACATTAACAAGCAGGGGATTATTTTGGCTGGTGCCAACAATACCTTTTTCACGAAGCAGCGCCTCATTCAAAAAGATTTTATAATATTTCTGGTTAAACACTACCACGTCGCCCAATAAACCGAGGCCGCCATAAATTAATGGAACTTTCCACCAGCGATGATTATAAATTTGCCCCCAACCCGGTATCATTAGTGAGCGCATAACAGCCTTATGAGGATCATGCAAAGAATCGGGGTGATAGGTTTTTTCTTTTGTTATTTTAGGATAATAGCGCTTCGAGGTTACCGAGTCTTTCACTCTTTGCAGGCTGTCTTTCTTGTTTTTCACAGCAACGGTATCCGGCTGTTGAGCCTTTGCAGCAACAGCCAATCCCAACAGTAACCAGAAAATGAACAAACATTTATACATGCTTACCAATCCAGCATTTCGAGGATGCGGTTAAGGTCATCTTCGGATAAGAAAGGGATCTCGATACTGCCCTTTCCCTGGCTGTTTAATTTTAGTTTAACATTTGTACTGAATTTCGATGCAAGGTCGTCCTGTATCTTTTGTACCTGGAAAGACAACGGTTCAGGTTGTTTGCCTTCCTTTTTTACAGGCGCCTTTTGCATTTCGCGCACCATTTCTTCCACTTTGCGGACAGACAGCTCGTGCTGAATGATCTGCTGATGGATATACAATTGTTTTGCAGGGTCTGCAACAGATATCAGTGCCTTGGCATGCCCCATGCTGATCTGGTTGTCGCGGATGGATGCCTGGATAGTTGGCGGCAATTTTAACAGACGCAGATAGTTGGTTACCGTAGAACGGTTTTTACTTACGCGTTCGCCCAATTCTTCCTGCTTCAGGCTGCACTCGTCTATCATCCGTTGAAAACTCAGAGCAACTTCTATAGCATTCAGGTTTTCGCGCTGAATGTTTTCGATCAGGGCCATTTCCAGCATCTGCTGGTCGTTGGCTGTGCGTACGTAAGCAGGTATCTGTGTCAGTCCGGCTAATTTTGATGCACGCAAACGGCGCTCGCCTGATATCAGCTGAAATTTATGAGCATTTACCTTACGAACAGTTATAGGCTGAATCAGGCCCTGCAATTTTATGGAATCAGCTAGTTCAGCCAAAGCATCCTGGTCAAAATCAGTACGCGGCTGAAAAGGGTTAACTTCTATTTCGGCGATTTTTATTTCGTTGACAGAGCCCATTGCATTCACATCAGCGCTCGTGCCAATCTCATTTTTATTTGGAAGTACGCTTACAGAATCATTCAACAGGGCGCTTAATCCCTTACCCAAAGCATTTCTCTTCTCTGCACTCATTTATTTATATAGTTTCTGTTGTGGCGATGGTTTCGCCTTTTAACATTCCGTTTTTTCGCACAATTTCGCGGGCCAGGTTAAGGTAATTGATGGCCCCCTTACTGTTGGCATCGTGCATTATTACCGACATCCCAAAGCTGGGTGCTTCGCTTAAACGTGTATTACGCTGAATAATTGTTTCAAAAACCATGTCTTCAAAATGATTTTTCACTTCTTCAACCACCTGGTTTGACAGGCGAAGCCTTACATCATACATGGTCAGTAATATGCCTTCTATTTCTAACGCTGTGTTTAAGCGGGTTTGAACAATCTTTATTGTATTCAGGAGTTTGCCCAAACCTTCCAAAGCAAAATATTCACACTGAACCGGGATGATCACCGAATCAGCTGCAGATAATGCGTTAATGGTAATCAAACCCAATGATGGTGAACAATCAATAATGATAAAATCATACTCGCTGCGGATGCTGTCGAGCACGGATTTCATTTTATATTCACGATCAACCAGGTTGATCATTTCTATCTCGGCACCCACCAGGTCAATATGTGCCGGCAATAGGTCGAGATTAGGTGTATCGGTTTTCTGAATAGCATCATGCGGATCAATATCATTAATGATGCACTCATAAATGCTATTCTTAATTGTACGGGGATCAAAGCCTATACCTGATGTTGAATTGGCCTGCGGATCGGCATCAACCAGTAGTGTTTTGTATTCCAGAACTGCCAAACTTGCAGCCAGGTTTATGGAGGATGTAGTTTTTCCTACGCCGCCTTTTTGGTTGGCTAAAGCAATAATTTTACTCATTCGTATGTTCCAATTTTTTTACAGGTGCAGGTTGATACCAACGCGAAATGAAAGCAGAAATTTCTACCTTCGCAAAGGTAATTTACCGGGCTAAAGATACATATTTTAACTATACAGAAATCCACAGCTTATGGCAAATTACAAACAAAAGGAGCTGAAAGCTTAAGGCGAAAAGCTAAAAGCATTCAGATTTAGCTAACAAAGCTTTAAGCTTTATGCTTTCGGCTTTTACCTCAAAAACAAATGATCACCATTATATCATCTACCAATCGTCCGGGAAGTTCAACGCTGAAGGTTGCTCAATATTACCAGCGTAAATTAATTGAAAAAAGAACTGATGCGGAATTGTTCTCATTAGCACAATTGCCACCGAATATTATCGAAACTGATCTTTATGGCAAGCGCAGTAAGGAGTTTGAGCCTATCCAGGATATCATTACCAAAACAGATAAATTTCTGTTTATCATCCCTGAATATAACGGCAGTTTTCCCGGAGTACTTAAGGTATTTATCGATGCCTGTTCCTTTCCTGAGAGTTTTTATGAAAAGAAGGCAGCGCTGGTAGGTGTATCATCAGGCAGATATGGTAATATCCGTGGGGTTGACCATTTTACGGGCATCTGCAACTACATTCATCTGCATATAATGCCTTTAAAGATCCATATTCCTTCCGTTCATAAAGAGTTGGATGCCGAAGGCAATTTCTTTAAAGAAGATACCTTAAAGTTTACCAACGAGCAGATCGATAAATTCATTAAGTTTTGAGTTGATTGAGTTGGATTAAGTTGATAACCACTTAACTCAATCAACCACTTAACCCAATCAACTAACCTCCATTAATCACCTTAGCCATACCAAATGCGGCGGCTGCGGCAAGGGCACCGATGATCAATACCTTAAATGCTCCGGATAATGGTGGTTGCCCGGTGACTTTACTTTTGAAGTAACCAAACACGAATAAGCATAAAGAAGTGATGGCACAAGAGTAATACAGAGCTTGTTGCGAATCGTGTATAAAAAAATAGGGCGACAGGGGGATAACACCGCCAACAATGTAGGATAAGCCGATAGTGATAGCGCTTTGTCTCGCCCTGTTTGCTTCGGGTTTTTCGAGGCCGAGTTCATAGCGCATCATAAAGTCAACCCATGCGTGTTTGTCTTTCGCCATTTCATCGGCTATCTCGTGTTGCAAATGTTCGGATATCCCAAAGCCGGCAAATACTTCGCGCACTTCCTTTTTTTCCTGCTCGGGCACTCTTTCCACTTCTTCATATTCCCGTTTTAGTTCGGAATTGTAGTGATCGGCTTCTGTTTTGCCAGCAAGGAAGCCGCCAAGTCCCATAGCAATTGATCCGGCTACAATTTCGGCTATACCTGCGGTGACTACTATACCCGACGAAGTAATGGCCCCGCTTAAGCCGGCTGCCAGCGCAAACGGTACAGTTAAACCATCAGACATACCTATAACGATGTCTTTTATCGTTTCAGAGCTTTTTAAATGATCTTCGTTGTGCATAGAGTAAAAGTACAAGTATGATTATCGTTTTGAGTATCAAATTGTTATTTGGGATTAGTCTGAATTAGATTTTTTAATTAAAATGATTATTTTTATCCTGTGATTTTTTACCGACTATAACCTTTATTACATGAAAACTTTTTACAAAGCACTGCTTAGTGCTGTTCTATTTCCTGTCTTATCTTTCGCTCAAAGCAATTACAAACCCGGTTATATTGTCAATTTAAAGGGAGATACCCTGAAAGGATTTATTGATTACCGCGAGTGGAATTTGGATCCTAATGCAATTGATTTTAAAGCAGCTTTGACCGACAAAGATTCAAAGAAATTTACTGCATCAGACATTTCTTATTTTGCTATCAGCGGGGCGGACGCATATCAGCGATATAGCGGCCTTATCAGTATGGATGCGACGGATAAAGACAAATTGGGGGACTATAGAGATACCACCTATAAAAATGCAACGGTTTTTATCAGGGTATTGCAAAAGGGTAAAAACTTGTCGTTGTATTCATATACCGATAATCTTAAAGTGCGGTTTTATGTCGGAGAGGCTCCGGAATACATACCCAATGAGTTGATATACCGATTATATTATAACCAAGCCGGTAATGTTGTAAAAGGGCAAAGCGGGGCAACAGTGAATGAAAGTACCTACATGAAACAACTGTTCGCGTTGGCTAATCAATATGGCATATTGAACAACGATGTGCAGCGAGAAATCGAACGTGCTGACTATAAGAAAGATGATCTGTTAAGTATTGTAAGCGAAATCAATCACATATCCAAAGACGAGCTCAAGAAATCGATACAATCTAAAGGTCCGATCTATAATTTGTTTGTTAGCGCCGGAGCAAATATTAATCATATAACAACAACTCAAAATAGCCCATATTATGCAGGGGGCGGCCGGCCGCAGAATTCTTCAATGCCGGCTGCATCTTTGGGGATTAATTTGTTTGCTAATCCAAGTACTCGTCAGTTACAATTCAGAATTGAAGCCGGTGTGGCTCTAAGTAAATACAATTATTCATATGACTTAAAAGTTTCTCCTTATGGACCATTCAGAACAAGCTTTAATGAAGCTGAATTTTCTATTTCTCCACAAATTATATATAACTTCTATAATACTGATGATTTTAAATTTTATGCCGGAGTGGGAGTGACATTTAGTGAATATAGCTTCTCAAATGCATATTTTGGCCCTCAAAATCAGTCTAATTCAGCTTCGAATATATCGGATACTAATCCTTTTTATTTTCATAAAAGAGATGACACGTTCCTGTTTAAACTAGGAGCGCAAATACAAAAAAACTGGGGGGTATTTGGTCAATATTCGAGTGGTGTCGCTGTTGAGGAAGGAGGGTATTTTGCCATGTCTTCCAAAGTCATCCGGGTTGGCTTGAATTACTACTTCTGGTAAAATCAATTTCAACGTATAATTACCACCCAGCCTGATAATTTAGGAGTGTTGTTTTTTAGATCAATAATATAATAATACGTCCCGGTAGGTAATGGAGCGCCACCACGCGTACCATCCCACGGTTTGGGGTAACCAATACTTTGATATATTTTCTGACCGTTACGGTCAAATACCGAAACAAGGCAGGAAGGGTAAGTAATTAGCGCATCAATGTCCCAGAAGTCATTGATGCCATCATTGTTCGGAGTAAACGCATTGGGGATAGTAATCTTTTTATAAACACGCACAAATACCGAACTGGTTGAGGTCCCGCAAGTTTGCGATATAACATTAAAAGTGTAGGTAATATTATCTTTTGGACTGGCGTTAGGCGTGATAGAATTTGGATTGTCCAACCCGGTTGTAGGCGTCCAGTAATAATTGGTGATGTTGTCGCCCGTAATTGATCCGTTTAATTGTACCGACTGGCCCTCAAAAATTACTTTATTATCACCTGCATTAGCTACAGGGTTTTGGTTTACTGTTACTGTGACAGGCTTTGTATCATCATAACAACCATCATTACTAACCTTAACCGTATAAGTTGTAGTTTGTGCAGGACTGGCTGCCGGATTGGCGATATCGTCGTGGTCTAATCCGTCGGATGGTGTCCATTTATAATAAAGGCCGCCTGATGCTGAAAGGCGTGTTGACTCGCCGGCGCATATCGTCGGGCTATTACCTACGACGGCTACCACTTTGGGCACAACTTTCACCATTGTTTGTACCGGGGCGCTATTACAACCACTGGCTGATGTCGCAACAACAGTATAGGCTCCGGCATTTGCAAAAGTGACATTATTAACTACAAGCGGGTTTTGATTAGTCGAACTAATACCCGGTCCCGACCATGTGTAACTTGCTCCACCGGTAGCTGTGAGTGTTAGCACGTCGCTTTCACAAACAGTTTGTATTGCAGATGCTTGCGCTACTGGTAACGCATTTACCGTAATGGTAAGCGGCTCCGAACTTACATTGCAGGTAGGCGATAATATGTTTTCACCTTCGCCTACGGCAAGTCTGTATTGATAAATGCCGGTTTGGGCATTGGAGATATTTAAGTTAAATGTGGTGCTGGTCTGCCCGGGAATGTTTGTCCAGCCCGCATCGTCTTTGTTTACCTGCCACTGTAAAAACGGGTTATTATACCCGGTGCCCACACTTGCTTGTAGTGAATAACTGGCGCTACTTCCTTCACAAATACTTTGCGGAGCGGTTGATGTAAGGTTGCCAAAACCAGCCTGAACGATTGGCCCGCAAGCCCTGAAAGCAATATCATCCAGTATCAGATCGTTACCATTGCCGCCGGGTGCATTATTGGTCATTTTTACTACCACATCGGTCACACCGGCAGGTGTGGTAAAATAGGTGCCATATTTGTTCCATTGTGGCGAGGCTGTAAACGGTATATCACCGGTATTATATGTTTTCAACACCTGGCCGGAACTTGTTTCGACCGAGAAAGTAATATTTGGTTTAATTACAGTTGGGTTGCTTGCCGCAAGGGTAATTAGATTAAGAATATAGGCCGAAAATTCATAAGTGGTGTTGGGACACAAGCCATTAGCAGTTTGTGTAAAAAAGATACTGGGCTGATAGCTTGCATTAACAATCATCATATAGCCGTTCGGATCGCCTGTATGGTCGCTTGTAACATTATGCCAGGTGCCGTAGCAATTACTTACAAGGCTATTTGCAATGGTGTAGTAGCCATCTTCCGGACATTTGTCGGTAGTATAGCTCATATTAGTAATGCTACCTGATAACGCCGCGCCGGGATTGGAACCTGCACCGAACGTTTGATTAATAACAGGATCGCCCAGGCTACCCGAACAGGTTTGAGCAAGAGTCCTTGACGTGGGAATAATTAACAGGAAAAATAAAAACAGGTTAAAGCTTTTCGGTCGCATTAAATTGGCTGAGCAAAATACCCCAACTTCAAAAATAATATTTTAAGTGATGTATTTCTTTGTGTATCAAATTCTTTATCAGTAACGGTTTTTGCCGGATAAAGGGTTACATTTGTTATAGCCCAGTTAATGCTTATGATGAAACTCTACCCTTCAATTTTGCTATTTATTGCCATCCCTTTTATCAGTTTCTCTCAAAGCAGATCAGATTCATTAAAGAAGGATACCGCCAGGCATTTAACCGAACTCACCATAAAGGGTTACCTGATTGAGCAACCTGTTTTAAGCGTTCCTGCCTCTGTAGCAGTACTAAGCCCGTCGCAATTGTCCGTACAACCCGAAAATTCGCTGGTATCGGCGATGAACACCGTGCCGGGTGTTCGCATGGAAGAGAGGTCGCCGGGAAGCTACCGCTTGTCTATCCGTGGCAGCTTGCTGCGCTCACCGTTCGGCGTACGCGATATAAAGATTTATTATGATGATATACCACTAACCGATGCCGGTGGCAATACTTATTTGAATGCCATCGACGTAAACAGCGTGCAGGGAATCGAAATATTAAAAGGACCAGATGGAAGTTTATTTGGCGCCAATTCGGGAGGGGTGGTGCTGATCAGCCCGGTTAATCGATATAATAACAGCAATTACTTATCTGCCGAATTAAACGGCGGCTCATATGGTCTTTTTCATGAGAACACGGCACTGCAAAATATTTCAGGTAACAATCAACTGAACATCAGCCAGGCTTATGAAACTTATGGCGGATACCGTCAACATAGTTACATGGATCGTAATTACGTTCAGGCGGTAGATAAAGTGACCTTATCCAAAGCTGATCAACTTAAATTCCTGGGTTTTTATTCTGACCTGGGTTATGAAACGCCGGGAGGGTTAACGCTGGCACAATTTCAGGCTGATCCGCAGCAATCGCGGTTACCGACTAAAACGCTGCCGGGGGCAATCCAGGCTAAGGCGGCCATTTATCAGAAAATGTGGATAGGCGGACTGGCAAACGAATGGCATATCAGTAATAATTTAAAAAATGTCACTTCTGTTTTTGGTAGTTATGTGGATTTTAAAAATCCATTCATTACCAATTATGAACAGCGATATGAAGGAACTTATGGGCTGAGAAGTTATTTTGAATTAAGCGGGAAACCGGATTCTGTTATTAAGTGGAAAGTGAACCTGGGTGTAGAATGGCAGCAAACCAATTCAGATATCAACAACTATGGCAATGTAGCAGGGGCAAGAGATACCGCTCAAACACTTGACAAGATCAATACTAATCAGCATTTCTTTTTTGCACGGTACCTGGCGGATATTAACCGGAAACTACACATTGAAGCTGCACTGAGCCTCAACTTCTATGACTACAAATTCAGGAATGTATACCCGAATGATGAAGCTGATTTTACCAACAGGCATTTTACCCCTCAACTGATGCCACGTTTAGCTGCTTCTTACCAGTTGACTAATAATTTTATCTGGAGAGCCTCAGTAAGCCGCGGTTACTCAACACCAACCACTGCCGAAATAAGGCCGACTGACAACATCATCAACACCAGTTTACAAGCTGAAGATGGCTGGAATTACGAGACGGGTTTCCGCCTTCGTAATGCTGATGAAAGTATGTTCCTGGATGCGTCTGTGTTTTATTACCGGCTTAATAACGCCATTGTACAGCAGGAAAATGCTGACGGTACACAGTATTACATCAACGAAGGCGGCACCAATCAACCCGGACTGGAGCTATATTTCAGCGATTGGATCATCAGGCAAAATAGTGTCAGTTTTATTCGTGGATTGCAATTCAATGAATCAATTACATTAGATAGATTTTCATTTAGGGGCACAGGTAAGCAACTGACTGGCGTGCCAAACCAGGTTTTCATCACTAATATGCAGGTGAAATTCCCTGAGCGGATATATGTATTTGTGCAGCATAATTATACCGCCCGGATGCCTTTGAATGACGCCAACACAGCTTATGCGGGACACTACGATTTGGTTGAAGCAAAAGTGGGATGGGAGCCTGTAACGCATAACAAAACAAGACTGTCAATTTATGCCGGAATTGATAATCTATTAAACGAAAAATATAGTTTGGGGGACGACCTGAATGCCGTAGGGAATCGTTATTATAACGCCGCAGCGCCAAGAAATTATTATGTGGGAATGAAGCTGACTCTTTAGCTGGATGAGCACTAAAAGTCCCCAGTTGCAGCGGGAACTTTTAGTGCTGCGGTGCTTTATTGTTTAGCTATTGCAGTAACGTTGCTACCCCTGCCTTTGTTGTTAAAAGCTCTGAATTTTATTACCGAATTTCCGATTGTAACACCATCGTTATAAACGGAGCTTTTTGCGTCCGGATCTTTACCATTTGTAGTGTACCGGATGGTCATTCCGGGGAATTGCTCATTAGCTATTAATTTGTCGTTTTGCTGTATCACCCCCGGTTTGGGGATGCGATAGCCGTAGCCACCGTTTAGGTGATCCAACCTCGGTAATTCGCGTTTGCCTAAGACATTCAGGAAGTTTGACCATGCCTGGGCGTAAAGCTGCTGGCTTTTGGTGGTATCGTTGGTGGTGGCCCATTCGGGGTCCTGTGCCCAGGCACGTTCAGCAAAACCAAGTAATCGAGGTAGTAGCATATATTCTTCGCGCTCCTGCGTTTTAACGGTTTCACCCCATAATGCGCATTGAAGTCCGACAATGTTACTTTTGCCGTAATCGGTTAATCGTTGCTTACCAATAAACATATTTCGATTGATTGGCGTTCCGTTCTTATCAGCTTTGGTGTTTTTGAAATAGTCAAATGGGATAAAAGAGAATGGCTTATCGATATCCGAAAACGCCCCCCAATAGTAACCCGGCTCATCAAACGATTTATAATTCGCCATATCAAAATACAGGTTGGTAACGCACGACAATACAGTTTTGTAACCCGAGTTGGCCAGCTTATAAGCAAGATCTTCATTGCCATCACCTATCGAATTGTTCCAAACATCCACCTGTAAATGTTCCGGCATAAAATCCGGATTAGGAACATATACAGGGTTACCATCGAGTTTGGTTTTGCGCAGGGCCATTTCTTCCCAGCCTGCCAGGTTAAGGCCTTTGGCTTTCACCATTTGATTCACCTTGCCATAGAAATAATACCACAGATCGCCGGTATTTTGTATTTCGGGATGACTTGCTTGTAGCGCAAGGTAAGCAGGTGATTTTTCCCAAACATGCGCCGGAACCTCGTCACCACCAAAATGGATCACTTTTAATGGAGCACCTGCCTCTTTGTACATCGCAACGATATCATTGATCACCGTACCAATGAAGTTGTAAGTCGATGGCAGCGACACGTCCATAATATTATCGTTCCATAACTGGTTTGAGCTATATTGTGACTGGTCGTTCAGGTCGTACAACAAATATTTTTCAGCCTCTGCTTTTTGGCCTTTTGCCATCAGCTTAGCATAGCGGGCGTTCATTGCCTTGATGGCGGCACGGGCGTGGCCCGGTGTTTCGATTTCAGTAATTACCGTGATGTGCCTATCGGTGGCATACTTTAATATCTCAATATAATCCGCTTTAGTATAAAAACCGCTTCCGGCCAGTTTGCCGGTTTCTGGTCCCGATCCATGGCAGGCTGGTAAAAATTGTTTGCTGTCAACCGTATGACCACGTTGAGAACCTACTTCGGTTAATTCTGGCAGTGAAGGTATTTCAAGTCTCCAGCCTTCATCTTCGGTTAAATGGAAATGAAAAACGTTGATCTTATAAAGGGCAAGTAAGTCAAGCAATCTTTCCACCTGCTTTTTAGTCTGAAAATTACGGCCCACATCCAGCATAAATGCACGGTAGCCAAAGCGTGGAGCATCCTGTATCTCTACGCATTGTATTTTTATCTCGCTTTGCGGTTTGGCATAGGCGGAAGGGGAGATGAGCGATAACAAAGATTGTATACCATAAAAAATCCCTGTTGGCGTAGAAGCTACAATGAAGATGGCCTTCGGCTTTACTTCCATAGCATAGCCTTCAGGGTTCATGCCTTCTTTGTAAACCAGTTTGATGGTATTCTCACTTGCAGCGCTGCCGCCCTCCAGCATGGCTTGAAATTTGCCGGTCAGTAACTCTGCTTCCTTTTCAAAGCGGCTGTCGTTTACGATCTGTACGCCCGAGTTTAACCTGAAAATCCCTTTAATTTCTGAATAGCTTGATGGGGTAGGGAATACCTTAGTCAATTGTTTTTCGGGAATATCGGTGATGCTTGCATTTTGGTTGTAAATGATCTCAGGAGTGATCAAGCCTTTGTAAGTCGGTTTGAAGGGAGTAACATTAACTGCTCCGAAAGAGTAACCTTTATCAGCCTGTGCATCCCAAACAATATAAAAACCTTCAGGTACATCTGTAATGTTTACAATGTTATCAGTGTCTATAAATTCTATGCGTACAGAGGCGCCGGGTTTTAATTCGGTAAATGAGCTTAGCGGGGTAAAGCTGAACAGGTCGCCATTGACATGATCTACTTTGACATTATTGGTGGGACTTGCAGATAAAAAATCATGCGGCGAATTAAAGTAGATTTTCCAGCCACTTGCCGGGAAAGTATTTTTACCTGTATTGGTAATGGTGATGGCATTAAGTGATTGCGCCTTGTTTTGATAATCATCCTGAACCGCCTCCCATTTTATCTGCAGATCGCTTGCATTAAAAGGTGGAGGAGCAATTTTTGTGGCGTTTGCCTTGATGCCGAGAACGATCAGCATGGCAATAAGTAACTGGCGCATAGTTTAGTATTAGGTTTTAATGAACCGTAAATATAAACTTTTCTGCAAATTTTAAGAAGTCTGAAGCCTTTATAAAGAGAACTTTATCCAGCCATTCCCCTCGTACCCAAAAATAAACTGTTTAGGGTGGATGATCTCGGCTAAAATCTCAATCGAATCTACTATGCGCGGACCGGGGCGATTAAAATATTGGTTACCATCAGCAATATAAAAACGGTCGTTTTTCACAGCTTTCATTTCCGAAAATCCCGGCAACTGAAGTAGCAGATCCACCTCTTTCATGGTGCGTTCAATCGAAAATCCGCAGGGCATTACTATAATTACATCCGGATCTTGTTGTTGTAGCTCTTCCCATTTTACATAAGGCGAATTTTTACCATTTTCAGCCAAAACTGGTACTCCTCCTGAAATGTTCACTAACTCAGGAACCCAATTACCTGATACCATCATTGGCTCCAGCCACTCAATGCAAACCACAGTAGGTTTGTTCTCCATAAACTTCAGCTTGTGGCGAATGATGTCTACCCGTTCCTGTAAATCTTCTACTAATTGTTCGCCTTTGTCAGCGACATCCAAAACAGCAGCTACTTCGCGGATATTATTAAAAATCGCATCCAAACTATCAGGCTGTAAGGAGATGATGGTTGATTCTTTATCCAAATAATCCTCCAGTGCTTCTTCCACTTCTTTCAGCGATATGGCACATACCTCGCATTGTGCCTGGGTGATCACCACATCCGGAGATAATTGTTTGATCATTTCACGCTTTACTGTATAAACCGAAAGAGCATCAGTCAGCAATTCTTTTACTTTGATATCGATTGCTGCGCTGCTCAGGTTGTCCGGGATATTTGCTTCTGAGCATACAGGCAATTGTTTTACTGATTGCGGAAAATCACACTCATGTGAGCGTCCTACAAGGTTTTCTTCCAACCCCAAGGCACAAACAATTTCGGTAGCAGCCGGCAGCAGCGAGACGATCTTTTTGGATGACATGCTGCAAAGGTACTGTTAACAGCCGAAAATGCTAAGCTGATTGAATAATGCGCATGGAATCTTCAAAACGTTGTGATTTCAGATTGCGTTTAAGCTGATCCATGTGAACCAGCGAGTATAATCGCCGGTTGTCCATATTAGCCAGACTGATCTCACCAGACCAAATTCCTTCATGAAATTCGCGATAGCCGGGTCTCGGTGTGTCTATATCGATTGATGCTGCCGGATTACTCAAAAGAAGGAAGCAAGTGAAATAAAATGTGTGAACGATTTGCCGCATCAGGAAGAACCGGGCCAGATGGTATTCAGTGACTTCTTCATCAAAATAATTTTTGAGGTATTCTATTTCATCCTTATCGCTGAAGATTAAAAAATTCCCTGCAATTGCCATGTCGATGTAGCGGTCATTAGAAAAAGCGGCTTCCCAATCTACCAGCCACAAGTTTTCGCCATCATAAAGAGTGTTCTCAGGTTTTAGGTCGGTATGGCTGGATACCATGTCTTCCTGGTTGCGCGGGTAGATTTTGTTAACCCTGTCAAACTGCAGGAATATTTCATTTGTCGCTTCTTCAGGCATAAGCCCCGATGTTTTAAATTTTTGGTTGAATCTTTCAGCCGCTTCAATATACTGGAATGCCGGGAATGCGGGAAGAGAATGCAGCTTCTTCAAAACCTTAGGCATCTTTACTCTTGCCTCATCAACCGGAAAAAGTTTAGCATCTATAAAATCAGTAATCGCAACCCTGTCGGCAACGCTGGTATACCAAACCTTTGGCGCAATCCCAATTTCGGCGCCTGCCTTCATGCAAGAATATTCACGTTCCGGGTTGACAAATTCGTCGGTTCGCATGATGATACGAAGCAAATAGGGTTTCCCTTCCACCACTATCCGGTAAACCAAAGCGGATGATAGTCCGGCTGTAAGCTGGCGGGTTTCTTCAATTTCAGTGGTTCCAAATGCGGTTTGTAAGGCTTTGTTAACTACGTCTTTTTTGTTTTCAGGAATCATAAATGATAGGTTAATTATTGATAATCAGCCAAATGTATTTATGCTTTTTAACTTTTTTGAGCTTTTTGGATTAAATTTTTCCTGGCAAACTTTAATCGGAAAATCTGCGTTATCCCTATGGAAACCTTCTGAATTCAGGCTATAAAAAACTCAAAAAATAAGGCATAAATCCAGGCGGATATTTGCAAATCAACAATAAAGCCTAATTTAGTCCCCAATGATCTTCTTAACCTTTTTCATTGGCCTTATCGCCAACTTTATCGGGTATATACCGCCGGGAAATATTAACCTGGCGCTGGTGCAGATCACCATAAACCGGGGCATGAAACAGGCGCTGCAGTTTATCACTGCTTTCTCGTGCGTCGAGTTTTTCTTTACCTATTTTATCATGAATGCAGCCGACTGGCTGTCGGCACAGGTGCACCTGGATACGGCAATTGATTGGGTGATGGTTGTACTATTTGGCACGATGGGAGTTATTACCTGGATGCATCGCAAGAAACCACCTAAGGAATCAAAAAATTCAAGTCGCGATAGTATTACTTATGGTATTTTGCTTGGATTTCTGAACCCGGTGCAGATACCTTTCTGGATGATCACAGGTACTTACCTTATTACACATGAATGGATCGAAACGGGTAAACTGGCGCTTGTTATTTTTAGCATAGGTTCTGCTGCCGGAGCATTTTTATGCTTGTTTATTTATGCTGAGTTTGCCAAGTTTATTAGAGATAAACTTGATTTGAGTAACAGGAAAATCAACACAGGTATCGCTATTCTTTTCTTTGCGTTTTCGGCATACCATATAGTAAAGCAGCTTTACCTGCATGTATTTAGGCACTAGCCCAACAATCCTAATACAGCTTCTTTATCCTTTCCTAATTGAGTGGTCAGATCTTCTAATGATGTGAACTTCATATCGCCTCTTACAAAATTTAAAAACTCCATTCGGATAGGCTGGGTATAGATATCCTGATTAAAGTCGAAGATGTTTACCTCAATGTTACGCGTAATCCCATTTATTGTAGGCCGGTGACCAATGTAACCCATGCCTTTATATTTCTGATTGCCGAGCCATACATGTACAGCAAATATGCCATCACCAGGGATAAGCTTATAGCTTTCTTCGATCAGGATATTGGCGGTAGGGTAGCCAATAGTTCGGCCAATCTGGTCGCCGCGATTTACCTTGCCGCTGATGAAAAAGGGATAACCTAAAAATTCGTTAGCCAGTTCAATCTGGTCGCCTAACAAAGCATTGCGGATACGGGTGGAACTCACCGCCACATCATGAATATCCTGCTCAGGTATTTCGATCACATTATAGCCATAAACAGGTGCTAATCGTTGTAAGTCTGCTAAACTACCCTGGCGGTCTTTACCAAAACGGTGATCATAACCGATCACAATGGTTTTGGTGCCTATTTTATTGACCAATACTTCGCGGATGTATTCCTCTGCGGTTTGATTTGAAAAATCTCTTGAAAAAGGAGTAATGATAAGATGATCGACCCCTAATTGCTCCAGCAGGTGTGCTTTCTCATCCATGGTGTTGATCATCTTCAAATCCTGGTCTTCAGGATGTATGATCATACGGGGGTGAGGAAAAAATGTCAATATTACTGTTTCACCGCCCGATTCTTTCGCCAGTTGTTTTAGTCGTTCAATAATCTTACGATGCCCCAGATGCACGCCATCAAAAGTGCCAATGGTAACCACCGCATTTTTAACAGGTACAAATTCGTCGATATGATGGTAGATCTTCATTAGACACGATTATTTGATTACACAGATTCTTTTATAATTACACCGATTAGAATTAAAGGTTGCCTCATTAAGCAAAGTTTACTCAACCGTAGCTTTCAATTCTCTTATGGTATTCACCAACTCCATCACTTCCCAGGCATCGCCTATTACAAAACTGCCGCTGCGTGTACGTCTCAATCGCGATAAGTATGCTCCGTTATTTAAAGCCTTACCAAAATCATTCACCAGCGAACGGATGTAGGTACCTTTACTGCATACCACGCGAAAATCGACCTCCGGTAATTCAATCCGGGTTATTTCAAATTCTGTGATTGTTACGTTACGTAGGCGCAGCTCCACTTCCTCGCCGCGGCGGGCTTTTTCATACAAACGTTCGCCATCCACTTTTACAGCTGAATGAGCAGGAGGGTATTGTTGGATGTCGCCAATAAATTGCTGACAAGCGGCTTGTATCTGCTCTGGGGTGATATGATCGGTGCTGAATAATTTTTCGGGTTCGCTTTCCAGATCGTAAGTTGGCGTAACCGAGCCCAATACCATGGTGCCGGTATATTCCTTTTCTTCAGCCTGGAAATTATCGATCTGCTTGGTCATCTTCCCGGTACAAATAATGAGCAAACCAGTAGCCAGCGGATCAAGAGTACCAGCATGGCCAACCTTTAGCTTAAGCGGTTTAAAAGCATTGCGTAGTTTACCCACTACATCAAAGCTGGTCCATTTGTAGGGTTTGTTTACTAATAATAGCTGCCCCTCTGCAAATTCTCCTATGTTGGTGAAATTCCGTTTCAAGTGTAAATTTTGCGCAAAGGTAGAAAAAGATTACACTGATTTTAAGGAGGATTACACCGATTGGATTGTGATTACACCAATATACGTTTCACTTCGCAACTGATATTCACGAAATTAATTAATAATCCAGTTTTTAATTTACTTGCCTTTAATAAGATATTAACTGATTATGGAAAAGCTTAGGAATAATTCCGGTCACAGATTTAAGTTCTACAATAACCATATTCTCAATAAACAGGTCACATCTGAATTTTCCAACCAATTGCTCATCAAAAAATACATTAAATTCTTTTTCGGCCTCAAATTGAATACCTTGATTTTTTAACTGATGCCGTAAAGCCTTGGCATAAATCTTCTCAATGAACCCGGGCCCTAACGAGCGATGTACTTCAAAACAACAGCCGATTATTTTTTCAGTGAGGGGATCACGTTCGTAATTCTCCATTGTTACAATTATAACACCTTACAAAATCGGTGTAATCACAATCCAATCGGTGTAATCATGCATTGTGCAACGCATTCCCCGTAAAATATAGGATAATGATCACAATGCCTGCGAGTATGCGATACCAGCCAAACACCTTAAAGCCACGTTTTTCTAGAAAGGTAATGAATGTTTTAATGGCCAGCATGGCTACGATGAAGGCGATTGCACTGCCAATCAATAAGAACTTAATATCCTGGTGAAAATCTGGAGTATCGAAAAGGCCTTTCTTTTTAAAATCCCAGAGGTCTTTTATTGTTGCGCCGAACATGGTAGGTACCGCCAGGAAGAATGAAAATTCAGCTGCTGCAGTACGGCTCAGTTTTTGCGACATACCACCTACTATAGAAGCAGCAGAGCGCGAAACACCGGGAATCATGGCAAGGCATTGAAAGAAGCCGATCTTCAATGCAGTAAGGTGACTGATCTTTTTTTCTTCGTTGATTTGCGGCTTATTGAACCAATCATCGACAAATAATAATATAATGCCACCTACTACAAACGAGACAGCTACGATTAGCGGGTTCTCCAGCCATTTATCAATGTGCTTTTTTAGCAGCAGACCTAATATCACGGCGGGTATAACGCCTATAACCAATTTGATATAGAAATCAACCGAGCGTACAAAACGTTTAAAATACAGGATCACCACAGCCAGGATAGCGCCTAACTGGATAACCACTTCAAAAAGCTTTACAAACTCGTCTTTATTAATGCCCATTAACGAGCTGGCTACTACCATGTGCCCGGTAGAGGACACAGGCAAAAATTCGGTCAGTCCTTCGATAATGGCGAGGACGATTACGTGGATGATATTCATAGAGAGTTGGTTGATTGGTTGTAGTGGTTGTATTAGTTGTAGTTGTGATAACTACTTAACCATTCTCCACTTAACTACTCACAAACAATTAGGCGTTTGCCGATGGCTTTTTCAATATAGCATAAAAACCTATAGCAAAACCAGCCAATACTACTACCGGCGCTACAACAATTTTAGTGGTGCTGTAGATATCCGTTGTGCCCGACATCAGGATGAAACCCAAAATAACTACCGCAATAGCGATAATGAACCAGCGGTAATTGCTTTTATCAAAAACGAATTTTACCGGAACATGCCCTGTTTCCTTTGATGATGTTTTGATGGGGCTGGTTGGCTTTGCTTGAACTTGTGCCATATATTTAATGAGTGAATGACTGAATTAGTGATTTCTAGCTTAAGGCTTAAAGCATAAAGCTAAAAGCCGTTTTTTGTTTGTTATTAAATAAAAGCTTTAAGCTTTGTGCTTTCTGCTTTCAGCTTATCTGTATAAGTTGTAGATTTTTAAACGCAAATATTTATTTACCGCCAGGAAGGTGCTGAACCCTGAAATAAAAATACCTAAACCTACTACTATAGCGAACACGATACCAAACTCGGTGTAGTTTTGTAAGATAATCAGGTCTGGGATTTGTTTCTCGGCTAAATAAAGAGCGCCCATCAGAATTATAATCGCTATTAATGCACCTAATATGCCATGCCAGATTCCATACAGAATAAACGGACGGCGAATGAAATTCTTGGTAGCGCCTACCAACTGCATCGACTTGATCAGGAAACGCTGAGAGTAAATTGCCAGGCGGATAGTATTATTAATCAGTGCGACTGACAGCAACACGAATATCGCCGCAAAACCCAAAATGATCAGGCTGATGGAAGTCAGGTTCTGGTTCATCTGGTCGACAAGCGATTGTTGGTATTTTACTTCCTTGATGACCGGGTTTTTCATCAATTCGGTTTTAAATTTTTCAATGTCTGTATTGTTGGCGTATTGTGCCTTCAGATACACATCCAAAGAACCTGAAAGTGGGTTATAGCCCAAGAATTTTACAAAATCTTCGCCCAGGTCTTTCTGCAGGTTGCGGGCAGCAAGCTCTTTGTTTACGTATTGCGTCTGCTTCACCATTGGGTTGGCATCCAGCTGTTTTTGTAATTGCAGCACATCAGTTTCGTGGGCGCTTTCGTCTACATAAATATTCAGCACAATATTTTCCTTTACATAGCGCGAAAGGTTGTTGGCGTCAACCAGTAAAAGGCCCAGCAGGCCGATCATCAGCAATACCATAGCGATACCGAAAACAGTTGAAATGTAAATGGTTTTCGTTTTTCTTGCTGAGTCGCTTGCTTCAAATTCTTCCATATTACTTAGATATGAGATGTTAGATTTGAGATATGAGACAGATCTCAATGTCGCGAAAATAACAATCCTGCACTTAAAGGTAAAACTTTATCTGCGATTATTATTTGTAAGAGGTTGTCTTTAACACATTTTAACAAAAACACGATTTAAGGATTTGATGGATTTTGACTTGACGAGAATTTGCTGTCAACAAAAGAGAACAGGATTTTGTTATTCCTGAAAATAGCTACCCATGACAAAGCCTGCAAACTCCACTAATAAACCATCGCCGTCTGATACCCCAACTCATCGTCCGCATGACGAGGGGAATAAAGCCGTAAGGCATCAAAGTGATACGCATTATCATGCCGATAAACCTCATAGCGGTGAGATCGCCAAAAAGCATGAGAAAGAAGAACAGCCGGTAAGTCCTATAAAAAATCCGCCTAAAGAAAAGGGAATGGAGAAGGGTAAGGTACAGCCGTAGGTTTGAGTCTTAAGTACGGAGTCGAAAGTCTTAAGTCAAGATTGTTGATTTATTGACTTTAGACCTTTGACTCAAGATTTCCGACTTATGACTTCACAATCCCAGCTGAATTAAATTGCAGATCGTACAGCTTGCGATAATAGCCGTGTTCAATTTTAAGCAACTCCTGGTGCGTTCCCATTTCTTTGATTTCGCCATGATCCAGCACGATGATTTTATCGGCATTTTGGATCGTTGATAAGCGGTGTGCTATGACGATTGCTGTGCGGCCCTGCATGAGCTTATTTATAGCATTCTGTATCAATAGTTCCGTTTCAGTATCAACGGATGAGGTGGCTTCATCCAACACCAAGATAGCCGGATCATACACCAAAGCACGGATAAAAGAGATCAGCTGCGCTTGTCCGGATGATAGGGTAGAGCCACGCTCCATTACATTGTAATCGTATCCACCGGGCAAACGTTCAATAAAATCATGCGCGCCTACATCCTTTGCTGCCGCGATAATTTGTTCGCGGGTAATGGTGGGATTGTTCAGACTGATGTTATTGGCAATGGTATCCGAAAACAGGAACACGTCCTGTATAACTGTAGCAATCTTAGAACGTAAATAAGCTACATCATATTCCCGTATATCGATGCCATCCACCTTAGCCGCGCCCTGACCGATTTCATAAAATCTGTTCAGTATATTAATGGTGGACGACTTACCTGCTCCTGTAGCTCCAACCAAAGCCAATGTTTCACCGGGGTTAACGTGGAAGTTGATATTCTTCAATACCCAGTTTTCATCATTATAGGCAAACCAAATATTTTCAAAATCGATCTCACCACGCAGACGTGCTGGTTTTAATATGCCGGTGTTGACGGCTACTTCGTCGGTGTCTAAAACTTTAAAAATACGGTCAGCACCCACCATGCCCATTTGCAGGGTGTTGAATTTATCGGCTAACTGCCGTATTGGGCGGAATAAAAGGTTGAGCAATACAATAAACTCCAGTATCATGCCGGGAGTAACCGGGTGATTACCTGTGCCTAAAGCCGCAAATTGCTGGTCGGTCAGGATCCTTTTACAGCCATACCAAACCAGCAGAGCCATACTGCAGGCAAAAAGTATTTCGACAACAGGGAAGAAAATTGAATAATACCAGTTGGAGCGGATGTTGGCATCGCGGTATTTCATATTAACTGACTTGAACTTGCGCATCTCCTGGTCCTCGCGCGAGAAGTATTGTATAATGCTGATGCCCGAAATGTGCTCGGCCAAAAAGGTGTTCAATTGCGCCACCTGTGTACGTACTTCCTGGAAGGATGACTTGATGGCTTCTTTAAAAATATAGGTAGATAACAGCAGGAATGGCATTGGTATCAAAGTGATGAGGGCCAGTTTCCAGTCACGTAGCATCATTAAAATGATAATGGCTATTACCAGCAGCAAGTCGCCGACTATGGATATCAGTCCTTCAGAGAAAATATCAGCAATTGTTTCCAGGTCAGATACCGTACGGGTGATTAGCATACCTATCGGCGTACGATCAAAATATTTTAACCGCAGACTCATGATATGGTTAAACACATCTTTGCGCAAATCACGAATTACCGATTGGCCTAAGGCATTGGTAGAATAGGTTTGATAATATTGTACGGCCGTTTGTATAGCCAATTGCGCTATCATCAGCACCACCATCAATACCAGTCCGTTGTAGTTGTTGGCAAGGATGTATTTATCCAGCGTCAGCTGCATCAGGATAGGCTGTACCAAGGCACTCCCTGCTAAAAAGATGGTCAGAAAAGCAGCAATGACGAATGTAGATCTGTATGGTTTTACATACTTCATCACCCGCCCCAGCAGGTTCCAATCAAGCGCTTTCCCGGTTACGTTAGACATTTAGTGAATGACTGAATTAGTGAATTAGTGATTTGATTAAGACAACGTGCCAATATTACAAATATGGATATTTTATCTCCGTTAAATATAACCCGCAAGCCGGTACTGATGTTCCTGCATTGCTTCGGTTTTTGCTTTCTATGATCGCCCGCACATCTTCCGGCTGAATCTCTTTACGGCCCACTTGCATTAAAGTTCCCACAATGGCCCGTACCATGTTACGTAAAAAGCGGTCGGCAGTGATATGGAATACCAGGCAATGCCCGCCATAAACCCATTCGGCCCGTGTTATTTTACAATTGTTGGTATACGTTTGTGTGTTCGATTTACTGAAACAGCTAAAATCGGTGTACTCAATAATGATCCGTGCAGCAGCATTCATCAATGCAATATCCGGTTTGTCGCGTAATTGCCACGAATGCTTGATCTTAAACGGGTCCTTATTAAAATGCACATGATACTCATACGAACGCGACGTAGCATCAAATCGTGCGTGTGCCTCAGCAGCAACCTGAATAATGCGTTTTACTGCGATTGTAGAAGGTAATATAGCATTTACACTCTCAACAACTTTTACCAATGACTGATGACCATTGACTAATGACTGGCTATCGAAATGCGCAAAAAAATCCCGCGCATGCACCCCTGTATCCGTGCGCCCGCAACCTGTCGTTTCAATAGGTTCACGCAAAACGATGGTCAGGGCGTCGTTCAGCAATTCCTGAACCGTGGTAGCATTGGGCTGTATTTGCCAGCCGTGAAAATCGGTACCATCGTAAGCGAGCTGAATAAAATAGCGTTGTTTTTCGGACACGTGGCAAAGTTAAATTTTGATTTACGATTTGAGAATTAAGAATTACGATTTGAAAGTCATGTTTTTAACCCTATTTCAGGATTTTGGTTCAAACAATTTTATCTTTGCGTTGAACGAGGGTTGAATTGGTTGTAAATGTTGTATTGGTTGAAGAAGTTGAAATAATGAAAATATTTCTCTTTACAGCAACCACAACCAACCACTATAACTAATACAACCACTACAACAAATACAACTAAAACATGATCCAACGTATACAAAGCGTTTACCTGCTACTAGCCAGCCTGGTTATTTTCGCTCTTTTCCTGTTTCCTTTGGTACATAATGTTTATGTAGCCGGAGTGCCTTCTACTATCAAAGTAACCGGAATTTACCAGGATGTAAACGGTGTGCAGGCGCATGCCGAAAGTTTTATAGCCCTGATAGCAGCAACAGCAGTAGTGGCTATTTTGCCGCTTGTTCTAATATTTTTATACAAAAACCGTAAGCAACAAGTTTTATGGTGTTATGCTTATATCGTAGTGATATTCGGCTATAGCTTCTGGATGGCCGAGACGGTAAAATCATATACAGGCGGTGTCGCTCTGAATACCAATAATTTTGGAATTGGCGCGTTATTAAGCTCAGTAAGTATTGTTTTAGCGTTACTGGCGGCAAAGGCCATACAGCGCGACGAAAAATTAGTAAAATCGGCAGACAGGTTAAGATAAAACACGATTAAAGGATTTATAGGATGAAGAATTGGATTAAGGTAGTATTGTTTTGTCTTACTTCTGTACTGTTTATCGGGTGTGACAGGATCACCAAAAACCTGGCAAAAGAACACCTGATGTTTCACGAGCCAATTTCTTATCTGCATAATACGGTCCGCCTTGAGTATGTTGAGAACACCGGTGCTGCTTTAAGCCTGGGCGATCAACTCTCAAAACCAGTTAGCTTTTGGTTGCTGAGCGTTATCCCGTTGGTTTGTTTGTTGGTACTTGCCGGATATGTGTTAACTAAAATCAATACCTATAACTCGCTTAAGCTATTCTCGTTTGCACTCATTATAGCAGGCGGTTTAGGCAATATCATCGACCGCCTGATGTTCGACCGCCACGTAACCGACTTTATGAATGTGGGTATCAGTAATTTCCGCACAGGTATTTTTAATGTGGCTGATATGTGCGTTACTGCAGGGGTGATTGGCTTGCTGTTTTCGTTGAGGGAGAAGAAATCGGAACCAGAAGTGCAGGAAATCGAGTAATTAAAAGATCATATCAAGCTTATCCGGATTTTGTCGCGTATCGAATATGGTCAGGATTGTTATATCGTTTTCGTGCTCGATGAAGTATACAGCATTGTGTTTTGTGACAACACATTTTCTTACATTCTTATTCTTATCCGCAAAAGGGTAGATTGCCGGTCTGGATGCAATTAAGTTGCAAGCTTCCTGGAAACGTAAAATAAACCTTTTGGTAGCGAGTGTGCCCCATTTATTGAATACATAATCTGTAATGTGCTCATAGTTTTTTTCAGCACGTGGGGTTAAAATGACTGCTTTAGTCATTTATACCATATTTCTTACGGAGTCTTTGGTTGATTTCACTTAAGGGTTTCCCTAAGCCAGCTTCTGCTTGTGCAAGACCTTCGTCTATTGATGCACGTTGGGCTTCAGTCAGAGTGTCCTCTTCTTCTACGGAGTAATTGCTGTTTAAATAGTTCAGCACAAGACCATAAATTTCTTTTAGCTGCTTGCTTCCAGCATTATCTATTTTATTATGCAGATCAAGTTTAATCTCGGCTGTATTCATTTTATTAATATCGTTTATCAAAAATAAGGTTTATCCATCATTTTAAAAAGCATGATTCTGTTTATAAATGGATGTAGAATTACTACCCAATTGTCATCTTTCCCATTTCCCAATCAACTATTTGAATTGCAAAAAATAATACCTACCTTTGCGCCCGATTTGGCGATGTTGCCAGATACGTTATTTAAATTCATGAACCCATTTATTCAACTGGGAATCCGTCATGATATTGTTAATGCCATCTCTGAGTTAGGGTTTGAGAACCCAACTCCAATCCAGGAACAGTCGATTCCGGTATTGCTTACAGGCAGCAACGATTTTGTCGGATTGGCCCAAACCGGGACCGGCAAAACTGCTGCTTTTGGACTTCCATTACTGGAACTTATCGATTTCGAAGAAAATCATCCGCAGGCGCTTGTACTATGCCCAACTCGCGAACTTTGTTTGCAGATCACTAATGATCTGAAAAATTATGCAAAAAACATGCGCAACGTACACGTTGTGGCTGTTTATGGCGGCGCAAGCATCTCTGATCAGTTACACCAGATTCGTCGCGGTGTACAGATCGTTGTGGCTACGCCCGGCCGTATGCTGGATATCATTAACCGTAAGGCTATTGATTTCAGCGGCGTAAACTATGTAGTATTGGATGAGGCTGACGAAATGCTCAACATGGGCTTTCAAGAGGATATTGACAGTATTTTGTCTACCACACCCGATGATAAAAAAACATGGCTGTTCTCAGCCACCATGCCTTCAGAAGTAAGAAGGATCGCCAAAAAATACATGACCGATCCTTATGAGCTTACTATGGGCGCAAAAAATACCGGTAACGAAAATATCGAGCACGAATATTATGTAGTACGTGCCCGTGATAAATATGCTGCCTTTAAACGCATCGTCGATTTTAACCCTGAGATTTTCGGTATCGTATTTTGCCGTACCAAAATTGAAACGCAGGAAATTGCTGAATCGTTAATCAAAGACGGTTATAATGCTGATTCGCTGCACGGTGATTTATCCCAACAGCAGCGCGACAAGGTAATGAAACGTTACCGTGAGCGCAGCCTGCAATTACTGATCGCAACTGACGTAGCTGCACGTGGTATCGATGTAAACGATGTTACCCACGTTATCAACTACTCTTTGCCTGATGAGATCGAGAACTACACTCACCGTAGTGGTCGTACTGCCCGTGCCGGCAAAACAGGTGTATCTATCTCGATCATCAACGCAAAAGAATTTGGCAAAATACGCCAGATAGAAAAAGTGATCGGCAAGCGCTTTATCAAAGCTGAAATTCCTACTGGTTTTGACGTAGTTGAAAAACAACTATTTGCTTTAGTTCACAAAGTACACAATGTGGAAGTGAACGAACAGCAGATAGAGCAATATGTTCCGCGCATCATGGACGAGTTTAAGGACATGAGTAAGGAAGATATTATCAAACGTTTTGCATCACTGGAGTTTAACCGCTTCCTTGACTATTATAAAAATGCACCTGATCTGAACGCCCAGGTTGACGAGAGCCGTCGTGCAGATGGTGCTGGTGACCGCTTTAACCGTACAGGCATGCGTTCAGACTTTACCCGTCTGTTCATCAACTTAGGTTCTGTGGATGGCTTTGGTCGCGGAGAATTGTTAGGTTATATCTGTAATAACACTAAAATCAGTGGAAAGACTGTAGGTAAGATCGATGTTAAGGGCGTTTATTCATTCTTCGAAGTGCCAAATGACGACGTGGATAAGGTGATGAACGGCTTTAAAAGCGTTGATTTCCACGGTCGCGATGTAAGAATAGAAATTTCTGGCGATTCGCGTAACGAAAGTCGCGGCGGTGCGTCTAACTATAAAAGACGTGAAGGCGGTGACAGAAGAGACGGTGGTTTCCGCAGGAATGGTTACAGCCACGAGGGTGGTAACAAGGAAAGAGCAGGAGCTCCAAATGGTGGCTTCCGCGATTTCTCAGGCAAACGCCGCGAAGACCGTTCAGGTAACAACAACGGTGATCGTCGCAGGAGATATTAATGTTAGTTGATTAGTGATTAGAGAATAGAGATTAAGGTATTTCGATAAAGAGAAACTAATCTCCAATTAACTGATCTCTAATCTCTCAAGAAATAAGTTTTAGGTTTAGTTTAGTTTGCAAGGCCTCTCACCTTCGGGATGAGGGGCTTTCGCGTTTTATTTGGTGAACTCCATCACAGTGGAGTCAGGAGAGAGCAGTTTCAGATTATGATCATCCAGTTTTTGTATCACAAATTTGCTGTAGGGCTGATTACCCTGGAAGGATGAGAAAATAGTATCGCCTTTTACAAAGTAGTCTTCGGCGTATTGTAGGTCGCTGTCCATGGCAAACTTTTTCTTGGTGATCTTTAGTTTGGTATCGCCGTCCTTTAGCTTCCAGTCGCCCTGCAGCCTGTTATCATCCGAGCCGGAAACTGGGTTGGAATGTGAGCAGGCAGATAGTAAAAGCAGAACCCAAACAAGGCCAAGTCCCATGCTTTGGCAGGATAGTAAAGCGTTGTTTTTCATAGCATTAAAAAATAAAGAAGCACCCCGTTAGGGTCCGGGATGCTTCAGTCATGTAATATAAAATTACATTTTTTTATCCTTCAATTCTGATTCTTTCAGATAAACTTTATGGCCTTTTTTATCAACATAATAGTATTGAGAATGGCTGTTTATATAAATGTTTTCGCCGTTTGGTCCGCATTTGCCTTTATATTGTTTGTCAACGACCGCGGATGCGCCTTTCACAGCTAATTCTGATGTTTTCTGACCAACTTTTGTTGCGGCGTCGCTAACCTGTTTGGTTGTTTTGTGCACTTTGCTCTTAAAGCTTGTGGTGTCTTTACTTTGTGCGTGTACCTGACCGGCTACAAATAATGCCGCAGCAAACAGTGCGGCTCCTATTAACTTTTTCATGGGGTTTGTAATATAAATTAATTAAGCTATTAACTAAGTTGAGCGGCTAAATGTTTCATTTCTATAGCCGGGTTCCGTTTCTCGTACAAAATACTGTAAACGGCACTGCAAATAGGCATAAAAACTTTGTATTGTTTGTTTACCTGGTGTAAACAATTTACAGCATAATAGCCTTCAGCAATCATATTCATTTCCAATTGTGCCGAGGTCACTGTGTAGCCTTTGCCTATCATATTACCAAATGTGCGGTTACGGCTGAATTGTGAATAGGCCGTCACCAGTAAATCGCCCAGGTAGGCTGATTCTTTAATATCACGGTCGATAGGATGAACAGCCTTTACAAAGCGTTCCAGTTCGCGAATAGCATTGGATATCAAAACCGACTGAAAGTTATCACCATAACCTACACCGTGACAGATACCGCTTGCTATGGCATAAACATTTTTTAACACGGCTGCATATTCGGTTCCATAAATATCATCTGATACGATAGTGCTGATATAACGTGTACTAAGCATTCCTGCAAAGCAGGCCGCAAGTTCAGTATCGCCTGAAGCAATAGTGAGGTAGGACAATTTTTCAAGTGCAACTTCTTCGGCATGGCAGGGGCCACTAATCACCATAAAATTATCAAAGGATATATTATAGCGTTGATTCAAAAACTCACCAATGATCTGGTTCTCATCCGGTACGATACCTTTTATAGCCGATACAACTTTTTTCCCTGCAAAATCTTCCGGGACAATGCCTTTCAATGCTTCTTTCAGAAATGCAGCGGGAACATTTAATAAAATAATATCCGCCTTTTGGATCAGCGATTTCAAATCAGTAGAGATATTTTGGGCGGGAACCTTGATCTCAACAGAACTCAAATAATTTGGATTATGCTTGAACTGGCGAATATGCTCGGCTGCTTTCTCATTACGCATCCACCAAAAAACCTCCTTCTCGACGGGATTATCCGTTAGCATTTTAATATTAGCTGTTGCCCAGCTCCCCCCGCCGACGATTAATATTTTGTTATGCATTAGATTGATGTGGTATTAATGTGCAGATATGCAGATGTGCAAATGTGCGAATTTGATTTTTAGATGTCAACTATGCAATGTGCAAAAGGATGACAAATAAAAGAAGGCCTATGTTATTACATAGACCTTCGGTATTTAACAATCAAAATAATCTAATCAATCAAATTAATTTCATCCGCACATCCGCACATTTGCATATCTGCACATTCACTCATCTGCACATTATTTTCCAGCGTCGCCGCTGAACAGCTTGGATTTATCTACTTTTTCCACTTCCATTTTATCATTCAGTGTTTTGGAAATAGCGGTATATGGTGCCGATACTACTTCATCACCAGCCTTCAGTCCTGATAGTATCTGGATGTAAGAATCATCCTGGATACCGGTAGTCACTGTTACCTGTTTTACTTTACCAGCGCTGTATACAAATACATATTCTTTTGCAGCAGTGGTGATCTTCGCTTTGTTATCGCTGTTATCATCAGGCTTATTATTGTCATTTGTTGAAGTAATAGCTGTTTTGGTATCCTGGCGTGTAGTAACCGACTGTATTGGTACCGAAAGTGTTTTAGCATGATTGGTTAGAATTTCAACTGTCGCTGTTAATCCCGGGCGGAAAGGCGACGGGTTAGCAGCTGTCTTATTCAGTAATGCAACGTATGATTTTGGATCGATCCTTACTTTCACTGTAAAGTTGGTCACCTGATCTGCAGTAGTACCTACCACGTTTGCGGCACTGCCTATTTCTGTAACCACGCCGGTAAATAATTTATCCTGGAAAGCATCTACCTGTATTTTTGATGAATCGCCAAGCTTAATCCGGTTAATATCGTTCTCGTTCACATCTACATTCACATCCAATTGGTTCAGATTGGATATGG
This sequence comes from Bacteroidota bacterium, assembly GCA_018266915.1. Taxonomy (GTDB): domain Bacteria; phylum Bacteroidota; class Bacteroidia; order Sphingobacteriales; family Sphingobacteriaceae; genus Mucilaginibacter. Next base: position 29,698 of record JAFDZM010000045.1, on the reverse strand, counting down.
TCATAATCTCGGTACCTGCAAACTGCTGGGTCCCTAAAACGCGTTCGCCTTTTTGGATCGACAATTTTGATATTACACCATCCACAGGAGAGTAAATAGTAGTTTTATCCAGATTAGCTTGTGATTCTTTAACAGATGCTGCCGATTGCGCCAGTCCATAATTTGACCCAGCGAGGTTTTGTTTAGCAGCTTCAAGCTGAGCTTTGGCGCCTTCGTAATTAGCTTTTGCCGCGTCAAATTCAGCAGCGGTTAATACTTTATTATCATACAATACTTTATCGCGTTTGTAAATAGCCGCCTGGTTTTCATAAGTAGCTTGTGCCTGTTTCAGCAATTGAGTAGTGTTTCCTACGTTTGCTTTCTGCGAGTTATAGGCTGCTACCGATCGGTCATAATCCGACCGCAAAATATCCGGACGGATTCGACAGATCAATTGGCCTTTTTTCACCACGTCGCCTTCTTTTACAGGCAACTCAACCACTTCGCCCGATACTTCCGGACTGATCTTTACTTCGACATGGGCCTTTATTTTACCACTGGCCGACACCGACTCGTTAATAAAACGCGTGTCAGCTTTTTCGGTAGCAACCTGCGTTTTGGGTGGTTTGCCCCAAATGCCGGCAGCTTTGCCAACAATATAAATGACAACCAAAGCCCCCAGGCCTATTAAAACATATTTAGTAGTTTTTCCCATTTTTATAAATTCTAAATACTAATGTCTATCAAGTTTAAATTCTAATATCTAAATTCTAAAGTTCGGATGCTAATTACCGATAACTGGTTAACTGATCACTGATAACTATAATTCAATCTTATTCCCCAAATAATAATCAATCACCTTACTTCTGAATATCATCGAGTATTGCGCGTTGATCATATCGTTCTGCGCTTTATTGTAGTTGGTAACTGCAGTATTATAATCCAGTGTGTTTACAAAACCTGCATCGTAACGCTGTTTGGTTACATTTAAAGCTTCTTTGGATGATTCATAAGTACGCCGAGCTGATTGGTAATTTTTTACTGCGGCTTGCAAATCGGCCAATGCCTGAATGATGGTTTTACTCAATGTGTTCTTAGCCAATTGAGTGGTTACCTGTGCATATTCATAATTCAATTTTGCTTTACGGACACCGGTTCGGGCGCTAAAGTGGTTGAATATGGGTATCTGTACACTTATGCCAATAGACTGGTTGAAGTTGTTGTTAAACTGGCTAAAGAACGGATACTTTGAAGCATAAATAGGTGATGTGAATTGCCCAACTACCGGTGTGTTTGTTCCCTGCACGGTTCCTATTTGTTGTTCCACAGTAGCTACCCCGGTAACATTTTGTGAGATACTGGAATAATTGGAACCTAATCCACCAAATAACGACACAGTGGGATAATAAGCTCCTTTTGCTGTTTTAATGGCTTGTGCGTAGCCTTGTTGTTGTAATTCAGCCAGATGAACATCCGGGTTAACACTTATAGATGTTTTAATTACCTCAGAAGCATCATAAATAGTTTTTACATCAGTTAGCTTACTGATATCCGGTTTTTCAACCATGATCTCAGTTGTAGGATCCATCTCCATGTATTGTTTCAGAACGATAATGGCAATATCAACCTGGTTTTGCGCGGTAGTCAGATTTAGTTCAGCAGTTGATAATTGTGCCTGTGCCTGCGCAAGATCGGCACGGGTGGCATTACCCTGATCAAAATTTTTCTGAGCTCTGTCCAAAGTGATCTTTGCAAGATCAATTTGTTGTTTGGCAGCGATTACCAAATCCTGGTCGCTCAATATGGTCAGATAATCGGTTACTACGTTTAGTAGCAGATCGTTTTTAACTTTTGCAGTGTTTGTTTGGTCAACATCAAGGGCGATTTTGTTCTGCAATATCTGATTGCGCAATTGTCCGCCCTGGAAAAGTGTAAGTGACAAAGAAGCCTGGCCATTAATATAAAGGAACGACTGGCTGGTATATGAATAAGTGGTAAGGTTTGGGCTGCGGCCAAAATTGTAAGAACCTTGCGGGTTAACTGACAAAGATGGCAACTGGTTATATTTTGATTGCTTGTAGTCCTCAGTAGCGATAGCTGTTGTAAGCTGTGATTGTTTTATCGACAGGTTATTGGCCATTGCCAGGTCAATTGCTTTTTGCAGACTGATCACCTGCTGGGCATTAGCGGTTATAAAGCTAAAAGCAGAAAGACCGAGGGTAAAAGTTATTAAGAATACTTTTTTTAATCTGAATATTAATTTCGTCATAAGGTTATATCATCAATATTTTGAGATTTGAGATTTGAGATGTTAGATTTGAGAATTATTATTCTTTATTAGGATTTACCTGTCTCAAATCTCATATCTAAAATCTCACGCCTAAACAAATGTATCTGGTTAAAACGCCATGGTTGCTTAAGCAGTTCTACTCCAACATGATTTGGAATAAGAGTCGCAAGCGCCATTGCATTTATGTCACTTTTGACGACGGCCCTATACCGATTGTTACACCATATGTTTTAAATATTTTAAAGCAATATAATGCAAAGGCTACTTTTTTCTGCATTGGCGATAATGTGAGGAAGCACCCGGACGTATTTGAACAGGTGAAAAATGCGGGCCATAGCATCGGAAACCACACCTTTAATCATCTTAAAGGCTGGAAAACAGACAATAAAACCTATGTCGAAAATTTTCTGAAAGCTGATGGATTACTTCATGCTAATCTGTTCCGCCCGCCTTATGGCCGTATCAAAAAATCGCAGGCAGAACTGATCCGGAAGGCAAAGCCTGATACGAAGATCATTATGTGGGATGTACTAAGCGGCGACTTCGATACCGAGCTAAAACCAGAGACTTGTCTGCAGCACGTATTGCAGTATACCAGGAATGGTTCTATCATCGTATTTCATGATAGCCTGAAAGCTTATGACCGGTTGGAACATGTTTTACCGAGGGCAATGGAGGAGTGGAGCAGGATGGGGTATGAGTTTCGTGGTCTGAATGAGGATTGACGGAGTTGACATTACTAAAATAAAAAAGGCTTTAGCCGTGTGATTGACTAAAGCCTCAGCCTTATTGAGAATAAATAAATTATAATACTACTGTTGCATTGCTTTCGCCGGTGTAAGGCTCAGCAACTACTTTCTTAACCATATGTTCGCTGCTCAGATTGCTGATGTTCAGGAAAGCTGAATAATCGCAATTCAGATCAGCTTCAGCAGTAGTGCCTTCTAAATCAGCTTTAGCATGATCGTTTACTTTAACATTTACAGCATAAGCATCCATGTTTAGTTTTGCTGATGCATTGTTGTACAGGTTTACGCTAAGCTCAAGTGCTGAAAGCTTACCAAAAGATTTTACTTCTGCATTGTCATAAACTGACAGGTTGAACAGGTTGTTTACAGTAACCCAAACTACCAGCTTTTCGGTTTTGTAAGATGAGATTGTCAGTACGCCGTTTTTGTTTTGTACCAAAGCATTTTCTGAATAATACTTGTTGTAAACTTTTACCTGGTCGGTTGTACCATCTGATAGATAAAGCTCCACGTTTCCATATACTTCTATCTTATTGATGTTGCTGATCTCGGACAGAACGGTAACGGCTTCGCGTTCTTTGTTACCGGCAAATGCTGACTGGCTTACGCCCAGTACAGTTACTATTGCTATTGCGAGGGTTAAAATTGACTTCTTCATTTTATTGACATTTAATGTTGTACTAATTGTTGTTCTTTTTTGACATGGGTATGCCAAAATAGATGCCCATTAAATAACCATCTGATTATCAATAAAATAAAATTTTAATAAATTTCAAGATGTACGCTATCGTACAGTTTTCGTACGCAAGCGGACGGTTTTTTAGAGATTAAGTGTTTCGTAGGAAAGTTATTTATTACGTATCTTTACATAAAGATTCTGATTATGAGAACTGTAACGGTAGATATATTGAATGATGAAGCACTAAATCTTTTAAAAGATCTGGAAGCTTTAAATGTAATCCGTTTACATAGTTCAGATGAAACCGCAAATACATCTTCAAAACTGTCCGAAAAATATAAAGGCGCAATGTCTAAACAAACCCGCGACGCAGTTAATCAACAACTAAACGATCTGCGAAACGAATGGGAATAAAATATCTTTGGGACACCAATACCGTTATTTACTATCTGCAAAAACATTTTAATGAAGGTCAGGAGAAGCTAATTGATAATATTATCAATGAATTTCAGCCTGCAATATCCGTTATTACAGAGATCGAATTGCTCTGCTGGAAAACCGCTACTGAAAGTGACCTTGCAATCTTACAAAGCTTTATAGCTGATTGTGTTGTTTTCGGGTTGAAGCAGGATACTAAATTAAAAACTGTCGAAATTAGAAAACAATCCAGATTAAAACTCCCTGATGCTGTAATTGCTGCTACTGCATTAGTAAATGAATTGATATTGATCAGTCGAAATACATCAGATTTTAAAAAAGTTATGTCCCTTGAATTATTAGATCCGTTCAACCAGGTCTAGTATTTTATTTAGTAAATCTTTAAACTGATCACCGGTTAACTGATCACGGATTAACCACTCACTAATTTAGAACATCTCCAAATTACATTTAAACAAAATACTGACACCATTTAGCTGCAATTTTTATAAATTCGCTGCTCGACTGAATATAGTAGGTCAGCTTATACCGAATTCGTTTATTTTACCCAAAAATCAATACCATGGCTTTTGATTTAGATATGATCAAAAAGGTTTATGATCGCTACAGCACCCGTGTGGCTGCTGCTCGTAAAGCGACCGGTAAACCGCTTACCCTGACTGAAAAAATTTTATATGCCCACTTATCTGAAGGCGATGCTCATAAAGCTTTTGCCCGTGGAGTGGATTATGTTGACTTTGCACCTGACCGCGTGGCGATGCAGGATGCTACCGCACAAATGGCCCTGCTGCAATTTATGCAGGCTGGCCGCCCTAAAGTTGCTGTCCCGTCTACCGTGCATTGTGATCACTTGATCCAGGCTAAAATAGGTGCCGAGGTCGACTTAAATACAGCAAAAGATACCAACAAAGAAGTATACGATTTCCTGGCATCGGTATCTGATAAATATGGTATCGGGTTCTGGAAACCGGGTGCAGGAATTATTCACCAGGTAGTATTAGAAAACTACGCTTTCCCGGGTGGTATGATGATCGGTACCGATTCGCACACGCCTAATGCAGGTGGTTTGGGTATGATCGCTATTGGTGTGGGTGGCGCTGATGCCTGCGACGTAATGGCGGGATTACCATGGGAGCTAAAATTCCCTAAGCTGATCGGCGTGAAACTAACTGGCAAATTATCAGGCTGGACCTCAGCTAAAGACGTGATCCTGAAAGTGGCCGGTATCCTTACTGTAAAAGGTGGAACAGGCGCTATAGTTGAATACTTTGGCGAGGGTGCACGTTCGCTGTCTGCAACCGGTAAAGGTACTATCTGTAACATGGGTGCCGAAATTGGCGCTACTACTTCAGTATTTGGTTATGACGAAAAAGCTGCCATCTATCTGAAAGGAACAAAACGCGAGGAAATTGCTGCTTTGGCAGATACTATAAAAGAACACTTAACCGGCGATGCAGAGGTTTACGCAAACCCGGAGCAATATTTTGACCAGGTGATCGAGATCAACCTGAGCGAACTGGAACCACACGTAAACGGTCCGTTCACGCCAGACCTGGCATGGCCTATTTCAAAATTTGCTGCTGCCGTGAAGGAAAACAACTGGCCTGCTACTTTAGAGGTTGGTTTGATCGGTTCATGTACCAATTCATCTTACGAGGATATCACCCGTGCAGCGTCTATCGCTCAACAGGCTGTTGACAAGCACCTGAAAACAAAAGCTGAATTCACCATCACCCCGGGATCGGAACAAGTACGTTATACCGTTGACCGCGATGGCTACTTAGGTACTTTTGCCGAAATGGGTGGTGTGGTTTTAGCTAATGCCTGCGGACCTTGTATCGGCCAATGGGCGCGTCATACAGACGATCCGACGCGCAAAAACTCTATCATCACATCGTTTAACCGTAACTTCGCTAAACGCCAGGATGGTAACCCTAATACCCACGCTTTCGTGGCATCGCCAGAGATTGTTACTGCGTTTGCTATTGCAGGTGATTTAACTTTTAACCCGATTACCGATACACTGACCAACGAAAATGGTCAGCAGGTAAAACTGGACGAACCACAAGGTATCGAAATGCCAATAAAAGGCTATGCAGTAGAAGATGCAGGTTACCAGGCACCGGCTGAAGACGGCAGCAAGGTAGAAGTGAAGGTTGATCCTAAATCATCACGCCTGCAATTGCTTGATCCATTTGCTGCCTGGGAAGGCACTGATCTGCACGGTTTGAAACTCCTGATCAAAGCAAAAGGTAAATGTACTACCGACCACATTTCAATGGCTGGTCCATGGTTAAAGTTCCGTGGGCATTTGGATAACATTTCCAACAACATGCTGATCGGCGCGATCAACTACTTTAATGGTTTGGCTGATAGCGTTAAAAACGAACTGACAGGCGAATACGGCCCGGTACCTGCTACCCAGCGCGATTATAAGGCGCATGGCATCGGTACAATCGTTGTAGGTGACGAAAACTATGGCGAAGGCTCATCGCGTGAGCATGCTGCTATGGAACCACGTCACTTAGGTGTACGTGCCATATTGGTAAAATCATTTGCACGTATCCACGAAACCAACCTGAAGAAACAAGGCATGCTGGGTATCACCTTTGCTGATCCTGCTGATTATGATAAGGTACAGGAAGACGATACTATCGATATCCAGGGATTAACCAGCTTTGCTCCGGGCAAGCAATTAACCGTGGTGCTGCATCACAAAGATGGCTCTACTGATTCGTTTGCTGTAAACCATACCTATAATGCGCAGCAAATAGAATGGTTCAAAGCAGGTGGTGCATTGAATATCATCCGTAAGCAAATGGCTAACTAAGCCGAAAGTATAAAGCAAAAAGCGTAAAGCCTTTCCCTAATGGGAGAGGCTTTTTTTGTCTGAACCATGATTTGCATGATTAAAGGATTGTTGTGTTTTTTTTCATAAGCTGCAAAATCATGCGAATCAAGGTTCTGACATCGTAATAATATTATTACTTATTATTCACTAAACCTTCTGATTATAAGGCAATCATAGCTTTATAAAAACATTCAGCCATGAAGAACCTATTGCTTTTCATCAGTATCGCATTGCTTACCGCTTGCGCAGCATTACAGCCATCTTATTTTGGCGACAAGTTGCCGCCAACAAACTCAGTTGACCTGTTTTATTCGGCTCATGATGTTAAACAGCCTTACAGAGTGATCGGCCATTTAACAATACCCAACGTCATGAAACAAGATAGTATTAAATCAAAGCTTATAGCTTATGCTAAAACGATTGGTGCCGATGCAATTGTGATAACCGGAAATACAGTTAATAATGGCGCGAAGTCTGCATCAGATATTGTGAATGCCGATGCACTGAAATACGAAAAGCAGTAAATTTTTTCTCAAAACACAACTTAGGCCTTCCATTTCGGAGGGCTTTTTTTGTTTTTAGGGGCTATATGAGGGTATTAAGGGGCAGTTATTTTTATTGCTCTAAACAGTCTGTAAACATCAAATATTTTCGCCCGATTTAAGTGTTAAAACACACATAAACAGTGGGTTAAATCAATAAAAATATTGACGAAAAATGAACTTTAGATAGTGCTTATAACTTATTAAACCTTAACCTGTAATTATGAAATTTCCGATAAAAAAATTCCTTAAACTATTGTGAAATTCAGATTATTCTTTACTATATTTATGCGTCAACCTTATTAATATGTTTAACCGGATTTTATTACTCATTTTGCTCGTTTTGAGCAGTACTGCAAGTTTTAGCCAGGTTAAGGAAATTGTGGAGCGGGATGTACGGCACATAAAATATTTGCCTTATGGGCAATTTGGCTCCGGCCAATGGCAAAAAGAAGAACGTATCAATGCCCGATACAGGAAAGAGAACCCTGCCTATCATGAAGTATTAGCATTGGACACAGCGGCTATCCCGTACCTGATCGACATGATCAGCGACAGCACGGAAGCCAACATACGCGTACCCTGTGCAGCCCATAATTTAAGAGTAGGTGATGTTGCTTTCGCCCTGTTAAATGATATTATCGTAATTCCATGGCATACCGTAACCGGCGAGGACTGGAACTCCTACAGCTGTGATGCCCTGCCCGATGGTGGTTGGGGATACCTGTATTATGAGCGTGTAAAGTTCAAAAATCAATTGAAAATGTTTTTTGGGAGCCAGCAGGGAAGAATGTGGCTGACGATGTTTAAAGACAAAAGCCTGGATAAAGAAACAAAAGTCCGAATGGCTAAACGATTTAAGAGCCTTACAAATGCTCCTTTAGAAGTTGCTTCGACGACAGGAGAATAAGTTAATCTAATTCAGATTATATTCCATTTATATATTTATGCCAAGTATTGATGAAAGTATGTCCTTAAATCTTTCGTACTCGCTAGTCATCTTATCACCTATTCTGTCAAGATGAAAAAAGTGGTTTGTAGTTGGTGATTCGGATTTTAAAAATGAATATTCAAAGTCTACACTAATTATAGTCATAAATTCGAAATATCCTCTATTGCGGGCTTTTTGGTGACTTTTTTCTGCTTCCCCAATTCGATTGTGAATGTTTGAGATGTCTTTCCCACCTTTAATTTCTATCGATATGAGGCCTCTTGTGCCTGTGGTTAGCTTCTCAATAATTTCAATATCGGGATCGGGAGAAAACTGTATTGAAACAATTCTTCCAGAATTATTTTTAATCTCTATGCTGGTAGGTGTGGATGTTAAAACATAATTCTTTACTAATTCTTTTATGAGACTGAACGTTTTTTGAGTAGCGATTTGACCGTACTTATTATTCATTGAGCCTCTAAATTGCGGGCCTACAGTTAAAAGTTGAAGTTCGGTTAAAGTTGAAATGCTAAAATCTTCTATTTGCGATACAAGTGATTCTGCCGTTTGGATAAGGCTTGCACATAATATCGTTAAATTGCTATTTGCTGTTTTTGATAATTTCCCTTTCTCTTCCATCGACTTAAAAATGCCAAAAGGCCCCTTTGAATAGAATTCTTTTTGCGAGAAACCTAACAATAAGCGATAGTAACCTATCAGGAATGGGTTTTCACCAAGCAACAATGGTATCGGGAAAATGGCTTCCCCGCGCAAAGAAAATAAAGCTAATTTTTGAAGAGCGTTTTCCGATACAAATTGATTTAGCTCCTTATCTATATCTGCTATTTTGACAGCCTTAACCGTTTTACTTAATGCTTCATGGAAATATAAATCTTTAATGGTTTTTAGCCGATAATGAAATCCAACTTGTAAATCTGCAGATAAAATTGGGTAATTAACCTTATCGGACATTTTTTAATCTCCTCTCTGCAATATCTATATAATCTTGTTTAAGTTCGATTCCATGGAACTTTCTATTTAATTTATTGCAAACAACTCCTACCGTTCCGGAACCAAAAAATGGATCCAAAACTAAATCATTCTCTTTTGATGACGCCATGATAATTGGCTTAATCAATTCCTCAGGAAATGTTGCAAAATGGGCTTCTGGTAACGGTTCAGTATTTACCTGCCATACGCTTCTTTTATTGCGAGTTTTCCCTTTTTCAGCAGCCGGTTCTTTTGCATTTTCATAATCATAATAATAATCTTCTGATTTAGAAAATAGAAAGATATACTCATGTGATTGGGTAGGGCGGTCTTTAACAGATTCTGGCTGACAATTAGGTTTATACCAAATTATATCAGATCTTAAATACCATCCGTCGGCCTGTAATGCAAATGCCAAACGCCAGGGAATGCCTATTAAGTCCTTTGGTTTTAAACCCTGAGGTGTTCGTGGTCGATATGACATTTCTCGGGCAGGATTCTTTTTGTCTTCTGCTCTCCAAGTCCTATTTCCACTGGTATAAGAGTCGCCAATATTTAACCAAAAAGTACCGTCTTCCTTTAGTTTTTCTCTTACACCTCGAAAAATGTTTACTAAGTGCTCAATATATTCAGATAGATTTTCTTCGGCACCAATTTGCTCATCGTAGCCGTAATCCCTCTTACCCCAATAAGGAGGACTTGTAATACATGATGAATAAAAGTCATTTGGTAATTCATTAATGATACTTCTTGTGTCCCCTTGTAATATTAAAGAGTCGGACCAGTTCCTTTCTCTTATTTCAACTTCAGGTAATTCTAATACTTTAGACATTGTTTATATGGGCCCTAAATTTTGAGCAATATACATTTTACTAAAAAAATTCGCAAAATGGGTGCGCGTTATTTACTCACTTCTTCGTCAATCTTTTCAACACCAACAAATTCAACGCATTCTTACTATACCCTGTAATGTTCTTCTGGTACAAATTCACCAGTTTATCATAGTATAATATCACTACCGGTGATTGCTCCATTACCAAATTATCCATTTGTTGATACAGCGCATAACGTTTGGCCTTATCCGGCTCATGATAGGATTCGTCAAACAGATGGTCAAATGTCTTATTGTTAAAGCCGGTATAATTAGGGCCCCAGGGTATTTTGTTTTTGGAGTAGAAAACGGAGAGATAATTTTCGCCATCCGGGTAATCCGCTATCCACGAGCCGTAGAAAAAGTTAACCCCGTTTTTTGATACCAGTTCACGCAGGCTGGCTCCCTGGGTGATCTCCACGCGGGTGTGTATGCCTACCTGGTCCAATTGCCCTTGCACGTATTCAATCAGGTCACGATAACCAATTGTGGTACTAAGTAGTATGTCGGGCAGATTTTTGCCGTTAGGAAAGCCGGCTTCGGCCAGTAATTCACGGGATTTCTCGGGATTATAGGTATACCCTTTTACTTTTTGTGCATCAAAGCCCGGCATGCCGGCAGGAATAAAACCCTCATTACCCGGAGTAGCCATGCTATTGCGCAGGTATTTGATCATCTTTTGCTTATCAATAGCATAGTTAATGGCCTGGCGTATTTTCAATATTTTAAGCGGACAACTTTTTACTATCGGCAGTGTGGTGTCAACCAGCATACCCAGGTACATAGTATTAAGATATGGCCCTGAATTAAGGGTAAACTTACCCTTATACTTTTGTGTCATTTGCCCCGATTTGGTCAGAATATCATCGCGGTAACTACCGTCTATATCATTCAGGAAATCGATATTGCCCGTTACAAACTCCATAAAGGCTGTTTGCTTATCGCTTATAAATGTAGCCCGGATGGCGTCCAGGTGCGGCATGGGGCCGCCGTCTTTATCCTTTTCCCAATATTTTTCATTTTTCAGAAACACCATCACTTCACCTTCTTTCCAATATTTAAATTTAAAAGGGCCTGTGCCTACAGGGTGGTTCCGGAAATCCTTACCGTAGTAATCCACCACTTCATGTGGTACAACGTCGGCATACTGGGCGGTAAGCAAGCTCAATAATGGGGGGAAGGGTTGTTTTAATTTGATAATGAAAGTGCTGTCATTTGGCGCACTAAATGACTGTTTGTTTTCCACCTTATCGCTGAATATCCATGACCCTGATGAAGCCACTTTTGGGTCGATCAACCGGCCAAAGCTGTATGCAAAGTCTGAGGCTATTGCTTTACGTCCTTTACCATCTTTAAATAAAGGGTCGTCATGAAAATAGACATCGTTGCGCAAATGAAAAGTGTAGGTCAGCCCATCTGCTGATACCTGCCAGCTTTTAGCAACGCAGGGCTGAATGTTCAGGCTATCATCTACCTGAACCAGGCCATTAAAAAGCTGGTTATCCATCCAGGTAGTGTTCTGGTTGCGGCAAAATGCAGGATCGAGTGAAGTTAAGCCCTCATCCAGATTGATGTTAAAAACTGTTTTTCCTTTAGATGGATCGTTACTGCGACAAGAAAATAAGAAAAGGAGAAAGGCGAAAGATAAAAAGCAAAAGTTCAACCGCGAAAGTCGCTTTGTGCTTTGCGCTTTGTGCTTTACGCTTGAGATCAGTTTATTCATCACGTCTAAGATATTGTTTTAAGCTGAAAGCTTAAAGAACAAAGCAGAAAGCTGATTTTCATATGGCTTTCTGCCTTCAGCTTTTCGCTTTATGCTTTATAAAACTTTAAATTTGAAGCACCCGTTTAAATACCCCGATGGTAAAATCTTCACTAAAGCTGCTTGTTATCTTTATGTGTATCGTTTTTGTGAGCGGTATATATGGCTGCAAAAAGGAACTTTTGTCGACCACAACGGTGGCGGACAGTACAGTAGTAGCAGGCAGCGATACGGCGGGTTTGGTAAATGGTACGGGGAAAGCAGTAAAATTCAATCATCCTTTCGGTTTAGCAGTTGATGCCAATGGCAATCTTTATATTGCCGATGAGGGTAACAGTGTTATCCGCAAAATGGATAGCACAGGTTTGGTAAGCACTTTTGCCGGCGTAGGCGGAGTAAAAGGATCAGCTAATGGGGTGGATAGCCTGGCTACTTTTAATAAACCATTTGGCGTTGCAACTGATGCAGCAGGGAACGTGTACGTAGCTGATGCAGGTAATAACCAGATCAGAATGATTGGTATCACAGGCATGGTAAGCACTTTTGCCGGTACGGGAATTGCCGGTGGGTCTAATGTTGCCGATTCAGTTTCCTTTAATTCACCTTTGGGCGTAGCTGTTGACCAAACAGGAAATGTATATGTGGCCGACTATGAGAATAACCTGATCCGTAAGATCACACAGGCGGGCGTGGTAAGTACATTGGCAGGTTCAGGGGCCCAGGGCGCTGATGACGGTTTGGATACGGCAGCCACCTTTAACTTACCCGAAGCATTAGCTGTTGATGCAGCAGGCAATGTTTATGTAGCCGATAATGGCAATAATTTGATACGAAAGGTTACTCCGGCAGGACAGGTAAGCACATTTGCAGGCAGCGGTCAGCCGGGTAGCGGTGATGGTAAAGGTGCTTCTGCAAGTTTTAACTCGCCATTTGGGATAGCTATAGATGCTAACGGCAATTTGTATGTGGCTGATTCCGGTAATAACCTGATCCGCAAAATAACAACCGATGGCACTGTTACAACAATAGCAGGCAGTGGCTCTAAGGGGGCTAAAGATGGAACTGGTAAAGCTGCAAGCTTTAATATACCGGCGGGCATTGCCGTTGATAAAGCTGGGAATATTTATGTTGCTGACGAAAACAATAATCTTATCCGGAAAATAACCCAGGCAGGTGGGGTAACTACGATTTCAAAAATGCATGTTAATAGCGCACTAAAAGCCGTTGTGCGATCCCAAAAAATCAGATAAATATCTGAGGTGCTTTTGTTTATTTTTTCGTTCAGTTATTAATTTGTTTCTCTATAATTAACGAAAATCGAAAACTCTATCGAAATTGTAGATTAAATTAGGAAAATTAGAGTGTAAATTATACATTTGATATAATACCGACAATTATAAACAAAATCGCCTGATTTTCAATGGTTTCAAAAGATGAATTAAAGGGCATTTACGCCATGCTTCCAACCGAGAAGCTTATGGAGATTATTGATAATAAGTTCGGTTACACGGAGTTAGCTGTTTCTGTAGCTTTTGAAGAATTAGCAAGCAGGAGTATTTCGGAAGAAGAAATAAAAAACTATAAGTTTAAACAGTTAGAAAAGCTCAACAAATACATCAAAAATAACATTTCGCACGACCTGGCATTTGCTGAGAAAAACTTATTCTATTTTCTTTTCATCCCATTATTTACTTTTCCTTTTAAGCATGGTTTTAAAGAAAAAGGTTATTCATTAAAAGTAAGACAGGCTAACTATTATACCATTTTCGGGTTTATCTTTTTTGTGGTGGCCTCGTGGTTTTTATACCGGGGAATGTCCAATCTATTCGTAATGGCATTCTGGCTCGGTGGCTTCATCCCTGCTTATATGATGGATGAGTTCTTTAACCGCCAGCGACAAATACGCAAACTTCAAAAGCTATTCGGCTCACTTCAGCCCGACGAATCACGCGGAGAACAGCAAGACGCCTGATCCCTTTTCCTTTCAAGATAAGAATAGTGTCATCCTATATGCAAACATAGGATGACATTGGTTTGTTAATTGGGTAAAAATTGCATTATTCCTGATAATTCCCCCTGAATGGGGGATTAGCAGATCGTTTAGCTGAGGTATATTTGATCAGGCTAATGTAGATGCATGATACTAAGATCAGTTAATTTAATTGTCTTTACATTATTCTTTAGCGGGGCTGTCGCCCAGGTGTCGTACCCTGGTGGACAGCTCCCTTCTGATACGCCACAACTTTTCGCAAAAGGTATTTTATCTGATGGCCTAAGCAACCGCGATTTTACCATCTCACCCAAAGGCGACGAAATATTTTTCACTCTGCAGCAAGCCCATTTTGCCAGCAGTACTATTTTGCATATAGTATTCAGAAACGGAGAATGGAGCAAGCCGGAGGTAGCACCGTTCTCCGGGCGCTACCGCGATCTGGAGGCTGCTTTTTCTCCGGACGGGCAAACTATTTATTTTTCATCCGACAGGCCATTGGTCGGCGACAAGGCCAAAGATTTTGATATATGGCAGGTGAAAAAGCTTTCCAACGGGCAATGGGGGAAGCCTGAGAACTTGGGCACTACTGTCAATTCCGCTAAAAATGAATTTTATCCGTCTTTAACAAAAAGTGGCAACCTTTATTTTACCGTCGAGGCAGATTATGGTAAAGGCAGCGAGGATATTGTGATCTGCAAATGGAACGGTTCGGAATACAGCAAGCCCGAGAGTTTGCAGGAAGATATCAATACCAAATACGATGAGTTTAATGCCTTTGTAGACCCGGATGAGCAGTTTATTCTATTCTCATCCTATGGCAGACCGGACGATATGGGTGGCGGCGATTTGTACATCAGCCATAAAGATAACGGCGGGAACTGGATGCCTGTAAAACATTTGCCGTCGCCTATTAATTCAGCTTCTTTGGATTATTGTCCTTTTGTAACCTGGGATAAGCAATACCTGGTATTTACCAGCAACCGGTTGAGTAAATCTTTCAAGGACGGATCGACAAAGAATTATCAGCAATTGAAAGAAATGCTTACCGGTCCAGGTAATGGTTGGGATGATATTTACTGGATAAAATTTGATATAAACTGGCTTAAATAAATAGCATATGAAATCACTGATCACAATTCTATTGATTATCGTAAGTTTCCCAACTTTTGCTCAGCAGCAGCCACAGCCCTGCTCGGCAGAACCTCATTCGCATGATTTTGATTTTTGGATAGGCGAATGGGATGTATATCAAACAGGGACAAAAACTATTGTTGGGCATAGCGTGGTTCAGAGTATATCTGGTGGATGTGCTATCTTGGAGAACTGGACTTCCGTAAAAGGTAACACCGGGAAGAGTATTAATTACTACAACCCGGCAACCAGAAAATGGGAGCAGGATTGGATAGGCTCAGGCGGTGGTCCGCAGAGATACCTCAATGGGGTTTATAAAGACAATGCCATGCAGTTTACCTATGAGAGTACCGCAAACAATAAACCTGTAACCGGCAATTTTAAATTCTACAACATCGACAAAAACACGGTTCGCCAATACCAGGATGTAAATAATGATGATGGCAAAACGGTTACGGTATCGTATGACTTAACATACGTGAGAACACGATTAAAGGATTAAAATGATTCTCAAGATGTAGAAATCATTTTAATCCTTTGAATCCCACAATCGTGTCAGAATTGGAAGTATATAAACGCCTTACTCGTCCCCTGGCTTAAAATAATCAGGATCAGCATACCTGCCCATATGATACTTATTGCCCACCATGGCATTTTTGATACAGATTTAAGGAAAGTTGTGTTGCGCATCGACCAGTGAACGATCAGCATAATGCCAATCACTACAAATACCTTAATAATATCTATAGTTGCCAATAAAGGCGGCCCGACAGGAGCCAGTCTGCCCGACATGGAAGCCAGGAGCAACCCGGCGCCGCCAAAGGTTGTGGAGCGGAAGAATACCCAGGTTATGCAGATCAATATAAAAGTGAGTAATGCGTAAACAAAGCTGGCTGATTTTTTACCAATTAAAGGCGGCCCGAAAGAAGCGGTAACGACAACAGGTTTAGGCACATCTTCAGAGGGTGCATTCGATACTTTAGACCTGCTATCGCGAATTGCTTTTTCGATCCATAAATATACGCCGTGCAAACCGCCCCAGGCTACAAAGGTCCAGTTGGCGCCATGCCATAAGCCCCCGATGAGCATGGTAATCATCAGGTTAATATAAGTCCGAAATTTGCCTTTACGGTTACCGCCGAGGGGAATATACAGATAGTCGCGCAACCAGGAGGAAAGGGTGATATGCCATCTGCGCCAGAAATCCGAGAAGCCAACAGCACCATAAGGGCACAGAAAGTTTTGCGGTAAGATGAAGCCCAAACACATGGCAACCCCTATAGCCGAAGTAGAATACCCGGCAAAATCAAAAAATATCTGCCCCGAGAACGCAAGTACACCGGCCCAGGCGTCGAGCGGCCCCATGGGTATGCCTGCGCCATATATCGTATCGGCAGTGGCAGACAGCAGAGTATCTGCACATACTACCTTCATGAACAAGCCAAGCGTCAAAAGCATCAGCCCATCTAATAATTGCTGCCTGGTTGCCTTGCGAGGCGTTTCAAACTGTGGCACTAGTTGCGGCGGACGTACAATTGGCCCTGCAACCAGGTGCGGAAAGAAGGTGACAAACAAAGCAAAGTCAAGCATGGATTTTACGGGTTCACTCTTCTTTTTATACATATCCACGGTATAGCACAGCGTCGTGAAAGTATAGAATGATATACCCGCAGGCAGGATAATATTTGGCTTAGCCGGATGGAAATCAATACCCAGCAGATTTGTCAGGTGTACAAAATTTTCCAAAATAAAACCGCCATATTTAAAGAAACATAGCATACCCAGGTTGCCTATCAGGCTGATCACCAGCAGCAGTCGCCGCTTATGAATATTGGGCTGAGTATACAATGCCCGGCCTACAAAGAAATCGACTACCGTAGATAACCACAACAATAATATAAATGGCGGGTTCCATGCTGCATAGAACAGGTAACTGGCTATCAGCAGGTTGATCTTTTTTGCTCTCCATGATATCGGGAGGTTATGCAAAATCAGCATAATGGCAAAAAATGTGATGAAGGTATATGAGTTAAAAACCATGGCGCAGTGAGTTTTTATTAGTCAGGTTAGAAGCTGTTTTAGCAGGTTGGTTAAAACCCCAGCCTTTTTCTTGTTCGAGGACATTAACAAGGCTCGTGGTATAGATCACGGCGCTTGCCGGGCTTAAATGCGAAAGCTCAGGGCAATCTAGTTTGGCCATGTCGGGGTAATCTGTAAAAAATATCCCTTTGCAGCCAGTTTCGGCGAGTAACCTGTCCCAATACAACTTGCGCGGAAACAAATGTTGTTCGGCGCCCCAGAAAAAGCCGGTAGATGGCGTTCGGGTAAATATGACATCGCCTCCTCTCGCCCTGATCTTATTAACATCATTTTTTACGGACAGAATCGTAGAATCAAGGTCCTTTCCGTTCATAGGTGGTGTAGGGTCATTTTTTAGCAATCCCCAAATAGCTTTAACCTGGTTGTGCTGGTTGGTATCAGCTACAAATTCAGGTGTCATAACATTTTGGCGGTCGTAGTGTGTGACGTCAAAACCGGAAGGAAAATCTAAAAAAGGATAAACCCCAGGGCGGTCTTGCACATGCAATCGGCCTAACAGGGCGTTTAACGCGTAATGGCCTTCATTCAGAAACACGAGATGTGCTTCAAACGGTTTATCTAACACAAAGCTAGCCTTTTGCGCAGGTGTACGTTTATGATAATAAGATACAAATTGACTGGGATAAGAAGTGCCGCGGTGACTAAAGAATAATACTTCAGTCACATCGACGATCAGCTTACCTTTAAAGTTAGGATCATTTGCCAGATCGGTCAAAAAGAGCCGCGGCGATGAGGCTACCATCGCCAATTGCACAGCATGTGTGCCAGTCATTTTTTCCCATGTTGGGATGTCCAGGTCATACTTAATGCGCGAGGAGCCGGTGAATACAACAGCTTTGTCAGAGGGTTCATAAACCATCGCCCGGCTATGTGCCCATAGTTCCGGGCCGTCATCATAATCTACAAATCCGCCTGCACTTCTCAGGTAAAGTTCCAGCGAAACAAAAAACGCCAGGGCAATAATTACAGCCAGGATTGCTGATCTGGAGGTTAAATGGGTTTGCATAGTTGAAAGTTTTTAGAGTTCAGACAAGGTATAGGCAACAATAAAAATTCCACCACATGCTATTGTATCAATAGCATAACATCAATCAGGGTAAATACAGTATTAGCGTTATATAAGATATAATAAGGTTCTCTAAATTAGTTATTTAAATAACAAATGCAAATATTTTTTATGGTAAATAATATGTATTATTTATTTATGGCAAGGATTATGTTTTTTAAGCTGGTGATCTTTATTTAAAATATCATTATCTTAGGTCTCATAAAACCTGTCACAATGAAAAGAATACTCCTTATAGCTGTTGTTTTTATTTGCTCATGTGGCAATTTCGATCACCGCTCCAACCAACAGAAAGCCGAAGAGCTGGCCAGGTATTATCTCGATTCCGCATTAAATGGTCAGGGTGATTTTAAGGCTACCAAATTCGGTAAAGTAGATTCGCTTTTAGAAGCCACCGCAAAAGGCAAGCGCCAAATAGGGTGGTCGTTGTATGCCTCGTACCAGGGGAATGATGCTTATGGAGCGTATGAGGTGCATAAAGTAATTTTAAAGATCGATTCGGGATTTTCTAAAGTGTTAGCGGTTAGTGATTATAGGCCTTAAGTTTGGTTGTATTGGTTGTAGCAGTTGTATTGGTTGAAGTAGTTGGGTTACAATATCTATAAAAATTATGACGAATACCCCCCCGTTCGTTCGTTCTTAGCTCCTACGTATAATCAAACAAAGGACTCCTTGATGTTTTGCGGCCGTGGCGTTGGGTTTAAATGTTATCGTTCCCATTTTTCAACATTTACAACCAATACAACTGCTACAACCAGTATAACCATTACAACCAACTCACCAAACAAATTCCCAACCAAAAATTTGCAATTATATAAGCGCTTATATAAATTGCACAATGAATTTTTATGAGAGTCTTGGCTACCTTGTTTTGGGCAGCCGTTTAAGACGTTTGAGCGAATCCTTTTTATCTGAAATAAACAAAACCTACCAGGCTGCGGGCATTGAGTTTGATGCCAGCTGGTTTCCGGTGTTTTACTTGTTATTGAACAACGGCACCTTGTCTATTAAAGAGCTAAGTGACACGATAGGGGTCTCACATCCAGCAGCAAGTCAGTTAGTCGCTAATCTCAAGAATAGAAAACTTATAAAAACAACTACCAGCGCCGATGATGGCCGCAGGCAGTTGGTGCAGTTAACTAAAGCCGGTCATGCTTTACTGGATCGTATCCTGCCCATTTGGGAAGCCATGAGCCAGGCTATGGAAGAGCTGACCGAAAGTGAACCCGAATGCCAGCATTTGTTACCAGCTATCACTGCTTTGGAAAAAAAATTTCGTTCTGTAAGCCTCTCGGAGAAAATAAGCGAAAAATTATCCACCTTAAAACCCGCCGACCATGGGAAAGTCCTTTAATTATGGTACCGGGCATCTGACGATTGGCACTTGTCTCGACATCGCATCGGGTAAGGTAAAGGGGATCATTGGTCCGGCTGCACACGCCAATATCCGTGCATCATGGCTGGAAGTAGGGAAGATCGTGGAAAGAGAAATTCCGGTTTATGGTATCAATACGGGTTTTGGTCCGTTGTGTAACACCCATATCCCTGAAGAAGACACCTGTACGCTTCAATATAATCTGCTGAAAAGTCATAGCGTTGGGGTGGGTAAACCTATCCCGGTTGAGATTGCCAAGCTGATGCTGATCACCAAAGTACATGCATTGGCTCAGGGTTATTCGGGTATTTCGATGCCAACCATTGAGCGTATCACCTGGCATATCGATAATGATGTTATCCCTGTTGTTCCTGAAAAAGGTTCAGTTGGCGCTTCTGGTGATTTAGCGCCTTTGGCTCACCTATTTTTGCCATTGATCGGTATGGGTGAAGTAGAGGAAAAAGGCAAGATTCTCCCAGCAGGAGAAATGCTGAAAAAGCATGGACTGCAGCCCATAAAGCTTGGCCCAAAAGAAGGCTTAGCTTTGATCAACGGTACGCAGTTTATACTATCCTTTGCTGTAAAAGCTGTCCAGCGCCTGCACCAGGTTTTGCAGACGGCTGATATTATAGGAGCGATGTCATTAGAAGGATTAATGGGTTCGTCCAGACCATTTGATCCGCGTTTGCACAATATCCGCCCTTTTAAAGGAACCCGCTTTGTAGCACATCGCTTATTTACTTTACTGGAGCATTCCGAGATATTAAACTCCCATGTAGATTGCGACCGTGTGCAGGATCCGTATTCATTACGCTGTATCCCACAGGTACACGGCGCTTCGCGAAATGCCTGGTTGCATTTGAAAGAATTAACCGAGATCGAACTAAACTCTGTAACCGATAACCCGATCATTTTTAATGCTGATGATACCATCAGCGGAGGAAACTTCCACGGTCAACCACTGGCATTGCCTTTGGATTATGCCGCTGTAGCGGCAGCTGAAATTGGTAATATAGCCGACCGTCGTTGCTACCTGATGAGCGAAGGAAGATATGGCCTGCCCAAATTATTGGTGCCGGATGCCGGACTGAATTCTGGATTGATGATCCCTCAATATACTACCGCTGCGTTGGTAACGGAAAATAAAACCCTATGCTTCCCGGCAAGTGCGGACAGTGTACCAACCTCATTGGGCCAGGAAGACCATGTTTCGATGGGTTCAGTAAGCGGAAGAAAATTGCACCAGGTTTTGGATAACATCGAATACATTCAGGCTATTGAACTGTTGTATGCTGTTCAAGCTATGGATTTCAGAAGGCCATTAAAATCAACCCCAATACTGGAGGCCTGCCATAACTATGCCCGCGAATATGTGCCGTTTATAAATGACGACCGCATTTTTGCCGACGACATTAAACAATTGCATAAAATAATCTGCGAGGGTTCCTTGTTGAAGATAGTGAATTTAATAGCTGAGAAAAACGATATAAAACTGGATAATGATGACGAGTTCAGAATTTATTAAAACCTACGCCAACCACCCGGTTTACAAGGCGCCCACGGGGATGCAGTTGCACGCAAAAAGCTGGCAAACGGAAGCACCGTTACGCATGTTGCTGAATAATTTGGATGGTCAGGTAGCTGAAAATCCGGATGAACTGGTAGTGTATGGCGGCATCGGTCAGGCGGCGCGTAACCAGGAATCGCTACGGAAGATCATTGAGCTATTGCTTGAATTGGATGAAGATCATTCCCTGTTGATCCAGTCAGGAAAACCTGTGGGCATTATACGCAGTCACCCTGAAGCGCCGCGTGTGCTCATTGCCAACAGTAACCTCGTGCCAGCCTGGGCCACATGGGAGCATTTTAATGAGCTGCGCGCCAAAGGTTTGATGATGTTTGGGCAAATGACTGCCGGGAGTTGGATATACATCGGCACACAGGGTATTTTGCAGGGTACCTATGAAACTTTTGTAGAATGTGGTCGCCAGCATTTTAATAATGACCTAAAAGGTAAGCTGATCGTAAGCGCCGGGTTAGGTGGGATGGGTGGTGCTCAACCATTAGCTGCTACTATGGCCGGAGCTGTGTTTCTTGGTGCTGATGTAGATGAATCGCGTATTCAAAAACGTGTCAATACAAAATATATCGATCGCATGACGCACTCTTACAAGGAGGCTATTGAGTGGGTAAAAGATGCAATGGAACTGGGTGAAGAATTATCAGTCGGACTAGTAAGCGATGCCGGCGACCTGCTGGCACGACTGATAAAAGATAACATCGTGCCCCACATGCTCACCGACCAAACCTCGGCCCACGACCCCCTGAATGGCTACGTGCCTAATGGCTTATCACTCACGCTTGCAGCAGTGCTACGCAAAAGTGATCCGGAAGAATACAAGCGTCTATCACTTAAAAGCATGGCGCGTCATGTAGGCTTTATGTTGGATTTGCAGGCTATGGGTGCGGTAACTTTTGATTACGGCAACAACCTGCGCGAGTTTGCACGCCAGGGCGGTGAGCTTGCAGCATTTGATTTCCCCGGCTTCACGCCTGCTTATATCCGGCCATTATTTTGCGAAGGAAAAGGACCGTTCCGTTGGGTAGCACTATCCGGTGATCCTGAAGATATCTATACTACGGATAAGGCACTAATGGAAGCCTTCCCCGAAAATAAACACCTGATCAACTGGCTAAAAAAAGCACAGGAAAGAATCGCATTTCAAGGCCTACCGGCCCGCATCTGCTGGTTAGGTATGGGTGAGCGTGAGAAAGCAGGATTGATATTTAACGAACTGGTGGCAAGCGGCAAAGTAAAAGGCCCGATCGTAATCGGCCGTGACCATTTGGACTGTGGCTCCGTAGCATCGCCCAACCGCGAAACTGAAGCTATGAAAGACGGCTCAGATGCCGTATCCGACTGGCCACTGCTCAACCTGATGTCGAACACTTCAGGCGGGGCAACATGGGTATCGTTCCACCACGGCGGCGGGGTAGGTATGGGCTACTCGCAACACGCCGGTATGGTAGTGGTAGCTGATGGTACAGAACGAGCAGCAAAATGTCTGAAAAGAGTATTATATAATGACCCCGCAATGGGCATATTCCGGCATACGGATGCAGGGTATGAGGAAGCGGAGAAAACAGCGGAGAAGTTTGGGTTGAATATATAAACGATAAAATTATGTAATTGCGAGGAGGGACGACGAAGCAATCGCATGCTATACAGAGCGAATAGAAAGGTGTAGACCTAGCATGGCCGCTACGCAAAGTTCGCGATTGCCACGCTATCGCTCGCAATGACATGATGGAATGAAATAAGAACAAATGCAGAGACTCATCGGTCCATTCACACAACTCCTTCCTTTATCGGGCTTACCGATGAAAGGCGCTATTGCGGATGAAGCTTTGCAGATCATCCCGCAAGGCGGCGTATTGACTGATGGTGGATTGATAACAGAGGTCGGAGATTTTGAAATCCTAAGAAAATCAAACCCTGATGCTGAAATAGAAGAAATCACTGACGACCATGTCCTCATTCCCGGCTTTGTAGATTGCCACACACACCTGTGCTTTGCAGGAAGCAGGGCCAAAGATTACGCCCTCCGCATCGCTGGTAAAAGCTATCTCGAGATTGCCAGATCAGGAGGCGGTATTTGGGATTCGGTAACTCAAACCAGGAGAGCGAACAAAAATGAATTAGTTGATTTGCTATTGCAAAGAGTTGATCAGCATATAAAAAACGGTGTCACTACCATCGAAATAAAAAGCGGTTACGGCTTGAAGGTTGAAGAAGAACTAAAGCAACTGCAAGCTATAAAAGGAGCAGCTGCAAAAAGCAAGGCTGACCTGATCCCAACCTGTCTTGCTACGCACATTTTGCCAAAGGACTTTAATGGTCCGGTAGAAGAATATCTGGGGTTGATATTAAACAAACTCCTCCCCAAAATCAAAAACGACAACCTGGCTAACCGGGTAGATATATTTATTGAAGACGGTGCATTCAATGCCGTCAACGCTGCCTGCTATTTGGAGGTGGCGAAGAAAATGGGCTTTGATATCACCGTTCATGCCGACCAGT
This sequence comes from Bacteroidota bacterium, assembly GCA_018266915.1. Classification (GTDB taxonomy): domain Bacteria; phylum Bacteroidota; class Bacteroidia; order Sphingobacteriales; family Sphingobacteriaceae; genus Mucilaginibacter. The sequence goes on along the minus strand of JAFDZM010000045.1, from coordinate 5,870 downwards.
TCAGCACAGGCGGTAGTGAGGTAGCGGTGAACGTTGGCGCTGTTTCTGCCGATCATCTCGAGGCCAGTGGAGAAGAAGAAATTGAACGATTAGCTGCTTCCGAAACAGTTGCAGTTGCATTGCCGGGCGCTTCCTTAGGTTTGGGTATGGGTTTTGCCCCTGCGCGTAAATTATTAAACGCAGGGGCGTGCCTGGCCATCGCCAGCGACTGGAACCCCGGCTCGGCGCCTATGGGCGATCTGCTGATGCAGGCATCCATACTAAGCGCCTACGAAAAACTAACCACCGCCGAAACTTTTGCCGCCCTTACCTTCCGTGCCGCCAAAGCTCTAAATTTGCAAGACCGTGGCGTATTGGAAAAAGGCAAGTTAGGTGACATGCAGGCTTATCCTTGTGCAGATTATAGAGAGATACTGTATCATCAAGGCAAATTGAAACCAATTAAAATTTATAAGAAAGGAGAAGCGATATGAGTTTTATTCTGAATTTAAAGTTTCATATCTCAAATCTCACATCTCAAATCTTCTAAAACCATGCAGTTAATAGAGTGTGTACCCAACTTCAGCGAAGGCCGCGACCCGAATATCATCAAACAGATAACCGATGCGGTGGAAGCCGTGCAGGGCGTGCGGTTGCTGAATGTCGACCCAGGTAAGGCCACCAACCGCACAGTGGTAACCTTTGTAGGCGAACCCGAGCGGGTAATAGAAGCGGCTTACCAGGCTATCAAAAAGGCTGGCGAAGTGATCGACATGAGCAGGCATACCGGCGAACATCCCCGCATGGGTGCTACTGATGTTTGTCCGCTGATACCCATCAGCAATATCAGCATGGAGGAGACGGCGGAGTATGCCAGACGACTTGCTGAACGCGTGGGCACGGAGTTGAACCTGCCCGTTTACTTGTATGAGTATGCCCAGCCGGATAAAAAACGCAGCAACCTGTCGGTGATCCGTGCTGGAGAGTATGAAGGATTTTTTAAGAAGATAACACAACCGGAGTGGAAGCCAGATTTCGGTCCGGCGGAGTTTGATGCTAAGCGCGGGGCAACGGTGATCGGTGCACGCGATTTCCTGGTGGCTTACAATGTCAACCTGAACACTACTTCTGTGCGCCGTGCTAACTCCATTGCATTTGACGTGCGCGAAGCGGGCCGCGTAATGCGCGAGGGAGACCCTATCAACGGTAAGATCATCAATGACGAGAATGGTAAACCGCGTACCATCCCCGGTTCGCTCAAATCGGTAAAGGCCATCGGCTGGTACATCGAGGAGTACGGCATCGCACAGATATCCATGAACCTCACCAACATCGAGGTAACGCCCGTTCACAAGGCATTCGACGAGGTATGCAGCAAAGCCAATGAGCGCGGCATACGCGTAACCGGCAGCGAACTGGTGGGACTCATCCCTCTTAAATCCATGCTGGATGCCGGCAAATATTTCCTGACCAAGCAACAACGCTCAACCGGCGTGAGCGAGAAGGAGCTTATCCGTATTGCCATCAAATCAATGGGACTGGATGAACTTGGGCCTTTCAATCCCGAAGAACGCATCATCGAATACCTGTTAAAAGACAAGGCCGATAGCAAACTCATCAGCATGAGCCTCGCCGATTTTGCCGACGAAACTGCAAGCGAAAGTCCTGCCCCGGGTGGTGGCTCTATCTCCGCTTATGTGGGTGCCTTAGGCGCATCACTCGCGGCTATGGTAGCCAACCTATCGTCGCATAAAAAGGGTTGGGATGATCGCTGGGCAGAGTTCAGTGGTTGGGCGGAGCGTGCACAGCATTATAAAAATGAGCTTGTTCGTTTGGTTGATAAGGATACGATTGCCTTTAACCAGATCATGGCCGCATTTGCCCTGCCCAAAGCCACCCATGAAGAAAAGGCAGCACGCACCGAAGCCATACAGCAGGCCACCAAACTGGCTATTGAGGTTCCGTTCCAGGTGATGAAGGCCGCATACCAGAGCATGGAAGTGATCAAGGCGATGGCCGAAAAAGGCAACCCCAATTCCGTTACTGATGCTGGAGTAGCAGCCCTCTGCGCCCGCACCGCCGTATTAGGCGCCTTCATGAACGTAAAAGTAAATGCCGGTGGCTACGACGACAAAACCTACGTACAAGAGATCCTCAACGAAGGCGAGGCCCTTCAGCAAATGGCCATAGACCGGGAAGCGGAGATTGTAGAGATTGTGAATGGGAAGATAGGTGGTTAGTTGATTGGGTTGGATTGGTTAAGTAGTTGATTGGGTTGTACGTTTTACTTTTTTCCTTTTTGTCATCCTATGTTTGCATAGGATGACAAGGGGTAGTGATTGTTCTGTTCTGTCCATCACCACGTAACAAATAGTCCTAAGACTCAATCCCGGAATCAAAAACGTAAAACGTATCACGTACTACGTATAACTTATTCGCCAAGCCCATCCTCATCACCCTCCATCTGAAACAAAACCTCCACCGTAGTACCAAACACCTTCGCCATCCGTAAAGCGAGTAAAGTTGACGGGATAAATTTTCCAGTCTCAATAGAGTTTAAACCCTGTCTCGATATCCCGATCTCTTTAGCAAGATCTGCCTGAGTCCAGTTTTTCTTCGCACGTTCAACCTTTATGGTGTTTTTCATACGCCGTATTTCCTTTTTGAAACTATCCAACCAATAAAATAAAACAGCCAGCAATAGCACACCAGGTACGCATAGCCAAACCACAGGCTGTTTGATATACCACACAGGCCCAGCAGAAACATCACCATCAGCAATAAGGCCGTCAATGCAAAACCGATCACGACGGCTTCCAGTTGCACCCTTTGCTTCACCTCATCCATTGCCGAAAAAGATTTAATGTACTTATAAATAAAAATGCAGAAAGTAATCACCGGCACCACAGCGATCATTATCGAAACCGGCTGCCCAAACACCTGGTGCTTCAACAGCCACACCGCCGGCAAATAAGTGGCCCCATAAATAAGCGCGTAGATAACAGACTGTAGGTGCATACTCCTTTTAGATTGTTCCATAATCCTAAAATGTTTAATTATCAACAAAGATAAGTAAACATTTCATAATGTCAAGTATTGTAGACAAAAAGTCTATAATAATAGATATTTTACGATAATAGCTTGTACGTGGTACGTAATACGTTTTACGCTTTAATCGTTCACGTATAACCCAATCCTCCCAGGAAAAACCTATTTTTATTTCTCATCAACAATTCATGAAAGTCTTTTCTTGTTTCAGCAAAGCGCTGCTGGCCTTTTTTCTTTTGCTCGCCTCAACCTTGCAAGCCCAAAAGATCGACACCAAAATAAAACGCATTGTTTTTTTAGGCAACAGCATTACCTGGCAGGCCAACTATGTAAACGATGTGATTGCGTATTTGACGGTAACTTACCCCGACCGCCATTTTGATTTTATTAACGTTGGACTACCCAGCGAAACCGTGTCGGGGCTTTCTGAACCGGGACATGCCAATGGCGCTTTCCCGCGACCCGACCTGCACGAGCGTTTGCACCGTGTGCTTACCCAAACCAAACCCGACCTGGTGTTTGCCTGCTATGGCATGAACGACGGTATCTACATGCCCTTTGATACGGGCCGTTTCCGCAAGTTCAGGGATGGAATTAACTGGCTGCATGCCGGGGTGGTTAAAAGCGGTGCGCAGATCATCCATATTACACCACCGGTTTTTGATGAGTTGAAAGGCGGCGACCCCGGCTATGCCGACGTGCTCGACCGGTATGGCAAATGGTTGCTGGCACAACGCTCGGCCCAACATTGGGAAGTGATAGATGTGCATTTCCCGATGAAGAAATACCTGGAAGCACACCGCAAGGTGGATGCGGAGTTCAACCTGGATGGCTTTGCTTTAACCGGCGACGGCGTTCACCCCGGAGAGCTTGGTCACTGGATAATGGCGCGGCAGATATTGGTTTACCTTTGCGGGGATGGCGTTTCGGGTTTTCCCAGCGCGGAGAAAAGCCTTTCGGCCAACAAGAATGGCGCTGCGATATTGAAGGCGGTAACCGAACGTCAGAATATGCTGCGTGATGCCTGGCTAACTTCAACGGGGCATAAGCGTCCGGGGCTACCGGTGGGTATGCCGCTGGATAGCGCGCTGAGGAAGTCGGCAGTGATGGGGGTTAGGGTGGATTCCCTGGTGGCGGCAGGAACCGTGCATTAACTGTTCGTTCACAACGCCGTGAACGCTCGTGAACACCTGCTGTTTTTGCTTATAGGTAGCCGAAACTACTTCTTCATATGTTCTGCAAAGTACTACTATTCAGTGCGATACCATGTTTGAAGATGGCGGAACTTAACTATCAGTTATTCAGTATTTTACACTATAGTAAAATTGCTCATTTCATAACATATCCCCTCACAAATACGTATTACAATCTGATTAATTTGCCCTGCCCCGGCTATTATTTATTCAATTTTTCCTGATTATGATTTACGATGATATCCGTCTGCAGGCGGTAGAGCGGTTCAAAACTTTGGATATTGACACGGACAAAGAATTCCGCGAATTTGTTGACATGGCCTCCACTATTTGCAGCACCCCGATCGCGCTCATCACCTTGCTCGAAACAGATATTCAATGGCTCAAGGTAAAAAAAGGCACAGATGTGGAGCAAATGCCCGTAAAAACATCGTTCTGTACGCATACTATTTTGCAGGACGACGTAATGGTAGTACCTGATGCCCAAAAAGACGAGCGTTTTGCGGATAGCCCCATTGTAGCAGGTGCGCCCAATGTCCGTTTTTATGCCGGCACACCGTTAATTACGAGCGAAGGGCAGCGCATAGGGACCCTTTGTGTCATCGATATGGAACCGCACGAATTAAACAGGGACCAGCAGCAAATGCTCAAAATGCTGGGTAAACAAGCCATAGGTTTAATGGATTTCAGGATAAGTGTCGAAATGCTGGAGAAGAACAGAATCGAGGTCGAGCAGCATAAAAATGCCCTTAAAAAGGCCGAAATACGCTTGCGCTCTTTTTTCGAAAGCTCAAAAAACTTCCATGTATTGCTCGGTAAAAATGGAGAAGTGATCGACTATAATAAAGTGGCGTTCCTTTTTTTAAAAACCCTTCACAACGCAAAGATCACAAGGGGAAGCCAGTTTGTTAACTTTTTGAAGCCTGAACTTATCGACCGGTTTAACGAGAGTTTCAGCCTGGCGCTAAAAGGCGAAAAGGTTTTTATCGAAGGCGTTACCGATTATGAACATCATGGCAAAATGTATTGGGAAGCATCATTTGAAACCGCCAGGGATGCCAGGAGCAAAATTATCGGCATATCCTACGTTATCCGCGATGTTACCGACCGCAAGATCAAAGAATTAAAGATCATCGATCAAAACAGGTCACTGTTAAAGATCGCCCACGTACAGGCGCACGAATTCAGGGCGCCGCTTACTTCCATCATCGGTATGATGGACCTCATCGCAGCAGATGACTACAAGGCCCCCAAAGAATATCTCGAAATGCTGGGCAAAGCCGTCCATACCCTCGACACAAAAATTTGCGAAATTGTCGGCACCGTAGACAGCATGGAGTTATTAAACGGCACAGAAGTTTATAGCGCTTGATTATCAGCTATTAAATTTTTAGTGCTACTGACAAATCAGTGTCACCATTTTCCTCATCGCAATCAATTATATTTGATTAACTATTTATTCATAATAGTTTCCTTTATGCAAGTCAATTGAACGGTCATTCGTTCATGAGACGATCATATAAATCAAGCTTCTCCCCTTCGTCTTTGCGAGGAACGAAGCAATCTCCGTTTATGCAAGTCAATTGAACGGTCACTCGTTGATGAGACGATCATATAAATCAAGCTTCTCCCCCGCGTCTTTGCGAGGAA
>JAFDZM010000044.1 GCA_018266915.1 Bacteroidota bacterium | reverse complement strand
TCACTTTGGGTACCCGAATTACGTTTGTTTTTGATAGCAGCCAGAGCAGCTGACGGTAAACCCGCTACGCTTTTGGTTTACCGGATGGATAAATAAACCTTTATTCTGAAATATTAGGACTCGGATTAATCGCATCAACCCTGTGATTTAATGCAGTAGTGGTACCGCAGGTTACGTCAACTGTTACACCGGTTATTTTAGCAGCAAGGTCTGATACAAGGAATACAGCCAGATTCGCAATATCGGCCATTGAGGGCAAAGCTTTCAGCATCGTATCCGCTTTCATTTTGCGCAGAATGCCTTCCATCACATCGGGCATGGTCTCAATAGCCCGTTTGAATACAGCAGAGTCGGGCGAACCTCCTGAACGCATATTGACAGCGCGAATTCCATATATCCCTGCTTCTGATGCCAGGTTCTGGTAAAAAGTCTCCATAGCTGCACAGGCAGGTGCAAAACCAGCTGTATACGGATAACCTATTCCACCTGGGGTGGCTGTTAACGACAGGATCACTCCTTTACCCTGCTCTTTCATTGCTTTTGCAGCAGCAGTAGCCGTAATAAAATGGCTGCGCATAGCAATTTGCGAAGGTCGTACGAAGTCCTCAACCGACATTTCTATCAAAGGCAGATTTTGCACTACATCCAACCCAATACAGTTAAAAGAAATATCAATTGTTCCAGCTTTTTTTAGAATGTTATCAAGATAATTGTTTACTGAAGCGGCATCCAATGCATCCGCCTGTTCAGCCTCAGCTTTACCACCTGAGGTAATAATCTCATCAGCTACACTTTGAACTGATGAAAGATTTCGTCCTGTTAAAAAAACTTTAGCGCCTGCCTGTGCAAATGCTTTGGCTATGGTACTGCCTATAGAGCCGCCTGCTCCGTAGATAACTGCATTTTTGTTATGAAGTATCATCTTTAGGGATAAAATTGATATACAAACTTAATACTTAATAACTTACAGTAAAGAGGCCGATTATGACATAGTGAAGGCTATTTTACGACATTAATTTTTTTCTGATTCCATGTCCAATTCCCGGAAGGCCATCAGTTGATAGGGTATAATTCAAAATATCAACTTATAATAAAAACAACATGGCACAGAGAATTAATGCCTTTCATAAAGGCCAGAAAGCGCTGAGCGCATTATATAGTTTAGGTACTTATTTAAAAAACTCAATGATAGAACAAGAGCTTTTGAACCTGATCTATTACAGGGTTTCGCAGATAAACGGCTGCGCTTTTTGTCTCGATATGCACTCCAAAGACTTATTAGCCAAAGGCGAAGATCAGCAACGTTTACTAGTACTTAACGCCTGGAGAGAAGCCCCATTTTATACTGACCGTGAGCGTGCAGCATTAGGCTGGGCCGAAGCCGTTACCAATATCAGCGATGGCCATGTACGTGATAGCGACTTTGAAACTGCAAGGGCTCAGTTTTCAGAAGAGGAATTGATCGACCTTACAATAGCGACGGTTACTATCAATTGCTACAACCGCATCAATATTGCGTTTAGAACTACAGCTGGGACGTACAAGGTGGGACAGTTTGCCAATTAAAAATGTTTAAATTATTCAATTATAATTCTCTCCCTAAACTTAGGGAGAGATGTCCAGCATAGCGTAGACAGAGTGGGTAAAACTTTAGGACAGTTAAACTATACACAGATTTTTACCCATCCCAACCTCCCCTGATTCCAGGCTACCGTGTACCCACATCTTTATCACATACCCCATAGGGGTAAATCATAAAGATGGGGGGATGCGGTAGCTTCCGTAAACGGAAAGGAGTGGACGTAATTTCCTTATCTTAATAGCTTGGCACTTAATTCACATAAGGCGTCAGCACCTTTTGCCAGCGGTCATAACCTTTGCTGTTCAGGTGCAGATAATCGTTTTCAAAAAGTGAGGAGTCAGGCATATTGGTTCCCGGTTTATAAATTGATGGGTTCATATCAATATACAGGCTGTTCGGCTTGCCTGCAAGATATTTCTTTACCATTTTATTAGCCTTCTCTACTTCCGGGCGGAATTTTTCACGCACAGGCGCATACTTTGGCGACAGGTAATAAATCTTTGCATTTGGCAATTTCTTCCTGATCATCACCCAAAGGGTTTTAAAATTGGCATACACCGAATCGGCAGGTCTGCCTTCAGCAATGTCATTTTCCCCGGCATAGATAAATATTTTGCGCGGATGGTATGGGAACAGGATATAGGGCGTATAATATTTTTCCAGTTGCGACAGTTGACAGCCGCCTACTCCCCTCCTGATGATCGGTTTACCGGCAAAGCGCTGCTCCAGATCCGTCCACTTGCGGATGGATGAACTGCCGATAAATAAAATACCATTAGGTTTGGGGAAGTTTAAGCTATCCTGATGCTTAAATGCCCTGATCTCGTTATCAAATGGGAAACCGCTTTGCGCGAATGTAGTCAAGCTGACAATAGATAAAATAGTCAGCAAAAGAAGTTTTAGTTTCATAGGTTTTTGTTGGTTAGCCTGTCTTCAAAAAACAAAAATGGTAAAAAAGTTTCTACGCCGGTTGCTACCCAGATAGGTCCTTGCCGGCAATACAGTAACATTTTTATTGCATTGCCTTGTTTCTTTTCATACTCGGCCAATACTTGCAAACAGGCGCCACAGGAGGTAACAGGTTTCGTCAATTGGAATTCATCTGTATGCGCGGTGACAGCCATCGTTTCTATGGGGTCATCAGCATGATTGGCTCCCCAATTAAAAAGCGCCACCCTTTCGGCACAAAGACCGGAAGGATAAGCTACATTTTCCTGGTTGCTGGCATGTAATATCTTACCGCTTTTCAGTTGCATAGCCACTCCAACCTTAAATTTGCTGTATGGGGAATGGGATGTAGCCAGCGCTTTCACTGCCTCCCGGCAAAGCTGCTGATCAGCTTGCTCCAGTTCCTCTAAAGAGGCGTATTCCTTAAAATTTATTTTTATTTCGTGATCGATCATTTGTGTCAGCCTAATTAAAAAGGGGATACAAGATAAAGATTTTTTGTTTAAATTAGACCTTAAGTCCTAACTATCACAAAATGAAAACTACTAAACCCCTGATCGCATTCTTATTACTGTTCACTTTAACAAGTTGTGTATTTACCAGCACTTATACAAATAGGGAGGCTGATAAGCAAGAAGCCGAAAAAGTCACCAATCGTTTTTTTGAATTGATTAAAGCTAAAAATTATGAAGCGGCTTACCCGCTTTTCAGCGATGATTTTCTTTCTGTTACACCCAAGCCAAAACTCAAGGAAATGTTTGTCACTATACAGGATAAACTTGGCGATTTGACCAGCACCAGTCTCGACCAATGGCAAACCAAAGTAGTTAAAGGCACAGACCCTTCTTCTGAATACGATTTACTGTATCAAAATCAACATGCAAAATTCAAATCGGCGGAAGAGTTTAAGCTGACTAAAAATTGGGATGGTAAAATAAGGATCTTGTATTATCACGTAACTTCTCCTGGATTCTGAATAAAAAAGCGACAGATTTTAAACCCATCGCCTTTTATAAATTCTTAAACTTACGAAGTTTTCAAAACTTCGTAAGTCTGTTGTCATACCGCTACCGGCAACGCTTCTTCCGGTTCCGCTGTAATATTCGGATTAACAGTTTCGTCATCCTTTTCAACTCTCAGTTCGCGGATAATATGCTGCTGACGGTCAGGCGTGTTTTTGCCCATAAAGTATTCCAGCAAACTCTTGATGTTGGAATCTTTTAGGATAACCGGATCAAGGCGAATGTCTTTGCCGATAAACAAGCCGAACTCTTCAGGCGATATCTCCCCTAAACCTTTAAATCGGGTGATCTCTGGTTTGTTGCCCAATTTGGCTATCGCGTTGCGGCGTTCTTCGTCGCTGTAGCAATAGATGGTTTCTTTTTTATTTCTCACCCTGAACAACGGCGTTTGCAGAATGGAAACATGCCCTGCTTTTACTAAATCAGGGAAGAACTGCAGGAAGAAGGTCATCATCAGCAAGCGGATGTGCATACCGTCCACATCGGCATCGGTAGCGATCACAATATTGTTATAACGTAAGCCATCCAAACCGTCCTCGATATTCAAAGCATGCTGCAACAAATTAAATTCCTCGTTCTCGTAAACCACCTTTTTGGTCAGTCCAAAACAATTCAGTGGTTTACCCTTTAAGCTAAAAACAGCCTGGGTTTGTACGTCACGCGACTTGGTGATAGAACCACTGGCCGAATCACCTTCTGTGATGAATAAAGTAGTATCCTGTTTGCGCTCGTGATTATCGTCAAAATGCAATTTGCAATCGCGCAGTTTACGGTTATGCAGGGATGCCTTCTTTGCACGTTCGTTCGCCAGTTTTTTGATACCTGCTATATCCTTACGCTCACGCTCTGATTGCAGGATCCGTTTTAATAAAGCATCGGCAGTAGACGGATTTTTATGCAGGTAATTATCTAATTCCTTCTTAACAAAGTCATTAATAAAAGTACGGACTGACGGTCCTTCGGGACCAATATTCTGCGAACCCAGCTTGGTTTTAGTCTGCGATTCAAACACCGGCTCTTGCACCTTTATTGCAATTGCTCCGATAATAGAGGCACGGATATCAGAAGCGTCAAATTCCTTCTTATAGAATTCTTTCAATGTCTTCACCACAGCCTCACGGAAAGCTGCCTGGTGTGTACCGCCCTGTGTAGTATGCTGACCGTTTACGAAAGAGTAATATTCCTCGCCATATTGCTGGCCGTGGGTCATAGCTATTTCGATGTCCTCCCCTTTCAGGTGGATGATCGGGTAGCGCATGGTTTCCTGGTCAGCATTGCGGGCTAAAAGGTCATGTAAGCCTTTTTCGGAGAAATATTTCTGACCGTTGAAGTTGATCGTCAAACCAGAGTTAAGGAACACGTAGTTCCAGATCATGTTCTCAACAAACTCAGGTATAAAATGATAATGCCTGAAAATGGTATCGTCAGGTGTAAAATTGATGGCAGTACCGTTGCGTTGGGTGGTTTCCTTTTCGGCTTCATCGCGTACCAATTCGCCTTTGGCAAATTCAGCTATTTTAGTTTTGCTATCGCGATAGGACTGAACCGTAAATGAATTAGAAAGCGCATTCACCGCCTTGGTACCCACACCGTTCAATCCCACAGATTTCTGGAAGGCTTTGCTATCGTACTTACCGCCCGTATTAATCTTGGATACACAATCGATCACCTTGCCCAGCGGGATACCGCGACCGTAATCGCGCACACTTACTTTATGATCGCTCAGGTTGATATCAATGGTTTTACCTGCCCCCATCACAAACTCATCAATAGAGTTATCCACGATCTCCTTCAGCAACACATAAATACCGTCATCATAAGCCGAGCCATCGCCCAGCTTACCAATGTACATACCCGGGCGCAGGCGTATGTGCTCCTTCCAGTCTAACGACCGTATGCTATCTTCACTATAATCAATTGGTTGTGCCATTCTTCATTAGTTGTAATTTGATCCCGATAGCTATCGGGAGTTGAAAGGTTGGAATTTGCCGGCCTTTCAATCTTGCAATGTTGTAAAAATATTTGATCGGGCCGGCAAAAATATGCCAACTTTTCAACATTTAATAGTGTCAATCACTCTTCCCCGGAATCAGGGGAGGCCGGGATGGGTAAAAATTCAGGATTTAAATTTCAATGCCCGACTGGCCTTGAAAATGTTCTTAAAAAAGCCGGAGCCTTTTTCATTGCCAAAACATATGGCAACGATAGTGCCTATGCGGTCTTTATGTAAAGTGATGAGCAAAGCATATTTGTAATGTTTGGTTTCATTGGCATCAGCCAGGTCTAATAAGTAGGTTTTACCTTCGGTAGCGTTGTACCGGGCCAGATAATCCGGTGGAATAATAGTTGTGAAATAACTTTGTCCGCCGCTCAATTCGCTTGCCAATGTCAGCCCGGTTTTATTGTATAGCGAGTCGGGATGTTCGTTCGTCCGGGAAGTATCGCTCACCAAACGTGCAAAATCTGCCAATACCTTTTTTTGCGGCTGTACCTCAAACCACACCTCAAACTCTTCACCCGGCAGTTCCAATGCGTAATCGAATGATAAAGTATCGTTATTTATAGGCTTTATCTCTTTAAACCCTTCAGGGGCAATATACATGACATTGGCCTCACGGGCCAGTTTTACGAATTTCTTAAGTTGTTTGCTTTTGGGCCTGCCAGGCTCATGGTTTACCTGCTGCGATATTGCTGAAACAGCAATACCGGTAAACATCAGCATCAATAGCAGAGGTTTAAAGCAACGTGAAAAAATTGCAGTGAGGCACATTGTGATCGGTTGGTCAATAAGTTTAACAGGGTCGCAACAAATTTATAAACAAATTTGGACAATACCTATCACAAAAGGTTTAAGTACCTGATTAGAATTAAATTAGGCTTTACTGTGCTGCCGCCCATTTACAAAGCGTTCTATCATCATGGCTACAACGGTATCGCCTGTTGCGTTAAGCAGGGTTGCTACCGGGTCGATCAATGTCCCCACAATAATGGCAGGCGGCAGTGCTTCGGGAGGAAGTCCGTAAGCCGAGATAAAAAGTATCTCGCCCACATAACCGCCATTGGGTATTCCGCCTTCAACTACGCTCACTAAAACAGTCATACCAAGCGCTAACATAATGGTCTCAGGAGTATTAAACCCTTTTCCGAACATAGCAAATACAACCGCCATTTTCAGGATGGACGATATGCTCGAGCCATCTTTATGCAAGGTTGCACCTAATGGGATGGTGATACCGGTCACCATATCCGAAACGCCCATCTTTTTTGCAGCGTCGAGGTTGGCGGGGATGGTTGCAATGCTGCTGCATGTCCCAACTGCAGTGGCCGACGGGATAATATTATTTCGCCAGTAAGTTTTGATGCCCTTTATTCCACCGGCGACAAAAGCATAAAGTGTGAACCCGGCTATGTAATAGAATATGCTGACACCATACCCAATGCCCATGGTGTGCGCATAAGTTCCAAATAACGATGGGCCGAAATAAGCCACCTGGTAAGCAAAATAAGCACCCAGCCCTATCGGGCCAATCTTCATGATCAGTATAAATACCTGCTGAAACACTTCATTGCCCGATGACAGGAATTGCCTGAAGTTTTGCCCTTTCTCGCCTGTCTTTAATGCAGCAAATCCAACTATGATCGCGAAGATGATCATGGCGAGCATATTTTTCCTTGACATCAATTCAAAAAAGTTACTCGTACTCAATATCTGCGTTACCTGATCTCCGGTTATGGACTTGTTGATATTCTGAACCTGGTTTCCTACAGATGCCGTTGCAGGTGGGTGAATAGGAAACAGCGTTACTCCGATAATTGTTACTATGGCAGCAATGAGTACCGTAGCCAGGAAAGTGACTGACATTACGCCGATGACCTTTCCTAAATTCTGAGTGCCCTTTACATTCGCTATAGCCGAAGCTATGCCGAAGAAAACCAATGGGATCACCGCCACAAAAAGCAGGTTCAGGAAAATATCGCCAACAGGTTTGATTACCTCTGCATGTTTGCCAAATATAATACCGATAACACTGCCGATGATAATCCCGCCCAGCAGCCAGAATATCCCGCTGTAATTATCGATCCAGTTATTTTTCTTTGACAATTGATGTAAGTAATTCCTGTGGTAATATAAGTCAAATTACACAAATTTTCGTTCCGCCCGATGTAGCAGTGTCTGCGTCAAATCCGTAATGTTTAATAATAAAAAACCTTACCAACTATGAAAATTAAACATTTCGCGTTTTTGATTGCCATTTCTGCTGTATTATTTGCCTGTAAAAAAGACAGCAACAAACCTAATATTATCGGCAAATGGCAGGAAACCAAATTGAGATTGTATGGGACCGATAGCACAGGTGCTTTGTTGTATGACACTACCTATTTAGCGCCTTTCACGGCATTGGATTACATACAATTTAATAAAAATGACACCTGCCTGGTCGGCTCGGACCATTATTTCTATCCAAATAAACCCGGGAATACGAATCAACCACAACCTCTTCAGGCTGGCATTGCTGTTTTTACTTATACACCTGTTGGTTCAAAATTTGTTTTACTCCCTCAAAATTTACCAAATATCAACAGCTGGTATAATGTAGGGGATACGGTTTCGAATATTAGCGCCAATACTTTGCTTTTCCGAAGCGTAATCCGCTCCATCGCTCCCGGTTACAAAATTTATCAGGATGCGTACTACACCCGCAAATAATCCACATTTGTTACTTATTAAAAAAATTAAAAAAACATACCGGGCAGCGTAAACTGCAAACCGCTTTTAGAAAGGGGGCACCTACGGAGCCTTAAAACCTGATTTATTTTTCTATAAACAGGAAGCTCCTACAGAGCTAAAACACAAGCAAATTAAAAGACTCCATA
>JAFDZM010000043.1 GCA_018266915.1 Bacteroidota bacterium | reverse complement strand
AAAAAATAACCCGCTATTCTGTCTGCGAATTACTAAACCCTTACAATTGCGAGGAACGAAGCAATCTCTTTGCTATGCAGATCAGGGAGAAGGGGTTTGTTAAGGACCGGTTTGCTAAAATCTGTTTGTTCCCATTCTTTGTTTTGTTATACTCCATAGAGAACGGAATGGAACGCGTTAAGGATTGAAACGGATACCGGCCATGTGGCTAATGCCCGCACAGTATGAGCGGAAAGCCTGACCCGCTTCTATTAGCGGGTAACGCCCTGATGATTGTCTGAACTCGAATTTATCGCATTGAAGAAATAACAGAATTCAGATAATTCATTAAATTCTGAGAATTCCGGTTACGACAATATGCAGTAAGGCCTTTACGCACCCACTTCGAGAGCCTCAATGTGGCACCCTTACGATAATTTTGGTCCTCATTCCAACCTAATCAACCCAATCAACCACTTAACCATTCAACTAATTTCAAAAATCTCACCCAACCACTTGAAAATCAAAAAATAACTCCGTACTTTTGCAGTCCCTAAAAACTGCCCGTCGTGTTGGCGTGCTTAAAAGGGAAAAACAAATAAACAAAAACAGGAAGAATGCCTACTATTCAACAATTAGTTAGAAAAGGTAGAGTAGCTCTGGTTGACAAGAGTAAGTCGCCAGCGTTGGACAGCTGTCCACAGCGAAGAGGCGTGTGCACCCGTGTGTACACCACTACCCCTAAGAAACCAAACTCAGCAATGCGTAAAGTAGCCCGTGTGCGCTTAACCAACGGAAAAGAAGTAAACGCTTACATCCCAGGTGAAGGCCACAACTTACAGGAGCACTCAATCGTGTTGATCCGCGGCGGCCGTGTTAAAGACTTACCTGGTGTACGTTACCACATCATCCGTGGTGCATTGGATACCTCAGGTGTTGCAGGTCGTAACCAACGTCGTAGTAAATATGGTACTAAACGCCCTAAACCAGGTCAGGCAGCTGCACCAGCGGGCAAAGGCGGTAAAAAGAAATAATTAAAGGAGGATAGTAAACATGAGAAAGTCAAAACCAAAAAAGAGAATTATCCTTCCTGATCCAAAGTTCAATGATACTTTGGTAACAAGGTTCGTAAACAATATGATGTATGATGGTAAAAAATCTACCGCATACGCTATATTCTATAACGCTGTTGAGATAGTTGAGAAAAAAACTAACGAAAACGGTTTAGATACCTGGAAAAAAGCTTTGAACAATGTAATGCCTGCTGTAGAAGTAAAAAGCCGCCGCGTAGGTGGTGCTAACTTCCAGGTGCCTACTGAAGTTCGCCCTGACCGTAAACTGGCTTTGGGTATGAAATGGCTGATCAGCTATGCACGTCGTCGTGGCGAAAAAACCATGCACGAGAAACTGGCCGGCGAGATCATCTCGGCTGCAAAAGGTGAAGGTGCTGCTGTGAAGAAGAAAGAAGATACGCACAAAATGGCTGAGGCTAACAAGGCGTTCTCACACTTTAGGTTCTAAAATTAGATTACACCGATTTAATAATACGATTACACCGATTATTTATGTTTACACGTTATAATCGGTGTAATCATTAAACCAAATCGGTGAAATCAAAAAAAAATTATAATGTCAAGAGATCTTAAATATACAAGAAACATAGGTATTGCCGCTCACATCGATGCTGGTAAGACCACTACTACCGAGCGTATCCTTTACTATTCGGGCGTGAGCCACAAGATTGGTGAGGTGCACGAGGGTGCGGCTACAATGGACTGGATGGCGCAGGAGCAGGAGCGTGGTATCACTATCACATCTGCTGCTACTACCGTTAACTGGAAATACCGTGGCCACAACTACCACATGAACATTATCGATACTCCGGGACACGTGGACTTTACCGTAGAGGTAAACCGTTCATTACGCGTACTTGATGGGTTGGTGTTCTTATTCTCAGCTGTTGACGGTGTTGAGCCTCAGTCAGAAACTAACTGGCGTTTGGCTAACAACTACAACGTACCACGTATCGGTTTCGTTAACAAAATGGACCGTTCAGGTGCTGATTTCTTAAACGTGGTAAAACAGGTTAAAGAAATGTTGGGTAGCACTGCTATTCCGCTGCAATTACCAATCGGTGCAGAAGATAACTTCAAAGGTGTGGTTGACCTGATCAACTTCCGTGGTATTGTTTGGAACGAGCACGATAAAGGTATGACCTTTACTGAAGTGCCTATCCCTGATGATATGGTGGAAGAAGCTACCGAGTGGAGAGAGAAATTGCTGGAAGCTGTAGCTGAGTTTGACGATCACCTGATGGAGAAATTCTTCGAAGATCCAACTACCATCACCGAGCGCGAAGTATTGGACGCTTTACGCCAGGCTACATTAGCCGGTAAGATCGTTCCGATGACTTGCGGTTCATCTTTCAAAAACAAAGGTGTACAAACCATGCTGGATTATGTGATGGAGCTTATGCCTTCACCATTGGATTCAAAAGGTGTGGTTGGTCATAATCCTGATACAGGTGCAGAAATACTGGTTAAACCAGATGTAAAAGAGCCGTTTGCAGCATTGGCATTTAAAATTGCTACCGACCCGTTTGTGGGCCGTTTGTGCTTCATCCGTGTTTACTCTGGTAATCTTGAAGCTGGTTCATACATTTACAACATGCGTTCTGAATCAAAAGAGCGTATCAGCCGTATATTCCAGATGCACGCTAACAAGCAAAACCCTATCCCTAACGTAGGTGCAGGTGATATTGCTGCGGTAGTAGGCTTTAAGGATATTAAAACCGGTGATACCCTTTGCGACGAGAAACACCAGTTGGTTCTTGAGTCGATGGTATTCCCTGACCCGGTTATCGGTTTGGCTATTGAGCCTAAAACTCAGGCCGACGTTGATAAATTAGGAATTGCGTTAGGTAAATTGGCCGAAGAGGATCCAACCTTCCGCGTACAAACTGACCAGGACACTGGCCAAACAGTTATCAGCGGTATGGGCGAGTTACACCTTGATATCTTGATGGACCGTCTGAAACGTGAGTTTAAAGTTGAAGTTAACCAGGGTGCGCCACAGGTAGCTTACAAAGAAGCTATCACAGGTACTATACAGCACCGTGAAACATACAAGAAACAAACTGGTGGTCGTGGTAAATTTGCCGACATCCAGATCGTTGTTTCTCCGGCTGACGATAACAAAGAAGGTTTACAGTTTGTGAATGAAATTGTGGGTGGTGCTATCCCTCGCGAGTTTATCCCATCTGTAGAAAAAGGCTTCAAAGCAGCTATGGACAATGGTGTATTGGCAGGCTATCCGTTAACCAGCTTAAAAGTACGTTTGATCGATGGTTCGTTCCACGCAGTCGATTCGGATGCATTATCTTTTGAAATCGCAGCCCGTTCGGCTTACCGCGAAGCATTACCGAAATGTAAACCGGTATTGCTGGAGCCTATCATGAAGATCGAGATCCTGACCCCAGAAGAAAACATGGGTGATGTGATCGGTGACATGAACCGTCGTCGTGGCCAGCTGCAAGGTATGGACACCCGTGCTGGTTCACAAGTGATCAAAGCAATGGTACCGCTTTCAGAAATGTTTGGTTATGTAACTCAGTTACGTACCATCACTTCAGGCCGTGCAACTTCAACTATGGAGTTTGACCACTACGCTGAAGCACCACGTAACGTTCAGGACGAAGTAGTTGCTAAGTCTAAAGGACGTAAGCAAGTTGCTATAGACTAATTATTAGATGTGCAATATGCAGATGTGCAGATGGTTTAATTTGCACATTTGCATATCAGCACATTTGCACATAAACAAAATAAACAATCGGTCAATCCCTAATAAATAGCTCTTAGGGGTAGGTTAAAAACGAAAATCATGAGCCAAAGAATCAGAATCAAATTAAAATCGTACGATTACAACCTGGTTGATAAATCAGCTGAGAAGATCGTAAAGACAGTAAAACCTACGGGTGCTGTAGTAAGCGGACCGCTTCCGCTGCCAACTGAAAAGAAAATTTTCACTGTGCTGCGTTCACCACACGTAAACAAAAAAGCGCGCGAGCAATTCCAACTATGCTCTTACAAGAGATTATTGGATATCTACAGCTCAAACTCAAAAACTGTTGACGCTTTAATGAAGCTTGAATTGCCAAGCGGTGTTGAAGTAGAGATCAAGGTGTGATAGTACCGGAAGATCAGATATTGGAATCAAGATTCAAGAATCAAGAGTCAGGATTTTGAAAAAGAGAAAGCCATTCGGAAACGAGTGGCTTTTTTTGTTTTACCTTAGCATTAAATATGAAATTAGTTACTCCTGTTATGGTAGCATTTTTACTGTTTACCTTGCCTTACAGATTATTTGCACAATCTGATATACGGAACTGCAGATCGGACTGGCAGTTTTTCAAACTGAAAAAATCCATCACAGGAACGGTTATCTTACATAAAAAGGCCGTTGGCTCATGTGGCTATTTCATATTCTCTTCTTGTACTATTTTGAAAACATTGGCAGGAGATACCATTAGGGTGATCGACAATTGTGATTATAAGATTTTTGTTCCGGGAGATCATGTTAGAATAGATACCGCAAAACGTCAGGATTATGGTATTGTAACTATCAATAAGTATGAATGCATTGTCAAAAAAACAACGGTTGGGGTAGTTACTAAAATCAAATAATTCCCAGGAGAGTGTTCGCATTGCCTTTTACACAAAATAACGAACGAAACAAAACACCTATTCAGAAACGGGTGGCTTTTTCGGCTGATGAGTTAGATATCAGATAGGTCGACCGTTGAGATGTCACCCTTGAAAAATGTTTGATACATAAAGCGACAGTTTTTGTCATAGTTGTTATTTAACTCAGTGTCTGAATGATGTTTTAATAAGAGTTTGGTTATATTATTAACAGTAAGTTTGGAGTTGAACATTGCTGTCCATAAAGGAATATTTCCGTGAACATCCTGGATGTTTACATTCGCTCCGTTTTCAATCAAAATTTTAGCTAAATCGAAGGCCCCGTTCTGAGCGGCGAAATGTAAAGCGGAGTATCCGATACGGTCTTGAAAATTAACGTCGGCCCCTTTCGCTATAACCCATTTTAGTATTTCTGCGTTGTTACGCATAGTTGCATTTATTAATGCTGTTCTCCCGTCCCCATCAGTGGCATCCACCCCAAGTCGTTCCAAAATAGACTTTACTTTCTCATTTCTCTTGTATTCAATATCCATCCAAAGATCTTCGATTTCTGGATCGCACTTTCTGGGTCTTCCAGGAGCTGCCATTTGTTTTTAGGGTTTAGAGTAATTCTGTA
Source organism: Bacteroidota bacterium (assembly GCA_018266915.1). Taxonomy (GTDB): domain Bacteria; phylum Bacteroidota; class Bacteroidia; order Sphingobacteriales; family Sphingobacteriaceae; genus Mucilaginibacter. The sequence goes on along the minus strand of JAFDZM010000043.1, from coordinate 37,205 downwards.
AGTTAAAGAATTTGAAATTAATAAAATTCAAGAAAAGCACTAAAAAAATTATTGTGCTTCATGATCTGCACAGTTCGGAGGTTGCTTCGTTCCTCGCCATGAAGTGGTGGAGGAGGTTCTTTGTCCCAAACTGTCCCATCCCTGTCCCGGCTTAAAAAACGAACAGGACAGTTCATATCCGCTTAATGACCCATTTTTTATTCTGCCAATATGCGAAAATGACTTTTTTTGATTTTCCCTGCAACGGTTTAAAAATCAAGACGTCTTTTACTAAGTGAATTTTAAACTTAGGGAAGATGCTTAAAAATTACTTCAAGATCGCCTGGCGGAACCTGCTTAAAAATAAGATTTATTCGTCCATCAATGTATTGGGTTTGGCATGTGGCATGGCAGTGGCTATGCTTATCGGCTTTTGGATGTATGATGAATTGACTTACAATCATTACCATGCTAATCATAAAAACATAGCGCAGGTAATGATCACCCAGACTTTTAATAACGAAACCGGTACGGGGCAGGCCATGGCTATTCCTCTTGGTATGGAGCTGCGCAATAAGTATGGGTCTGATTTTAAGTATGTGACACTTACCTCGTGGAACTTTGGGTTCATTGTCGGAGCAGGCGAAAAGAAGCTTACTAAATCGGGCATGTGGGTGCAGCCTGAATTCCCCGTAATGATGGGTCTGGAGAAACTGAGCGGCACGATGAAAGGCTTGACTGATCAATCGTCTGTGCTAATAGATCATTCACTGGCTGTAGCGCTTTTTGGTGGCGATGATGTGGTTGGCAAAACCGTCCGCATGAACAATAAGTATGATTTCAAAATTGCAGGTGTTTATAAAGATATCCCTAAAAATTCATCATTTAATGACACACATTTCCTGTTGTCATGGGATAAGTATCTTACAACGGAAGCCTGGATAAAGCATGGTATGACACAATGGGACAATCACAGTTTCCAGGTATTTGTGCAGATGAACGATAATGTGGATATGGCTAAAGTATCCAAAAAGATCGAGCTCATTACCCAAGTTCATGTGAAGAAAGAAGAAGGTAACGAGCATCTGCTGCTGCACCCGATGGATAAATGGCGTCTGTACAGCGATTTTGAGAACGGTAAGATCAAAGGCGGACGTATCCAGTATGTTTGGCTCTTCGGCATAATCGCTGTGTTTGTATTGCTGCTGGCTTGTATCAACTTTATGAACCTGAGCACCGCGCGGTCTGAGAAACGTGCCAAAGAGGTGGGTATCCGTAAAGCTATTGGTTCCATAAGAAAGCAATTGATTGTCCAGTTCCTGAGCGAATCCGTATTGATGGCCGGCCTGGCATTAGTATTTGCCATATTGATAGTACTTGGCTCATTGCCGTTGTTTAACATTATAGCTGATAAGTCCATGTCTATTCCGTGGGGTAATGCAGTCTTCTGGTTAACCATTCTTCTGTTTACTGCCTTCACAGGTTTTGTGTCTGGCAGTTACCCTGCATTCTACTTGTCGGGTTTTAATACGGTGAAAGTTTTAAAAGGGACCTTCAGAGCTGGCCGTTTTGCAGCTATTCCGCGTAAGATATTGGTGGTACTGCAATTTACCATATCTGTTACGCTGATTATTGGCACCATCATCGTTTTCAGGCAGATTAATTATGCTAAGGACAGGCCTGTGGGATATTCCCGCGAAGGATTGATCTCCATAGATATGAGCACTCCCGATCTTTATGGGCACTACGATGCGATACGAAATGACCTGGTCAATACCGGTGTGGTGGAAAACATGGCCGAATCATCAAGCCCGACAACGGATGTGTACAGCAACCAGATCGGTTATGAATGGGAAGGGAAACAGCCCGGTACCAATCCGCTTTTCGGAACTATAGCTGTAACCAGGGATTTCGGTAAAACTATCGGCTGGCACATACGCCAGGGTAGAGATTTTTCGCGCGACTTTGCAAGCGATACCACCGCTATGATATTAAATCAAAGCGCTTTACAGCTTACTGGTTTGAAAGATCCGATAGGCAAAATCATACGAAAAGATAATAAAGCGTATACTATTGTCGGCATAATAGATAACATGGTGATGCAGTCGCCCTACACCCCTGTTCAGCCAACAATCTTTTTTGTGGATTACAATTGGGCGAATATTATCACGATAAGAATAAAGCCAACTGTACAGATACAGGAAGCACTGGCTAAAATAGGTGGTGTTTTCAAGAAATATAATCCCGCCAGTCCATTCGATTACCACTTTACGGATGAAACTTATGCCAAAAAATTCTCTGATGAAGAACGTATAGGTAAACTGGCATCGATATTTGCAATATTGGCCATATTTATTTCGTCGTTAGGTTTATTTGGATTGGCTTCCTTCGTTGCCGAACAGCGTACCAAAGAAATAGGTGTGCGTAAAGTATTGGGTGCATCGGTATTGAACTTATGGGGAATGCTTTCCAAAGATTTTGTAGGACTTGTGGTCATATCCTGCGTAATTGCCGCTCCGATAGCCTGGTATTTTCTCAGCGGATGGCTTAAAGGGTATCAGTATCATACTACAATTTCATGGTGGATATTTATAGTATCGTGTATTGGTGCTTTGCTGATCACGCTGTTGACAGTAAGTTTCCAGGCAATAAAGGCTGCGGTTGCAAATCCCGTAAAGAGTTTGAGGTCAGAGTGATCAGTTAACCGATGATCGGTTAATCGGTGATTAGTTAGTTTTAGAATTAAGATTAACATAGAAAAGCCATCCGTTAAGAGATGGCTTTTTACACTATACAGGTTGATTAGTCAACGAAATCAATTAATCATTCAAATCAACGGTCTCTATCCACGGCCTAACAACTCATCCAGCTTATTACGCTCGGTTTGCAGTTCGCGGGCAAGGCGTAGTTCTTTTTCGTTGGCTTTGGCTTTATAAGTTTTAAATTCTTCTTCTATTTCTTCGTAAAGCTCAGTACGGTGACGTGCTTCGTGTTTGTGTTTAGCTGTGGTTCCGATTACAATTGCTAATGCCAATCCCAATATAACCACCAAACCAACCATTACCAGGTTATAGGTTGATTTTGATAGATTGATTCCGAACATGCTGATGGTATCAGACTGTGAACTGCTTGACTGAGAAGCAGCAGGCTCTTTTGAAGCGTTAGCTGCGGCTGTTTTTAAACTGTCTATCAGTTTAGCATCAGCGCTTAGTTTAGCTTGTGCTGCTTTTCCGTCGTTACGTGCTTTAGTAAGCGAATCCGTTACATTTTTCCATAAAGCGGCAAGTAAAGGCTGCTGGAAGCGCAGCGTTTTGCTCAGCATGTATTGATATTGGTTGTTGAGGCTTTTAGCGTTTAACTGATTTGGGTCAGCAGGTGTTTTCAGATCCGGCTGAGTAGTATCTGTTGTTGATGGAGCAGCTTGTTGCTGAACAGGTTTTGTTGCCTGCTGAGTAGTTTTTGCTACCTGCTGCTGCGCAGGGTTTGTTGTATTAGCCGGCGGATTAACGGCAGGCGATATCCGGTGATGACGATAAAGAGGCTTTGCCGCTGGCTGAACGGCAGGCTTGGTAACAGCCTGTTCTACTGTAGGTTCGGCTTTTTTTTCAGGCTCAGCCTTTTTTGTAGTGTCCTGGGCTTTCGCCGCATTGCACACAAAAACACAAAGGAAGAAGAATAGGAAACCGGGTAATAGAAAGCGTTTGGTCATTGGTGGCATATTTTAAATTTCAAGTTAATTAATAACTAAATAACTTTTATGAAAAATGTTTTATTCCTTTTATACTGATTTCGTTGAACAAAAGATATACTAATTTAAAGAAAAATGTGAGCAGTAATATCAAGCAATAATTAAGCTTTGATTATAAATTGTGCATCCATACTTATATTAGCGACATGAATATAGGTATTATCGGTTTGGGCGACATGGGAAAATTGTATGCCAAAGCCTTTGCAAAGGCCGGTTATGCGGTTAGCGGTTGCGATTTGCCCGAAAACAGGGAACGTTTGGAAGAAGAGCTTAAACCATTTGGCATTACGATAAAGGATAATGGCAGTGATGTAGCCCGTTCAAGCGACCTGATCATTTATTCTGTTGAAGCCGATCGTCTTGCCGATGTGGTTGCTGCTTATGGCCCGTCGACTAAATATGGCGCTATAGTTGCCGGGCAAACCTCCGTTAAACATCCCGAAATAGCCATATTTGAAAAATACCTGCCTGCCGATGCCCAGATCATCACCTTCCATGCCATGCACGGACCGGGTTTTGAACCGAAAGGGCAGAAGCTGATCCTGATCAAACATAGAGCTGGTGATGAAGCTTATCAACGAATGCTGGATTTGTTTACTGCAGTTGAGACTGATATTGTTGAGATTCCCGATTATCATGAGCACGATAAAATAGTAGCCGATACACAGGCTGTAACCCACGTCGGTTTTGAAAGCATGGGCACGGCCTGGAAAGAAGCTGGTTTTTTCCCCTGGGAGAATGGCTCATACGTAGGTGGGATAGACAATGTGAAAATACTGACAACCTTGCGCATCTTCAGTTATAAAGCGCACGTGTATGCAGGGTTAGCTATACTGAATCCTTATGCACGCCAGCAGGTAAAGCGGTATGCAATATCGGAGTCGGAATTGTTTAAGCTGATGATCAAAGAAGAAAGGCAGCAGTTCCGCGAAAGGCTATACCGTGCGCGCGACTTTGTTTTTCACGAAAGCCGCAAGCCTATTATGCTGAATGATAAGGTGATGAAAGAGTTTTCGCTTTCAGGACATCACGAACTGCAAAAACCGAATTCACACCTGAGTATATTAAGCATGGTGGACGCCTGGTATCACCTTGGCGTAAACCCTTATGATAACCTGATCTGCCAAACACCACCGTTCCGTTTACGTTTGGGGATTGCCGAATATTTATTCAAAAATGAAGAATTGCTGGAAGAATCTATAGAAACAGCACTGTTCGATAAAACTATCCGTGGGGATGATCTGGAGTTTCATTCGGCAGTAAGGGAATGGTCTGCCATCATAGGCTATGGCGATATGGAAGGTTACAAAAAGCATTTCAATGATGTGCAGGCATTTTTTAAAGACCGTTTGGAAGACGGGAAGAAGCAGAGTGCGGAGTTGATCAGGAGGTTGATGACGGAATAAAACTCAACGCGTCATGGCGAGGAACGAAGCCATCTCTACATAAGCAAATCAATTGAGCAATAATTTGTCTTTGAGAGTATCGCTTTGTTCATTTTCCAGAAGCGCCCTACATTTAACCAATACCAAGGCACTGACCTGTATAGTTTAGGGATAGCTTCGTTCCTCGCTATGACGGGCGGCTATTTCGCACTAAACAACGTCCACGGATAAGCCTTCATATCCCGTAAATACGGACTCATCCATTTATATTCAGGATGCTTGGCAAAATATGGCTTAGCCAGGAAATCATCTCCTGACGGGTGCCCCATGTGTGCCCAAAATTGCATCTTCTTAGCCAGATCGGTGGTGGTTACTTTGCCTTGTACAGCACCCATTGGCCAGTACGGACCCTCGTTCCAGGCAGGTTCGCCACGTGGATCAAGGTCAATATGACCATCTATCACGCAACGATCGAGCACATTTTTATTATCGATAGCGCTGTAGGTATCACCTTCGATCGTTTTCCCGGTAGCTTCATCCAGCTTGCCTTTGTAATCAACAGCTACCAGTTTTTCCATACGCAAGCGACGCGCGTTTGGTGAGCTGGTTTTATTGTTGACATCAAATGTGGTTTCTTCTTTTATTAGTTTAGGATCGATTGGAAAATTGGAGCCGATGATCGCAGTGTCTTTTGATCGCCACACTTTATAATCTTTCAGCCCCAGTTCCAGTTTGGCTACCTCGTTGGTTTTGGTATCTCCGATGAGCCAGTCGTTTGCATAACCGCCGTTATTATCGGTGGTCATGATCTTTACTACATCATCAATGCTGTTGGCGTATTGGCAAGCTTTTCTGGCACGAACAAATTCCGGCGTTTTAGTCGTATCGAATCCTTTGAATTGTGTTATGGTAGTTTCAGTGATCAATATACCACTGCTGCTAATCACAAAGTCATCGCCGCTGTGAATAAATCCCGGCGCACAATCCATCAGGATATGGTTCCCTTTGGCTGGTTTAATATCAGCGATCACGTTCCAGCGTTCACCTTCAATATAGTCGGTCCAGTTATTATGCGCTATTACAATTTTGCCGTCTTTGGTATACTTACCGTTTGCAATAAAGGCACTGCAATTGCCAGGTGCACGGTTATCACCACTACCGGGCTTATTCTTGTTCATTAATTGCGGCAGGTAATAGGATGATAGGTCGATATTGGCATTAAGTACCACCAAATCAAGCGAATCATATTTCATGCCCTTTGCCCTTAGACCTTCAGCCATGCCGATCAATTCCTGCTGATATTCGGTATCGATCTTGCTCCACATAAAGCGTCCGGCCGCCTCACGGTACCAGGCCCAATTTTTATTAGTAGTGTGTGGCAGGTAAAATTGGAATACCTTTATTAAGGTGTCGATCTCTTTCGAAACGAGGTAGCCATGCTGGTATCCAACATCATGCGGCGAACCTTCCAGGTGCACATAGATCCAACCGTTTTTATCTTCGCGGCTCGAACCTGCCAATGGATCATGTGGTTTGGGTTTGCATGAAAAAATTAATGATAACAGAAGTACAAGTGGGGTGAGTTTGAAGGCTGTTTTCATGATCAGTTAATTGATGGTTGAATATAGGAAATTCTTCTCGTCAATTATAAATCCACAACAGCAAATGCTTATTTGAGGCGTAGTTTAAATCTCTTTTAGGCGTATTTTATGCTCCTGAATGGTTATGATCACCGGGACCGAATTTAATTCTTCTGAAAATCTATCAAATATCAGTTCAAGTTTAGGGATGATATTTTCAGGTGTCAAATCAAAGATGCGAAACTGAATGACAGAAGTTGGGTTTGACTTTTTAAAAGTGATGAGTTGGCCAAAATCTACGTCCGCAGTTAAAATTATTCGATTTTCAGAAAGGGCTTTTTCTATGATCTGGTCATCGCTCAGCTTATTTAATCCCTCGTCACTTAGATGTATTGCATCATGCCCTATGCTGTTTAGCCATTGTGCTACTTTGTAAGATACACCCATATCTAAAAGGAAGCGCAAGGTGTGGAAATTAAATTGTGAATAACTGATCTTCCGCCAGGTATGCTGCGTAATTGAGGCATTGGTCTATATCTTCGCTTTCTAAATAAGGATATAAATCAATAATTTCTTGTTTGCTCAAACCGTTTGCCAGCAAATTAAGAACGATGGAAACTGTTATTCGCATTCCCCTAATACAGGCCTTGCCAGTCATTACATTTGGATCAGAAGTGATTCTATCTATCGCAAGCATATTTATCGTCTAATAGAATCAAATATACTCAATTTAAATCGGAAAGGTTTCAAATATTGCAACAGTTGCAATTCAACCGATGTCGTGTTATCATCTTTCTAATGTATTTGAAATGGGTTGTGACTTTTATGTGATTTCACATATCGTACATAAAAACTAAATATTAATGGTTCTCTTATTTGAAGCAGAGTTTAACCCAATCAACCACTCGCTTAATCAACCATTTCACCCTCGCTAAATAAATTTTAAAAAATAATTGCGCAAGTATTTGAGAGTTAATCTAAAATATCTATCTTTGCCGTCCCTTTCGGGGGGATAATATGCCTTGAACGAAGCCCTACTGCTTCGATGGGCACAAACAAAATAAGAAAATGTCAGGAATAATTGGTAAAAAAGTAGGGATGACCAGCATTTTTGATGAATCAGGGAAAAACATTCCTTGTACAGTAATCGAAGCTGGCCCTTGTGTGGTAACACAAGTAAAGTCTGTAGATACAGACGGCTACGCCGCTGTTCAGCTGGCGTATGGTGAGAAAAAAGAAAAAAACACCTCTGCCCCTTTAAAAGGTCATTTCCAAAAAGCCGGTACTTCGCCAAAGCGCAGGCTGGTAGAATTCAAAACTTTCGAAGATCAAAAAGCTCTGGGTGACACTGTTACCGTGGATATTTTTGCTGCGGGAGATTTTGTGGATGTGGTTGGTACCTCAAAAGGTAAGGGTTTCCAGGGTGTGGTAAAACGTCACGGTTTTGGCGGTGTGGGTATGCAAACTCACGGTCAGCATAACCGTCTGCGTGCGCCAGGTTCTTTGGGTGCATCATCATGGCCTTCACGCGTATTTAAAGGTATGCGCATGGCCGGTCAAACTGGTAATGTTCGCGTTAAAATTCAAAACTTAGAAGTTTTGAAAGTTTATCCTGAGCAAAACCTGTTGGTTGTTAAAGGTTCCATCCCCGGAGCTAAGGGTTCATTTGTAATAGTGGATAAATAAGATGGAAGTTAAAGTATTAAATGTATCAGGTAAAGAAACAGGTGCCAAGGTGCAACTTCCTGAGTCCGTATTCGGAATCGAACCTAACGATCACGCTATCTATCTTGATGTGAAGCAATATCTTGCTAACCAGCGTCAGGGTACTCACAAAGCAAAACAGCGTAATGAAATTGCAGGTTCAACCCGCAAATTATATAAGCAAAAAGGTACAGGCGGTGCACGTGCCGGTAGCGTAAAATCACCTTTATTTAATGGTGGTGGCCGCGTATTCGGTCCGCAGCCGCGCGATTACAGCTTCAAGTTAAACAAGAAACTGAAATCACTGGCCCGTAAATCAGCTTTATCATACAAAGCAAAAGATAACAGCATAGTAGTATTGGAAGATTTTAGCTTCGATACAGTTAAAACCAAAAACTACGTAAAGCTGGTAGCAGACCTTAAAGTAAGTGATGTAAAAACACTTTTAGTATTGCCTGCTGCCAATAACAATGTGTATTTATCAAGCCGTAACCTGAAGAAAAGCAAAGTGATCACTGCCGATCAGCTTAACACTTATGATGTGTTGAATGCCGGTACACTTTTATTAACTACAGGAGCCGTTAAAACTTTGGAGGAAGCATTAGCTAAGTAATTATGGAAATTTTAAAGAAACCCTTACTTACTGAAAAAGTAGCTCAATTAACTGAGAAGCTTAACCGCTACACCTTTAAGGTAGATCACAGAGCAAACAAGCTTCAGATAAAACAGGCAATTGAGAAAATGTATGGTGTAAATATCACTGCGGTGAACACCATGAAATACGTTGGAAAACTTAAAAGTCGCAACACTAAAGCTGGTGTGGTTACAGGCCGCGCTGCAACTTACAAGAAAGCGATCATTACGTTGAAAGACGGCGAAACTATAGACTTTTACAGCAATATTTAATAGAGATGGCAGTTAAAAGATTCAAACCGGTTACCCCCGGTACCCGTTTCAGGATAGATACTGATAACTCGGACATTACAACAAACGTTCCTGAAAAGTCGTTGGTTGTAGCTTCGAACAAGAGATCGGGCGGCCGTAACAATAGCGGTAAAATGACTATGCGCTACTTAGGCGGTGGTCACAAAAAAGCATACAGGTTAATCGACTTTAAACGTAATAAGTTCGATATCCCTGCAACTGTAGCTACTATCGAGTATGACCCTAACCGTTCAGCCCGTATAGCACTGTTACACTTTGCTGATGGCGAGAAAAGATATATGATCGCTCCGGAGGGATTAAAAGTTGGACAAACTGTAGTAGCAGGCGAAACAGCAGCACCAGAAGTAGGAAATACTTTACCATTAAAGAATATTCCTCTTGGTTCAATCATCCATAACATCGAATTGAACCCTGGTCAGGGTGGTACTATCGCACGTAGTGCAGGTACTTACGCTCAGCTTTCAGCACGCGACGGTAAATATGCCATCATCAAATTGCCTTCAGGCGAAACCCGTATGATCCTGGCAACTTGCCTGGCTACCATCGGTACAGTTTCAAATGGCGAAAAAGCAAATGCTGTATTAGGTAAAGCTGGTCGTAAACGCTGGTTGGGCCGTCGTCCAAGAGTTCGTGGTGTAGCAATGAACCCGGTAGATCACCCTATGGGTGGTGGTGAAGGCAGGGCCTCAGGTGGTCACCCACGCTCACGCAAAGGTTTGTTAGCTAAAGGCTTTAAAACCCGCGACAAAAAGAAATCATCGGATCGTTATATCATTGAAAGAAGGAAAAAATAATGGCTCGTTCAATTAAAAAAGGACCTTATATAGATCATAACCTTGAGAAAAAGGTTGTGACACTGAATGATTCTAACAAGAAATCAGTAGTAAAAACGTGGTCACGTCGTTCCATGATCTCTCCTGATTTCGTTGGTCATACATTCGCGGTACACAACGGTAACAAGTTTATCCCTGTGTATGTAACAGAAAACATGGTTGGTCACAAGCTGGGAGAGTTTGCGCCAACCCGTACATTCCGCGGTCACGCAGAAAAGAAAAAATAACAGGCAATGGAAGCAACAACAAAAATTAAAAAGTCTGTATTGATCAGACAGCAAAAAGAGGCTGCAAAGGCTCAGCAAGGAGGAGCTTCTGTTGCTAAGTTACAGGACTGCCCAACTTCACCTCGCAAAATGCGCCTGGTGGTTGACCTGATTCGCGGAGAAAATGTAGAAAAAGCATTGTATATCCTGAAATATACAAATAAAGAAGCTGCTATCCGTGTAGAGAAATTATTGCTGTCAGCTATCAAAAACTGGGAAGCAAAAAATGAAGGCAAACGTGTTGAAGATAGCGCTTTATATGTAAAAGAGGTATCAGTAGGTGGTGGCCGCCAGTTGAAAAGACTGCGTCCGGCTCCGCAGGGCCGTGGATATCGTATCCGCAAACGCTCAAACCATGTAACTCTTATTGTGGACAGTAAAAACGATAACAATTAATTTAAGATGGGACAGAAAGCACATCCAATAGGTAACAGATTAGGAATCATCAGAGGTTGGGATTCTAATTGGTTCGGTGGCAATAACTACTCCGATAAATTAGTTGAAGACGAAAAGATCCGCAAGTATATTTCAGTACGTATCGCTAAAGGTGGTATATCTAAAGTAGTTATCGAGCGTACTTTGAAACGCATTACCGTAACTATCCACACTGCCCGTCCGGGTATTGTAATAGGTAAAGGTGGCCAGGAAGTTGACAAGATCAAAGAAGAGTTGAAAAAACTGACCAAGAAAGATGTTCAGATCAACATTTTCGAGATCAAACGCCCTGAACTGGATGCACAATTAGTTGCTGAAGGTATAGCAAAACAGCTTGAGGCTCGTATCTCTTTCCGTCGTGCTATGAAAACTACTATTGCTTCAACCATGAGAATGGGTGCTGAAGGAATAAAAGTAATGACTTCAGGCCGTTTAGGCGGTGCTGAAATGGCACGTACCGAGCAGTATAAAGAAGGAAGAATTCCTCTGCATACTTTCCGTGCAGATATTGACTATGCTTTAGGCGAAGCGCTTACTACTTATGGTAAGATCGGCGTTAAAGTATGGATCTGCAAAGGTGAAGTTTACGGTAAACGTGACTTGTCACCGAACATCGGCAGTACCAGCAGCGCAAGCGGTAAAGGTGGCCGTCCGGAAGGCTCAGCATCATTTGGCGGACGCGGCGGCAACGAAAGAGGCGGCGAACGTGGTGGTGAGCGCAGAGGTGGCGACAGAAGAGGTGGTAACCAGGGTGGCGGCGATCGTCGTGGCGGTGGTAACCGTCCAGGCGGCCAAAACAGAGGCGGTGGTAACCGTCCGGGTGGACCAGGAAGAAGATAAAATAGATTTGAGATGTGAGATTTGAGATATGAGAATCACATTTTTTACATCACACAGCGAATTTGAAATATAAGTATTGATTTGATAGAGATTATAGATCAGAGCCAAGAGATGAAAGTCTCAAATCTCAAATCTCAAGTCTCATATCTCAAAGAGTAAAAAAATGCTACAGCCAAAAAGAACGAAGTTCAGAAAAATGCAAAAAGGCAGAATGAAAGGGATGGCCACTCGTGGTGCTGAGCTTGCATTCGGTTCTTTCGGTATAAAATCACTCGAGCCGGCATGGATCACCAGCCGTCAGATCGAGGCTGCACGTATCGCTGTAACACGTTTTATGAAACGTGAAGGCCAGGTGTGGATCAGGATATTCCCTGACAAACCTGTAACCAAAAAACCAGCTGAGGTACGTATGGGTAAAGGTAAAGGTGCTCCTGAATACTGGGTAGCGGTAGTTCGCCCCGGAAGGATCATCTTCGAAGCCGAAGGTGTGCCACTGGAAGTTGCTAAGGAAGCATTGCGCCTTGCAGCTCAGAAGTTACCGGTTCAGACCCGGTTTGTAACACGTAGAGACTACGTAGAATAACATTAAGTTAGCAGTTTTTGGGTAATGAGTTATGAGAACTCAAAACTCAAGGCTCAGAACTCAAAACTATATAAAGAAAATGAAGAACTCAGAAATTTTAGAGCTAACGACTGAAGAGTTGACAGCAAGGATCAGCGAGGAGAAGGGTAACCTTACCAAGCTGAAATTTGCACACGCAGTTTCGGCCATTGAGAATCCAAGCCGTATCAACAAAGTACGTAAGGATATTGCTCGTTTAAATACTGAATTAACAAAACGCAAAGTAGCGTCAGCTTCTGAAAGTAAATAATAAGCGTCGAAATGGAAAGGAATTTAAGAAAAACACGTACCGGTTTGGTAGTAAGCAATAAGATGGATAAATCTATTGTGGTTGCTGTAGAACGGAAAGTAAAACACCCGATCTATGGTAAGTTCGTAAAGAAAACTACCAAATTTATGGCTCATGACGAAGCTAATACCTGTGGTATTGGCGATACTGTATTGATTATGGAAACTCGCCCGCTGAGCAAAAACAAAAACTGGAGATTAGTTCAAATTGTAGAAAGGGCTAAATAACGATGGTACAACAGGAATCAAGATTAAACGTAGCTGATAACAGCGGTGCTAAAGAAGTTTTAGTGATCCGTGTGTTAGGCGGTACCGGCAAAAGATATGCTTCTATAGGCGATAAGATAGTTGTTACAGTAAAAAGTGCTCTGCCTTCAGGCAACATTAAAAAAGGTACTGTATCAAAAGCCGTAGTGGTTAGAACCAAGAAAGAAATACGTAGAAAAGACGGTTCATATATCCGTTTCGACGACAACGCAGCCGTTTTGTTAAATAACCAGGACGAGCCAAGAGGTACCCGTATCTTTGGCCCTGTTGCAAGAGAGTTGCGCGAGAAACAATTTATGAAAATTGTATCATTAGCACCGGAGGTATTGTAACATGGAAAAGAAACAAAAACTAAAGATCCGCAAGGGTGACCTGGTACAGGTTATTGCAGGTGACTCAAAAGGATCAAAAGGTAAAGTATTAGAAGTAATAGTTGATAAAAATCGTGCTATTGTTGAAGGTGCCAATATGGTATCAAAACATACTAAGCCAAACGCTACCAACCCTAACGGTGGTATCGTGAAACAAGAAGCTGCTATACACATTTCAAACCTGGCAGTGGTTGACCCTAAATCAGGTAAACCAACCCGCGTGGGCAGAACTAAAAACGCTGCTGGTAAATTGGTAAGAGTAGCAAAAAAATCAGGGGAGGAAATTAAGTAATGGCAACTACAACATACGTTCCAAGACTAAAGTCAAAATATAAAGACGAGATCCGCACTGCGCTGAAAGAGAAATTTCAGTATAAAAGCGTAATGCAGGTTCCGAAGCTTGAGAAAATTGCTATCAACCAGGGTGTTGGTGGTGCTACTACTGATAAAAAACTGATTGAGAATACTATCAATGAGTTGAGCACTATCACTGGTCAGCAAGCTGTTTCATCAAAATCTAAAAAGGATATCTCTAACTTCAAATTGCGTAAAAACATGCCTGTAGGCGTACGTGTAACTTTACGTGATAACAATATGTATGAGTTCCTTGATCGTTTAATCGCTGTTGCTTTGCCACGTATCCGTGACTTCAAAGGCATCAACGATAAAGGTTTCGACGGACGCGGTAACTATACACTGGGTATTACAGAGCAGATCATCTTCCCTGAGATCAACATCGACAAGATCAACAAGATCCAGGGTATGGATATTACCTTTGTAACCTCGGCTACCAATGACGTTGAAGCATTGGAACTGCTGAAAGAATTTGGTTTACCATTTAAAAATCAGAATAAATAATGGCTAAAGAAGGTGTAAAAGCACGCGAAGTAAAACGTGCGAAATTAGTAGCTAAATACGCTGAAAAAAGAGCAGCCCTTAAAGCCGCTGGCGATTATGCAGCATTAGACAAATTGCCTAAAGCAGCATCTCCGGTAAAACTGCACAACCGTTGCAAACTGACTGGCCGTCCGCGTGGTTATATGCGCCAGTTTGGTATCTCACGTGTAACATTCCGTGAAATGGCACTGGAAGGCAAGATACCGGGGGTTAAGAAAGCTAGCTGGTAATTGAGGCGAAAGCCGAAAGGTAAAAGCTCAAAGCTTTGGTCTTTCTGCTTTTAGCTTAACAAACTAATATTAATCGATGGCAGGTCTACGGATACCACCATCATAAACAATAAATAATGAATACAGATCCAATCGCAGATTATCTTACAAGAGTAAGGAATGCTATTAAAGCCAACCATAGGGTTGTTGAAATTCCTGCATCAAATCTGAAGAAGGAAATCACGAAAGTGCTTTTCGACAAAGGTTACATTACGAATTTTAAGTTTGAAGACAATGGTCCTCAGGGCACTATCAAAGTAGCTTTGAAATACCACCCGATAACTAAAATCCCTGCTATCCGCAGCATTTCGCGTATCAGTAAACCAGGTTTGAGGAAATACGCAGGTACGGCAAATTTGCCACGTGTATTAAATGGTTTAGGTATCGCTATCTTGTCAACCTCTAAAGGTGTAATGACCGATAAAGAGGCCCGTCAGCAAAACATCGGCGGCGAGGTATTGTGCTACGTTTATTAATCAATAGAGGAGGAATTAACTAATGTCAAGAATAGGAAAAGCACCTATAGCAATACCTTCAGGAGTTACCATTACCGTATCTGACGCAAACGTTATTACTGTAAAAGGGCCTAAAGGCGAATTGCACCAGGCGGTTGATAGCGATATCACCGTAGCGCAGGAAGACGGCCATTTATTGGTTCAGCGTCCTTCTGACCAGAAACGCCACAAAGCATTACATGGTTTATATCGTGCGCTTTTAAATAACATGGTTGTTGGCGTAACCCAGGGTTACAAATTAGAGCAGGAATTAGTTGGTGTAGGTTACCGCGCTACTAACGCTGGTAATACTTTGGACCTTGTTTTAGGCTACTCTCACCATTACGTGTTTGAATTGCCGAAAGAAATTAAAGTTACAACCACTGCTGAAAAAGGTAAGAACCCTACTATCATCTTAGAATCAATCGACAAACAATTGATCGGACAGGTAGCTGCGAAAATCCGCTCGCTGCGTGCACCAGAGCCTTACAAAGGTAAAGGTATCAAGTTTGTTGGCGAACAATTGAGAAGAAAAGCAGGTAAATCAGCATCTAAAAAATAATCGTCATGACAGGTAAATTATCAAGAAGAGACAGAATTAAAAAGGGGATCAGAAAGAGACTTTCAGGATCTTCAGAGCGTCCGCGCTTGTCAGTGTACAGGAGCAACAAAGGTATTTATGCCCAGATCATTGACGATGTAACCGGTAAAACTATCGTTTCAGCTTCATCTTTAGCAAAAGATTTCGCTGCAAAAGGAACTAAATCAGAACAATCTGTAGAAGTCGGTAAGGCAGTTGCTGCCAAAGCTATCGCTGCAGGTATTAAAGATGTAGTTTTTGATAGAAATGGTTACCTATATCATGGCCGTGTTAAATCATTGGCTGAAGGTGCACGTGAAGGCGGCTTGAATTTCTAATTAGTGAATTACTGAATTAGCGAATGTTAAATCACTAATTCAATCATTCACTCATTCACTCAATAAAAAAAAGAGAGATGTCAACAATCAACATAAAAAGAGTAAAAACCAGCGAGATCGAATTGAAAGATCGCCTGGTGAGCATACAACGTGTTGCCAAAGTAACCAAAGGTGGCCGTACTTTCAGCTTCTCTGCTATCGTAGTAGTAGGTGACGAGCACGGTGTTGTAGGTTACGGTTTAGGCAAGGCGAAAGAGGTTACCGAGGCAATTGCCAAAGGTATTGATGATGCTAAAAAGAACCTGGTAAAAGTGCCTATCATTAATGGCACTGTACCTCACGAACAATATGGTAAGTTTTCAGGTGGTTTTGTTTTCATTAAACCAGCTGCAAACGGTACCGGTGTAATTGCAGGTGGTGCGATGCGTGCCGTATTAGAGTCTGCAGGTGTACACAACGTATTGGCGAAATCAAAAGGTTCATCAAACCCTCACAACGTGGTTAAAGCAACCGTATCGGCATTATCACAAATGCGTGACGCTGTTACTGTAGCTCAGCACCGCGGAATTGAATTAGGAAAGGTATTTAACGGATAATCATCATGGCAAAGATCAAAATAACCCAGATTAAGAGCGTGATCGATAGGACCGAGCGCCAGAAAAAAACTGTTGAGGCTTTGGGCTTGAAAAAGATCAACCACAGCGTTGAAGTAGAAGCTACTCCGGCTATCATCGGCATGGTACGTAAAGTTAATCATTTGGTAGCTGTAGAAAATATTTAATATCATGAATCTAAGTAACTTAAAACCTGCAGAAGGTTCTACTAAAAATAGTAAAAGAATTGGCCGTGGTACAGGTTCGGGCCGTGGCGGCACGTCAACCCGTGGTCACAAAGGTGCCGGTTCACGTTCAGGTACAACTACTAAGGTTGGTTTTGAAGGCGGCCAGATGCCGTTGCAACGCCGCTTACCAAAAGTTGGCTTCAAAAACCCTAACCGTGTAGAGTATGTAAGCGTAAACCTGGATGCTTTACAAAAATTAGCGGACGATTATAAAGTTTCTGCAATTGATTTTGCAACTTTGAAAGAACATGGTTTAGTTTCGCGTAACGACCTGGTGAAAATCCTGGGCCGTGGCGAGCTGAAAGCCAAGTTGGAAGTTAAGGCTCACGCTTTCTCTGCAACAGCACAAAAAGCTATTGAAGCCGCCGGTGGTACTATCGTAAAGTTGTAAATTTCAATGAAGAAATTATTCACTACATTATCCAATATTTGGAAAATTGAAGATTTAAGAGTGCGTCTTACTAACACACTCTTATTTCTTTTAATATACCGCATAGGGTCATACGTGGTCCTTCCAGGTGTAAACTATGCATCCCTGAACACGCAGAAAGCGAAGGAAGGGCTGGTAGGCTTGCTGAACATGTTCGCAGGGGGGTCGTTTTCACGGGCCTCTATTTTTGCATTAGGTGTAATGCCTTACATTTCGGCATCTATCGTTGTGCAGCTGCTGGGTATAGCGGTGCCTTATTTCGCCAAACTGCAGAAAGAAGGTGAAAGCGGCCGTAACAAGCTAAACCAGTGGACCCGCTACCTGACAATCGGTATTACTGCATTGCAGGCATATGGCTATGTACACTCACAGATCAATGCTGACCAGATCAGCCCTGCTATGAGTGTATTTGCATTTAACATTCTGTCGATCTTTGTATTGACCGCAGGTACATTATTCGTAATGTGGCTGGGTGAAAAGATCACTGATAAAGGTATAGGTAATGGTATCTCCCTGATCATCATGGTGGGTATTATCGCTAACTTGCCGAGTGCGTTCTTAGCTGAGTTTGACAAACGTGTAAACGGACAAGGTGGTTTGATCACTTTCATTGTTGAAATTGTAGCTCTGATAGCTGTAGTAATGTTCACGATCCTGATTGTTCAGGGTACACGTAAGATCGCTGTGCAGTATGCTAAACGTATAGTTGGTAACAAACAATATGGCGGTGTGCGTCAGTATATCCCATTGAAAGTAAATGCTGCGGGTGTAATGCCTATCATCTTTGCTCAGGCGTTGATGTTCATCCCTGCTACCATTCCGCAGTTCTTCCCATCAACCGGAACTAACCCTGTGGTAATGGCTTTGGCTAACTACAACTCATGGGAGCATAACTTACTGTTTGCATTCCTGATCATTATCTTCACCTATTTCTATACTGCTATTACGGTTAACCCTAATCAGATGGCTGAGGATATGAAGAAGAATGGCGGCTTTGTTCCGGGGGTTAAACCGGGTAAATCAACCGCTGATTTTATTGATGGTGTGATCTCAAAGATCACTTTACCGGGTTCCGTATTTCTGGCGATCATTGCGATCATCCCTGCCGTTGCAACTATTATTGGTGTAACCAACGTGTTTGCAAGATTTTTTGGTGGTACGTCGCTGATCATCCTTGTAGGTGTGGTTTTAGATACTTTACAACAGATAGAAAGCCATTTGCTGATGCGCCATTACGACGGTTTGATGAAAACCGGCCGTATCACTGGTCGCACAAGCATACCTACGTCGGCAGGAACGACTCCGCCGGTTATTTAATTTTATAACATGTCAAAGATCCATTATAAGTCTGTCGAAGAGATAGAACTCATAAGAAAGAGCTCTTTACTTGTTTCCAAAACACTGGCCGAGATAGCAAAAGTTATCCGGCCAGGTATAAAAACTATTGAATTAAATAAACTCGCCGAAACTTTCATCCGCGATAATGGCGGGATACCTGCATTCCTAAACTATAACGGGTTCCCTTATTCATTGTGCATCTCGCTGAATGATCAGATCGTACACGGTTTCCCTGGCCAGCATGTATTAGTCGAAGGAGATTTGGTATCGGTTGACTGCGGTGTAATTCTCAATAAATATTATGGTGACTCAGCTTATACCTTTGCCATCGGCGAGGTAGATGAGCTAACCAAAAAACTGATGCGTGTTACCAAAGAATCGCTTTATCTCGGTATTGAGAAAGCGGTGGTTGGCCAGCGTGTTGGCGATATCGGTTATGCCGTGCAGGAACATGCTGAGAAGAATGGTTTTGGGGTGGTGAAGGAATTGGTTGGCCACGGTGTTGGAACGCATCTGCACGAAAAACCGGAAGTGCCGAATTATGGAAAACGTGGTTCGGGCATTAAGCTGGAAGAAGGAATGGTGATCGCAATCGAACCAATGATTAATGCCGGCAGGGCAGGAGTGAAGTTTTGGGATGATGGCTGGACGGTATCAACGGTCGACAAAAAACCGTCAGCGCATTACGAACATACCGTAGCTGTACAAAAAGGGAAAGCAGACATACTTTCGAGCTTTGATGAGATTGAAGAAGTTTTGAAAGAAAAAGTTAAATAATTAAAAAATTATTGCTTATCTTTGCAACCCGGTTTTAAAGCGGATAATAAAGTATAACAGATAGTAGATGTGAGATTTGAGAAGTGAGATTTCACAATCTGCTTCATTTATTTAACAAAAAATAACAAGCGGATAGCAGAGTTAGCTTGAGTGATTATAAGTCTCAAATCTAATATCTCAAATCTAAAAAAGAAATATGGCTAAACAATCTTCGATTGAGCAAGACGGTACAATTCGGGAGGCATTATCAAATGCAATGTTCAGGGTTGAACTCGAAAATGGTCATGAGATTATTGCACATATATCTGGTAAAATGCGTATGCACTACATCAAAATTTTACCTGGCGACAGAGTAAAGTTAGAGATGAGCCCATACGATTTAACAAAGGGTAGAATAACCTATAGATATAAATAATAAAGAGATGAAAGTTAGAGCATCCATTAAAAAACGTAGCGCTGATTGCAAGATCATTCGTCGTAACGGGAAACTTTATGTGATCAACAAAAAGAATCCTAAGTTCAAACAGCGTCAGGGATAATTAAAAAATATTGTAGCGGCTCGTACAACGGTGGCCCGCCGTTCGGTCGTTATTTAAAAACAAACAATAAATATGGCAAGGATTTCAGGTATTGATTTACCAAAGAACAAAAGAGGAGAGATCGGACTTACTTACATTTATGGTATTGGTCGCTCAACTGCTCAAGACATTTTAACCCAGGCAGGCATTAGCTTCGACACTAAAGTTCAGGATTGGACTGATGATCAGCTAACCGCTATCCGTGGAATTATCAACGATCAGATCAAAGTTGAAGGTGCATTACGTTCAGAAGTGCAGCTTAACATCAAACGTTTAATGGATATAGGTTGCTACCGCGGTACACGTCACCGTAAAGGTTTGCCTTTGCGTGGCCAGCGTACCAAAAACAACTCACGTACCCGTAAAGGTAAACGTAAGACTGTTGCTAACAAGAAAAAGGCTACTAAGTAATAAATAGATTTGAGATGTTAGATGTGAGATATGAGACCTTACATCTGGCATTTTTAAATGAAGATAAAAGATAAATTAGGATTTGATGTATTTGAAATGAGATAAAGGATTATCTCACATCTCAAATCTCACATCTCAAACCTCAAAAAAAGATGGCTAAAACTAAAAAGGTTACCAAAAAGCGTGTTGTGATTGTTGAGCCGGTTGGCGAAGCGCATGTAAACGCTACTTTTAACAACATCATTATTACCCTAACCAACAAAAGCGGACAGGCTATTTCATGGTCTTCAGCCGGTAAAATGGGTTTCAAAGGTTCAAAAAAGAACACTCCTTATGCTGCTTCACAAGCTGCTGCCGATTGCGGTAAAGTAGCTTACGACCTGGGTTTACGCAAGGTTGAAGTATTTGTAAAAGGACCGGGTGCAGGCCGCGAGTCAGCTATCCGTACTTTGCAAACTGCAGGTATCGAAGTTACCACTATTAAGGACATTACACCACTTCCGCACAACGGTTGCCGTCCTTCAAAAAGAAGAAGAGTTTAATTAACCAAATTTTTAAAGCTAAGATTCATCAGCTGTGGGCTGCATGATACTTTAAAACAAACAAAATGGCTAGATATACAGGTCCAAAATCAAAAATCGCGCGTAGGTTCCGTGAGCCAATCTTCGGTCCGGACAAGGCGTTAGAAAGAAAAAATTACCCTCCGGGTATGCATGGTGTCTCTAAAAGAAGAGGCAAGCAGTCAGAGTACTCTACTCAGCTGCAAGAGAAACAAAAGGTAAAATACACTTACGGTGTATTAGAGCGTCAGTTCGAAAACCTGTTTCACCGTGCATCAGCTAAAGAAGGTATCACCGGTGAGAACTTGCTGAAATTCTTAGAGGCACGTTTGGATAACACCGTATACCGTTTAGGTATCGCTCCAACACGTTCAGCGGCACGCCAATTGGTAGGCCACAAACACATCAACGTAAACGGCGAAGTAGTAAGCATCGCTTCTTACAGCTTAAAAGCAGGTGATGTGGTTTCAGTTCGCGAAAAATCAAAATCACTGGAAGCAATTACTAACTCGGTTGCAGGCAGAAAGATCAATAAATACAACTGGTTAGAATGGGATGCTGCCAACTTAACAGGCAAATTCCTGAGCTATCCAAACCGCGATGAGATTCCTGAAAACATCAAGGAAAACCTGATCGTCGAGTTGTACTCTAAATAAGATTTGAGATTTTAGATATGAGATTTGAGAAATACTTCAAATCTCATATTTCAGTTTCAAACATATGTAA
This sequence comes from Bacteroidota bacterium, assembly GCA_018266915.1. GTDB lineage: Bacteria > Bacteroidota > Bacteroidia > Sphingobacteriales > Sphingobacteriaceae > Mucilaginibacter. The sequence goes on along the minus strand of JAFDZM010000043.1, from coordinate 15,703 downwards.
GTAAAAATGGTTTAAGAGAAGGATTCGGAAAAAGACAAAAGTCTCACATCTCAAATCTCACATCTCAAATCTTTAATCAAGTAAACAATAAACAAAGGATATAAATGGCAATTTTAGCATTTCAAAAACCAGACAAGGTTATCATGCAAAAAGCAAATGATTTTGATGGCACGTTCGAATTCCGTCCATTAGAACCAGGCTTTGGTGTAACCATTGGTAATGCTTTACGTCGTATCTTACTTTCATCTCTTGAAGGTTATGCTGTTACTTCTGTTCGTTTTTCAGGAGTTACGCATGAGTTTTCAACCATTAAGGGTGTTGTTGAGGACGTTACCGAGATCATTCTGAACTTAAAGCAAGTTCGTTTGAAGAAAACAGGTGAATCTGGCGATACTGAAAAAGTATTCGTGATCGTTAATGGTCAGGACACTTTTTCTGCCGGTGACATTACCAAGTTCTCAAATAACTTTACTGTATTGAACCCTGAGCTGGTTATCTGCAACATGGATTCATCAGTAACACTTGAAATCGAGCTGACTATCAATAAAGGTCGCGGTTATATTTCAAGCGAAGAAAATAAAAATCCTGATGCTAACGTAGGTGTGATCGCTATCGACTCGATCTATACGCCGATCAAAAACGTTAAATACACTATAGAAAACTATCGTGTGGAGCAAAAAACCGACTACGAAAAATTAGTTCTGGATATCGCTACCGATGGCTCTATACATCCTGAAGACGCTTTGAAAGAAGCAGCTAAGATCCTTATTCAGCACTTTATGTTGTTCAGCGATGAGAACATGATGCTTGAGGCTCAGGCTAAGGAAGAAACCAAAGAGGTTGACGAAGAGATCCTGCACATGCGCAAGATCCTGAAAACCGAACTGGTTGACCTTGATCTTTCAGTACGTGCTTTGAACTGCCTTAAAGCTGCCGACATCCGCAGCCTGGCCGACCTGGTTTCATACGACGTAGCAGATATGCTGAAGTTCAGAAACTTTGGTAAAAAGTCATTGACTGAAATCCAGGACCTGGTTAAATCAAAAGGCTTATCTTTTGGTATGAACCTGTCAAAATTTAAATTAGACGAAGAATAAATAATAGAAGCAAGAGCCAAGATTCAAGAACCAAGAGTAAAAGATTTAATATCTTGATTCTTGAATCTTGGCTCTCGACTCTAACAACCCGCGTAATTCCGAGGGCTTGACGGTAACGCCGCCCGACGGTATGCACGTGCCACAAAACAAAAAACAATGAGACACGGAAAAAAAGTAAATCACTTAGGCCGTACCGACAGTCATCGCAAGGCGATGATGGCAAACATGGCCTCTTCGCTTATCCTGCATAAGCGCATCACTACTACACTGGCAAAAGCAAAAGCTCTGCGCGTGTATGTTGAACCCCTTCTGACCAAATCAAAAAACGATACTACACATTCACGTCGTACCGTGTTTAGCTATTTGCAGGATAAAGACAGCGTGAACGTATTGTTCCGCGAAGTTGCTGAGAAGATCGCTAACCGTCCGGGTGGTTATACCCGTATCATCAAACTGGAAAACCGTTTGGGTGATAACGCGGAAATGGCATTGATCGAATTGGTAGACTACAACACTACTTACACTAAAGACGGTGCTGCAGTTGCTAAGAAATCAACCCGTCGTCGTGGTGGTTCTGGTAAAGGTGGCGCTGCTAAAGCTGCTGCTCCAAAAGCTGAAGCTGCTGTTGAAGAAGCAGTAGTAGTTGAAGAACCAAAAGCTGAAGCTGCACCAGCAGTTGAAGAAGCACCTGCTGCCGAAGAAACTCCGGAAGCACCAGCTGCAAACGAAGAAAATGCTGAAAAAGGCGAATAAGCCCAGCCCCCTCTAAATCTCTCCGCCCGCCGGCGGAAGACTTTAAGAAGGTAAAAATATCAACGCCCTGTTCATTTGAGCAGGGCGTTTTTTTGTTCGCTTTTTTTATATTAGCATAAATAACCTTCTCATAATTATAACATTGATGAAACGTCTCTGGAACTATCTCATCACAACAGGTATGGATGAGAATACCCCGCCTGCCGAAACCCGGCATATCAGCTTCCTGAACGCTATTGTGGTATTGGTGTTGATCCTGATTGCACAGAACATCGGGCTTTGTTTCCAGTATCGCGTCCCAATGTTGCAAATGTTGATATTTCTGGGACATGGGTTGTCTATAGGCATTATCCTGCTCTGGAGCAAATTAAAACGTTTCCTGCTTGGCAGGGTGTGGTTTGGCTTGTGGGCGCCATCATTTCTTACCTCTTACCAGGTTACTATGGGTAGCAATTCACGTTGGGATGTGTTCCTGGTGGTTTGTGTGTTTATACAGTTTTTTATGTTCCCGGCGCGGCAACGTAAATGGATGTGGTTGTGTGTAATTTATACGGGCCTCTGCTTTTTCGGCGTCAATTTTATTGCCCATGTGCCAGCTTATGGCGTGCTGGATGAGCCACGTCCGTTTATAGCTATGGAGACTTCTTTTAATCTCGCCGGGTTCTTATTTTGCGGGATTGCGATGGGAGGAGTAGGATACGCGGTGGTCAATAGGGCAGAGCATAACCTGGCCGTGGAGCGCGACCGTTCTGAAAGTTTGCTGAATAATATACTACCGGTACCTATTGCTGAACGTTTGAAACGAAGTCCTTCCACCATAGTAGATGATTTTGAAGAAACATCTATCCTTTTCGCTGATATTGTCGGTTTTACCAAATACACGGAAACGGTGAGCCCGGATAAACTTATCGCCATGCTCAATGCCGTTTTTACTGAATTTGATAACCTGACCGATAAATACAAAGCAGAAAAGATCAAGACCATTGGTGACGCTTATATGGTGGTTGCGGGTGTACCGGTTAGTTGTCGCGACCATGCCGAACTACTTGCCGACATGGCCTTGGACATGCAGGAAATGATCAAACGTCATAACCAACAAACAGGGCAAACTTTACAGATCCGGGTCGGTATCCATTCAGGACCAGTTATCGCTGGTGTAATTGGCAAAAGGAAGTTTGCCTATGATCTTTGGGGTGACAGTGTGAATACTGCTGCCAGAATGGAATCGCACGGAATACCGGGCGAAATACAGGTAACCGAAGCGACCTACGAAATCCTTAAACCCAAATATCATTTCGACGAGCGCGGAACAATCGATATAAAAGGCAAAGGGCCAATGAAAACGTTTTTGCTGAAAGGGAGAAATGGGGCTGCTGTGTTTGCTTAGTAGTGTCACCCCCTTTCATTAAATAAGGAAAAGGGTGTCACACTGAGGCTCTCGAAGTGCGGTGCGCAAAGGCCACGCTGCATATTATCTGAACCATGATTCGTCTAATTGAAGGATTATCATAATTACTATAAACTGCCAACTGAATTTGGACGTGCCCCTCGCTTTTTCGCATAAAAAATGGGTGTTTTCGCGGATTGACAATCTATATTAGCTAATAGTATATTTAGCTCAGCTTAATTATCAGTTCGCATCCTGATGGTAAAAGTCTTAAACAATCGATAAACGCACAATTAAACCAAAATGATAGATCCGGGAAATGGAAGCAAATGGGGTATAAAGTCATCTAATGTCAGTTTCATAAATGAGATACATGAGATTATTGATAATGCTAAACAATTCATTATAGTTTGTGGATATAATTTTTCTCCATTTAATCATCCTACTTCTATTATTCCAAGGATAATCAATAAAAGAAATCAAGGGATTAATGCATTACTGATAATGCCACCTAGAATGTGGGGCTTTGGTAATCAGAATCATACTGATAATATAACTTATCTAATTAACAATAACATCGGAGTTATATTGGATTCAAGCAATCACTCTAAATGGATAATTTCAGATTATGGATATTACTATGGTTCATTAAATTTTACTGCTGCAAGTATGACCTCAAAAACAGAGGTAGTATCTTTTTGTGAATCACTGCGAGGGCCTAATACTCTTAGGTGGATGATACAAACGAAAGAGGAACTAATAGGTTTTGCTATTGAACAATTAAGTTATTTTAATACTGTAAGAGCTACAATGAGTTTAGGAACTGCAAATGCTAACAATTTGCAATTATTGCAACAGATATTTACTCAGATTCTACGTTATAATCCAAGTATCGAAAAGATTGAACAAACACTTTTGAATTATGAAAATGTCCGATTAGAGATTTCTTCGATTGTAGATGAGTATTTTCCAATTGTTAATTTTTCGTATTTGAACAGAATTTGGGACTTGGCAAATAGAGCCATTTTCAGGTTGGATAGATTGGCTTATGTTGGCAACGATATTTTTTTAAAAAATGAAGATCAATCATTAAATGGAAACAGCGTTATCGTCTACAATCGCATACATACAAATTTTGTCTCGACAATTGGACAAATAAGAGTAAGTCTTGAGGACAATTATTCTGAAAGTTTTAGCGACGAAAAACTTACTAGCCTAACTATTCGTACTGAAAACAGTTTAAGAGAATTTATGAATAACTCTAATGGCTGACCATTTGGTAACCGCAGACATTAAATAAATCATGTGACAAAATCCATTATTTATAACTAGCCATCAATCAATAATTATCCCCTATTGCTTATTCTCCTTCAACAAATCCACACCCGCAGCATTGTTTAATTCATCATCCAAATTGGTGTTGAATTGAAAAGTGTAAATCTTCCAGGCATCTTTTGGTTTGTAGAAGATGAAGATAAATCGTACCGGCTGTTTATCGTATTTCACCATGTAGCTTAAAAGTTTCAGGGTGGTGCCAATACTTTTTTCAGTAATCGGTTCGTAGCCATAATAATCGCCGTCCTGGTCGATGGTTACTTTCAGGTTCTTTTTGATGGCGGTGATGTCGTCGCTTACTTGTTTGTTTTTCTTCACATCGCCAAAAAGCTGATCGATGGCATCCATAGGTTTGGTGGCATACAGCTCGAAGAACTTTTTAGAGATATCAGCCGGGGTTTGTTCCTGGGCGTTTGCTTTTTGGGCACAAACAAATAGTACCATAAGACACAGTAATAGAGATAGTGGTTTCATCGAAGTAAATTGTTTTTTAATGGTGATGAAGCTATCATGAGCCGTTTTTGTTTATTTCATCAACGGAGGCTCATGATGGTTTCATTTTGCGTTTGAATAAACTACTAATTTAAAAAGATTTTGCGGTGTTGGGTATAATGGCGGCTAATCAGATGGAATTAAATCGGCGAAAGGAGGCTCCTATGGAGCCAAATAAATGGAATGTGATGTTCTATAAACAGGTGACTCCTATGGAGTCGATCATTTGGTCGGGTTTTAGCTCCATAGGAGCTTCCTGTTTATAGGAAAAATAACGAGTTGTTTGGGCTCCGTAGGTGCCTCCTTGTTAAAGCGATTAATTTTTGCGGCTTAATTCGACACCAAAGTATTGTCTCGCATGTCGCCTAACAGCGGATCGGTTGTATAAACAACGCTGAAATAATTGGCACCGGCCACAGGCGCTTTCACATCCACATCAAATCTGCCTTCTTCAGATATCCAGCGGGAGGGTTCAAGGTGGCAGTATTTATGGTCGAGCAGGGATTCTATTTGGCTGAAATCCTCTTTGCCATAAGTTACAACGTATGAGGTGCATATCCCGTTATGGTCAAAATAGAAGGTGAAGTCGCCTATAACTTTTGATTTGGTAAAACAAATAGCAGTATCGCCGTTTTCGGCCCTGAATTCCTGCACAAATGAGTAGGGTACATGCTCGCTGAAATAAGTTTTGATCTTAGGCATAGTACTGCCAAGCGGAAACTGCGCAGCGGCGGTTAGCGACAGGGTAACAAACAAAAGAAGTATAGGTAAGCTCTTCATGCTTAAAGTACGGCAACAACCGCACCACATGGAGTTGAACTTAAAAACAGGTCAATACGGGCCAATTGGGGCCTTTTATTGCCTTAGTAGAAAATGATCGCAGAACTGTGGGTTAATTTTGTGGAATTTTTTCCTATAAAATTGTGTATAAGGTGCTACAAACCGGAAGAAAATAAATAGTATAAATCCTTATTTGCTGCCTTTTATATCCAGTTTGTGACCGGTCAGAAACACCTTGCCGCTGTTTGGTTCACGTACAATAGTACTTTCCTTCTTGTCGATCTTTAAAGTCTGAGTGATATAGAAACCTTTATAGTCCATTAATATGTTCAGGCCGTCATTGTTCACGCTCAGTTTAAATGTGCCGCCAATCATGTCCTTGGTTTCGTTGTTGGTTAGGGTAAAAGTCCCCTCTTTTTCTGAAGTAAACAGAAATGAGAATTTTTGTCCGTTGATCGCTTCTTTGGAGTGTTTTAATACCAGTTCCCTGTACTCTTTATAGATATCCTCTGGTTTCGACATAGCCGTGTTTCTTTATTGGTTATTAGTGTGCGTGTTAGGACGTTTATCTACATCCATAGAAGTGTTATACGCGAGAGGTGTAAAAAAGATGCATAAAAATGTAAGTTTCGGTGAGAGTTATACTGGGTTATTTAGGTTGTTAATTATTCTTTTAGTATTAAAAAATATAAACTAATTATTAATTGTTTGTAGTAGTTGTAGAGGTTATAATGGTTGTAGAAGTTAAGAATTTGCACATCCGCACATTTGCATATTTGCACATCAAGGCATTCGCACATCAATCGTTCAGATGAAAGTCAAAATGCATCTGCACATCTGCACATTTGCATATTTGCACATCAAGGCATTCGCACATCTGCACATTTACCCTTATCTTTGCGCACTCAATAATTAACACCTATGCTGAAAGGATTTTTTAATGTGCCTGCACCGCAGAACGAGCCTGTTTTAAATTATGGCCCGCGCAGTGTAGAACGTGCTGCCCTCAAAGCCGCTCTGGAAGATGCGCGCTCAAAACAAATTGATATTCCGATGTATATCGGCGGGAAAGAAGTTCGTACCAACAAAAAGCTGGAGATCCGTCCGCCGCATGATCATAAACACTTACTGGCTACTTTTTCTGAAGGCGATGCAAGTCACGTAAATGCTGCTATTGATGCCGCATTGGCCGCAAAAGCTGCCTGGGAAGATCTGGCATGGGAACAACGTGCCGCTATATTCTTAAAAGCTGCCGACCTGATCGCTGGCCCTTATCGTGCCGAGATAAACGCTGCTACGATGCTGGGGCAATCAAAAAATGCTTACCAGGCGGAGATTGATTCGGCTTGTGAGCTGATCGACTTCCTGCGTTTCAACGTGTCCTACATGACTGAGATATATCAGCAGCAGCCGCCAATTTCAGGCAAAGGCGTTTGGAATAGGGTAGAGCAACGCCCACTGGAGGGCTTTGTATATGCATTGACACCATTCAACTTCACCGCTATTGCAGGCAACCTGCCTTCATCAGCTGCCATGATGGGTAACGTGGTGGTTTGGAAACCTGCCTATCCGCAGATCTACGCCGCAAACGTGATTATGAAAGTGTTTAAAGAAGCCGGCGTTCCCGATGGTGTGATCAACCTGATCTATGTTGACGGTCCGGTTGCAGGCGAGGTGATATTCAATCACCCTGATTTTGCAGGTATACACTTTACCGGTTCAACAAAAGTATTCCAGAATATCTGGCAAACTATCGGTTCCAATATCCATAAATATAAGACCTACCCACGCATCGTTGGCGAAACTGGTGGTAAGGACTTTGTTCTTGCTCACCCAAGCGCCGATGCAGATGTGGTGAGCACAGCATTGGTTCGTGGCGCATTTGAGTACCAGGGGCAAAAATGTTCTGCTGCTTCGAGGGCGTATATCCCTAAATCATTGTGGCCGGCAGTAAAAGAAAATATGCAGCGCGATGTAGCCAGCTTCAAAATGGGCCCGACTGAAGATTTCGAAAACTTCATCAACGCCGTAATTACTGAAGCATCATTTGATAAGCTGGCAAAATATATTGACGAAGCTAAAAATGATATTAGCGTAGAACTGGTAACCGGCGGTAAATATGATAAAACTAATGGCTGGTTTATCGAGCCAACGGTATTCCGTGTAGACGATCCTTTCTATGTAACGATGTGTGAAGAACTTTTCGGACCGGTATTGACTATCTATGTTTACGAGGATAAAGATTTCAGCAAGGTGATCGACATCGTAGATAAAACTTCGATATACGCGCTTACCGGTTCAATTATATCTCAAGACCGCTATGCCATTGCAGAAGCAACACAACGTTTACGCAATGCTGCGGGTAACTTCTATATCAACGATAAACCGACAGGTGCGGTAGTTGGTCAGCAGCCATTTGGTGGCGCAAGGGGATCGGGTACTAACGATAAAGCCGGTTCAATGATCAACCTGCTGCGATGGGTATCTCCAAGAACTATTAAAGAAACTTTCGATCCGCCGAAGGATTACAGGTATCCGTTTTTACAGAAAGAACTGTAGGGGAGAGAGCCAAGAAACAAGAGTCAAGAACCAAGATATTAAGAATGTTTAGGTCTTGGCTCTTGACTCTAATCTTCACTTGAACTTAAACACATCATCCAGCTTATTATTATTGCTGGTGCTTACTTTCATATCATTTATCTTTCCGGTGGCGAGGCTATAAACCCAACCATGAACGTTTAGTTCCTGGCCGTTCATCCACGCATTTTGTACGATGGATGTTTTGCAGAGATTGTAAACGTTTTCCACCACATTCAACTCTACCAGGCGACTTGCACGTTGGCTTTCATCGCTTATTGCATCCAGTTCCTTTGCGTGAATACGGTAGACATCTTTAATGTGGCGCAGCCAGTTGTCGATCAATCCAAATTCTTTATTGCTCATGGCTGCAAGTACCCCGCCACAGCCATAATGCCCCGTTACGATCACGTGTTTTACATGGAGCACGTTCACAGCATAATCTAATACCGAAAGCATGTTCATATCCGTGTGGATCACCATGTTGGCGATATTACGGTGCACAAATATCTCACCCGGGTTGGTATTGGTGATCTGGTTAGCCGGAACGCGGCTGTCGGCACAGCCTATCCAAAGGACAGGCGGGTTCTGGCTTGTCAGTTTATCAAAAAACTCCGGATCTGATTTTAAAGCGTTGTCAATAAATTTCTTGTTACCCTCAAGAAGGCTCTCGTAAGTGATATGACTGGTGTCGTGGGTTTTAGTGCTCATAGGTTGATATTTAAAGTGTATTGATTTCGGGTGCAAATTTATACTTTTTCAGGTGATGAAAACAGGCGCAATAGTTTGTGCAATGCAACACTTGAAAGATCGTAATATAATATGGTGAGTAAAATCACAGGGATAAAGTAGAATATTACGAATCCATAAGCATTGAAAAAGTAACCGCCCGCTAATCCGCCTAAAAAATAGAAAGCCAGAATGGTTAACCGTACATATATGCGATTTTTTACAATATCTCTCTTTTTGCCAATCGTATGAAACCATTCCGATACATCGCCGCCAAGATCGGTAAATAATCCGGTTAAGTGCGAAGATTTAATCAACCCTCCGGATACTGTTGAAACCATACTATTCTGCAACCCCATGGAAAATATGATAGCGCAAATGATAATCTCACGTTCGGTTGATGATTCCCCATAAAACTTATCGCCATAAACAGCAACGAATAGCAGGATAATGATCTCGATTATGATTGGTCGTGAATGCGCCCAGTAATAGCTTTTATCCGATGCTGACCGTATCAGGAAGTTGGATATGAATGCGCCCATAAAGAATAGCAGCAGCCAAATGAAAAATAGGGTCATCTCGTGCCAGTTATTTTCGGCCACATGACGCGCCAGGTTGGCTACATGGCCTGTGATGTTGGTTGTAAAGGCAAGAAATGCAATAACGCCGGCCACATTGGTTGAGCCGGCTACAAATGCTGTGGATGAGGCCAGCATCAGGTTTTCTTTGAGGGTGCGCTTATCTTTTGATCGTCTCAGCATAAACTAATGGGTGTAAAATTAACGAGAGCGGGGCATTTATGTTTGATGGGTGAGCGTATATTGCGCATTTAATCCTATTTTTAGCAATTACATTGTAGCATTATAAACCGGATTGTGAACAAAAAACTTAAAGTACTACAGCATAAACGCGAACAGGCCCAGTTAGGTGGCGGTCACGCACGGATAGAGAGTCAGCATAAAAAAGGGAAATTAACGGCACGTGAGCGACTGCATTTTTTGTTGGATGAAGGCTCCTTCCAGGAGATCGGGATGCTGGTTACCCACCGCTCAACCGACTTTGGGATGGAGAAAGAGATTTATCCGGGAGACGGAGTAATAACAGGCTATGGTACTATCAGTGGTCGACTGGTTTATGTTTTCTCACAAGACTTTACGGTTTTTGGCGGTTCACTTTCGGAAACCCATGCAGAGAAGATCTGCAAGATAATGGATTTGGCCATGAAGAACGGTGCGCCGGTTGTTGGTTTGAATGACTCAGGCGGAGCGAGAATACAGGAAGGCGTGGTTTCATTAGGTGGGTATGCAGATATATTTTACCGCAACACCATGGCATCGGGCGTAGTGCCGCAGATATCAGCTATTATGGGGCCGTGCGCAGGTGGTGCAGTTTATTCACCGGCTATTACGGATTTTATACTAATGGTGGAGAATACCTCATATATGTTCGTAACGGGGCCGAATGTGGTGAAGACCGTTACCCATGAGGTGGTGACGTCAGAGGAGTTAGGGGGGGCAGATACGCATGCAACCAAATCAGGCGTGACGCATTTTGCCTGTGCCAACGAGATCGATGCGATACAGCATATTAAAAAGCTGCTGAGCTATATGCCTCAGAATTGCGAGGAAAAAGCTCCTTCAGCTGCTTACGAAGGTAAAGATGAATCGCGTCCAGGCCTTGCTGACCTGATGCCAGAAAATCCTTCACAGCCTTATGATATACGTGATGTGATCAGCCAGGTAATTGATGCAGATTCGTTTTTAGAAGTGCATAAAGGCTTTGCAGAAAACATTGTCGTTGGTTTCGCGAGGCTGGCAGGCAGAAGCATCGGTATAGTTGCTAATCAGCCTGCATTTTTGGCTGGTGTATTGGATATCCATTCATCAACCAAAGGAGCGCGCTTTGTGCGTTTTTGTGATAGTTTTAATATTCCCCTGCTAGTATTTGAAGATGTTCCCGGCTTTTTGCCCGGCACTGACCAGGAATGGAACGCCATTATCACTAATGGTGCAAAACTGTTATATGCCTTCTGCGAGGCGACCGTACCTCGCATTACCGTTATCACCCGCAAAGCTTATGGCGGTGCTTATGATGTGATGAATTCCAAACACATTGGCGCTGATATGAATTACGCCTGGCCAACGGCCGAGATTGCAGTAATGGGCGCCAAAGGAGCGGCGGAAATCATCTTTAAACGCGAGATCAATGCTGCGCATGACAAAGAAGCCAAATGGCTGGAGATGGAGCAAAAATACTCAGACATATTTGCCAACCCTTACCGTGCTGCAGAGCGTGGTTTTATTGATGAGGTGATCGACCCGGCTGAGACGCGTATTAAGCTTATTCATGCCTTTAAAATGCTGGAAAACAAAGTGGTGAATAATCCGAGGAAGAAACACGGAAATATTCCTTTGTAAGCCGAAAGCTTAAAGACCAAAGCAGAAAGCTTAGAAGGCAATCAAAAAAGCTTTTAGCTTTGTGCTTTTAGCTTTAAGCTCATGATTTCAATAGAACAAATCCGTCCTGAACTAACCTGGCGTTTACGTCAGGCGGTGCTATACCCTGACAGTAAACTCTACGAAATGGAGTTAGATGAAGACCAGGATGGTATCCACTTTGGTGCGTTTACAGATAATCAGCTTGTTGGAATCATCTCTTTGTTTCAGACTGATAAATCATTCCAGTTCCGGAAACTGGCTATACTGCCGGAGTATCAGAAAATGGGCATTGGAAATGCCCTATTACAACGGGTTGAAGAATTTGCCGAATCAGAAGGCGGTACAGTAATATGGTGCAATGCGCGGGTATCAGCTATCGGCTTCTATATAAAAGCCGGGTATGCGCATACCGGGAAGCTTTTCTCTAAAAATGGCTTTGATTACGAGATATTGGAGAAGCAAATAAAAAACCAGCCCGCTGTTTAGCGGGCTGGCCCTCAATCAACTAAACTAATCTTGAAAAAAATTTACTCACGACAAAGTAAGATAGAGCAGATAAACTGAATGTTAAGGCAGTAACAATTAATCAATAATGCCGCTAAAATTTGTTAACATACGTCATTATCTTAAGCTTTACTATATTTGCCAATATCGATTAAAAAACAGTCCCAAATCATCAGTTTATGTCTAAAAAGAAAGCTGAAAAAAAGCAGCATGTAGAGGTTGTAAATAAATCCTCGCTGGCTTTTTTCGAAGAATATATCAATAACCCTTCTCCAACAGGTTTTGAAGCAAAAGGTCAGAAATTATGGCTCGATTATATTAAGCCTTATATCGACGAACATTATGTAGATAACTACGGCACCGCGGTTGGTATCATCAACCCGAAAGCTAAATATAAGGTAGTAATCGAGGCCCACGCTGATGAAATATCATGGTTTGTAAACTATATCACTAATGACGGATTGATATACGTGATCCGTAACGGAGGTTCAGATCACCAGATAGCACCATCAAAACGCGTAAATATTCATACCGATAAGGGCGTTGTTAAAGCTGTATTCGGCTGGCCTGCCATTCATACCCGTTCGGGTGAAAAGGAAGAAGCGCCTACGCTGAAAAACATCTTCCTGGATTGCGGCTGCACTACTAAGGAAGAAGTAGAAAATTTGGGTATCCACGTAGGTTGTGTGATTACTTATGAGGACGAGTTCATAATATTAAACGACCGCTATTATGTTGGTCGCGCATTGGATAACCGTGCCGGTGGTTTTATGATTGCCGAGGTTGCCCGTTTGCTGAAGGAGAACAAGAAGAAGCTGCCGTTCGGACTGTATATTGTTAATGCAGTACAAGAGGAAATAGGTTTACGCGGTGCAGAGATGATCGCCCATCATATCAAACCTAACCTGGCTATTGTGACCGATGTTACCCACGATACCCAAACCCCGATGATCAGCAAAATTACCCAGGGCGATCTGGCTTGTGGCAAAGGTCCGGTAATATCATATGCTCCAGCGGTTCAGAATAACGTGAATAAGCTGCTGATCGAATCAGCACTGAAAGCTGATATACCATTCCAGCGCCAGGCGTCTTCACGCTCAACAGGTACGGACACTGATGCATTTGCTTATTCAAATGACGGGGTGCCATCAGCATTGATCTCCTTGCCATTACGTTATATGCATACTACCGTTGAGATGATCCATAAGGAAGATGTGGACAATGTGATACGCATGATATACGAGGTGTTGCTGAATGTAAAAGACGGACAGGATTTCAGGTATATAAAATAAATGTCAAATAATTGTATGATTGACATTTAAAGTTTACATTTGAAAAGTAAACTTTACCAAAACAATTTGAGTATAAATGTCTTTTGAGATATAATTGAACCAAAACGCTCAAAACAGTACCTAATAAACAAATATGAAACCCACTCTACTGATACTGGCCGCAGGTATGGCCAGCCGCTATGGAAGCATGAAACAAGTTGACGGCTTCGGTCCCAATGGTGAAACAATTATCGACTACTCTATTTATGATGCGATCAACGCTGGTTTCGGTAAGATCAGCTTCATTATCCGCGAAGAGTTTGCCGATACTTTTAAAGCCATCTTCGAGCCAAAATTAAAAGGTCGCGTTGAAACCGACTATGTTTTCCAAAGCTATGACTTGAAACCTTTCGGCATCGACAAAACGATTGAAAGAGCAAAACCATGGGGCACTCAGCACGCGGTACTTGCAGCTCGCAACCAGGTTCATGAGCCTTTTTGTGTAATCAATGCGGACGACTACTATGGCCGCGATGCGTTTGAAAAAATGGCCAAATTCCTGACTACTGAAGCTGCTGACGATACATATTCATTGGTGGGTTACCAGATCGATAAAACGTTGTCTGATTATGGTTCAGTATCCCGTGGCGTTTGTAAAGTTGATGGAAACGGCAACATGGTTGAGATCAACGAGCGTACCGAAGTATATTTTAAAGAAGACGGTACTGTTGCCTATAAAGATGCAACCGGAGAGCATCCGCTGCCAAATGATACCCGCGTATCGATGAACTTCTGGGGATTCACTCCGGCTATCTTCAAACAAAGTGAGCCGATGTTCAAAAGGTTTGTTGATGCAAATGAGAACAATCCTAAAGCCGAATTCTTTATTCCGCTGGCTGCTGACGAACTGATCAAATCTGGCACAGCATCATTCAAAGTGATCCCTACTGCATCAAAATGGTTCGGTGTTACTTATAAGGAAGATAAGCCGATCGTGCAGGCAAGCATTTCCAAATTGATCGCAGACGGAGTTTATCCGTCAAATCTTTGGTCATAAATATTTTTAATAAGGCCATTCAGTTAAAGGCTTTAAGGTATATTTGCTATGTATCTTAAAGCCTTATTTATTATGACTCCCATTACATTTTCAAAGCAAATTGATTATAAAACCTATATGAGACTTGCTCTGAGAATCTCATTTAACTCTTGGACTTTAAGAATCATATATATTATATGTTTCGTCGCCATACTTATTTCATTAACATACAGTGAAATACCAACTAATGCAGCAATATTTTTAGTAATGTTATGTGTTGGTATAATGTTTATAGTTCCACTTAGGGCTTATGGTTTGGCGGCAAATCGATATAAATCATCTCCACATGCGGGGGAGAAATCATTTTGGGAAATAGATGAAAACGGAATAGAGATAAAAAGCAGCGTATCGGTTACACAAATAAAATGGAATATGGTAATTAGGATTACCTCAACGAAACATTGGATATTTATTTGGTACAGCAATTCTCAATACTCCTACCTGCCAAAAAATACTATAACTTCAGATGAGTTAAGAGAGATCAAGAAAATGTTTTTCTCTAATAAGAAATTAAGAGAATCAGCTAATAATTAATTTTCTACCAGAAGTTTTATGATTTATTTATAATATGCCTAATACCTTTTCACAAATCTATCTGCAATTTGTTTTTGCTGTTCAGCATCGGCAAAATCTCATCCCCAAAGAGCATAAAGAAGAACTACATAAGTATATTACCGGACTTGTTCAAAACAGGAAGGCCAAAATGCTGGCGATTAATTGCATGCCCGATCACACGCATTTATTTGTGGGTTTCAAGCCAACAGTTCTGATATCCGATTTTGTAAAAGAGATAAAAGTTGAGAGTAATGAGTTTATCAATAATCAAGGGTGGGTAAAGGGTAAATTTAATTGGCAGGAGGGGTATGGTGTTTTTTCTTATTCACAATCTCATATTGATGCCGTTGTGAAATATATTCTTAATCAGGAAAGACATCACCAGAAAAGAACATTCAAAGAAGAGTATATTGAATTATTGGAAAAATTTCAGATATCATTTGAAGATCGATTTTTGTTTGATTTTATGGAATAGCCTTTCTGGCGGTTATTAGGAGGCTCCTATGGAGCCCATTCCTTCTATTTATCGGGGCTATAAACAGGGTACTCCTACGGAGTTTTTGCAATTTGTCATTATGCAATGTGCGTCATTATAGAGCTTGTATATGGGAATTTTATAAACGTCTTTATACAAAGCTCCGTATTCTAGGTTTGCCATATATCCAAATTTAATTTGAAATACATTTTTC